>NZ_JBVOOL010000005.1:0-381320 GCF_055664045.1 Kitasatospora sp. NPDC023385 | reverse complement strand
GAAGGAGACGTGGCCGCGGGTAAAAGCACCGCGGCGGCCCGCGGGGCCTGGCTTGTCTTTGAGGACGAAGCCGGGCAGTCGATGAGGCCGCCGCGTGCCAGGACCTGGGGCAGGGCCGGCTGCACGCCGGTCGTGCGAGTGCGTGGCCGGGGAGCCGGCCGGCTCTCCATGGCGGGGCTGAGCTGCTACAAGCCCGGTCAGAGGTCCCGGATGTTCTACAGCTTCCACATCTACCGCGGCCGCAAGGGCGAGAAGAAGGGCCTGACCTGGCAGGACTACCGGGACCTGCTCATCCGCGCGCACATCCAGCTCGGCGGCCCGATCGTCCTCGTGTGGGACAACCTGCGCGCCCACCTCATGCCACCGATGCAGGCGTTCATCCAGGCGAACCAGGACTGGCTGACCGTCTTCCAACTCCCCTCGTACGCACCGGACCTCAACCCACAAGAGGGCATCTGGTCGCTCGTCAAGCGCACCATCGGCAACCTCGCCGCAGCCGACCTCGACCAGCTCGCCCGAGCCGTCAAGCGCAGCCTGAAGCAGATCCAGTACCGCTCTCACCTCATCGACGGATGCCTCGCCGCCACCGGCCTGATCATGGACGGCTGACCACCTTCAGACCGACATTACGAATTCAACTTCAGTAGCCGCGACTACCTGCCTCACAGCCCCTTCTGTCGCCGAACATCGAGGCTGGCATGGCGCGTCACGCACGGACGGTGGCACGGCGCTGTAGGAATCCCACAAGCTGCCTCCTCGGGCGACGGCAACGCTGACGGCAACGCGGCTGCACAATCACGCACATCACGCCCGCCAGACAGCCCAGCGGCTCCACCGGAGCTACCTCCGGTGGAGCCGCTTCTATTTTGCGCTAAAAGTCTCCGTCGAGGCGATGCCAATTCGCACGACCACGGACCCAGCGAATGCACTTGGGCCGATTTCCCGTGCTCCAGAATTCCTTCACAGTCGCACGGACCTCAGAGGCCGGAAGGGCGCTTCTTGGATCGTGAAACCTTGACTCGCCCAAGTCTGAAGCAAATCTGGGATCGAAATCTGGCGGGTTTAGGCTAAAAAAAATCAAGGCCATAGACGTGACACCTGTCAGAGAGCATGAAGCTCCGATTTCAGGTTCCATGACCTCGGCGATCAGCGCCCGACATCTCGGGCCGCGTCTCGGCGTAGCGCCACTTGCGGTGAATCACCGCATTCAGAATCAAGACTATCCCAAACATTCAAGCATCTGAGGTCCGTCACTCCTGGATACCATCACGGGCACCTTTTGCCAACAGGTCATCATCTCGCCAGCAGTGCTGAATATCCAGGGCTAATCTGCGAGATGGGAGACTTGCCGCACCTGCCCTGCAGTCAGGTGCCGCACATCCCAAAGCAGCGCGGCGGTGTCGATAATCTCCACCGGGTGTCTGCGACTTTCTGCTATTTGGTGCATACCGGTCAAGGAGGCCAGGGTAGCGACCGGAACGCCGATCACAGCCGCAAAGCCGTTGAGAAGCTCAGCGTCGAGTTCCTTGACGCCACGCCCTACGGCCCCGATGGTCGCAGCTGACAGGTAGACACCGGACATCAGATACATCACCTTGGCCGCCGAGGACCATCCCAGGTTGCGGAGGGCGAGCATCCGCACAAGGAGCGAACCGAAACCCGGAGGGTACTGCTCGAAGGAACGCATCTCTCTGGGAGAGACAGTTTGCGGCACCTCAGCCAGGGATCGGGCGCACTCACGCAGTCGCTGCCGGCTAGCCGCGGGCAAGGTGAGTGCGCGCTTCACCAGTTGGGGGAGCTCGCGACTAGCCTCCTGGTCAAAGTGCAATGCGTCGTCCGGAATGTCCAGGCCCGCAATAAGGAATAGGTCATGACTCTGCATACCGACCCGCTCCGCCAATCGACTAAGGAATTCCTCGGTCGGGAATTCCCCCGCCTGGATCGGAGGCAGCTCACCTTTGGGAAATCCGCTGTCCCGGGGAAGGTCGGTCTCCGAAATCTGCACAAGACGCGCCAGGAGCACGTCGGGCTTGGGAAATGCCGGATATTCCATCGTCACCGCCACATAGGAAAAGGTAGCCCATCGGATGCTTCAAGCCCACTGGGGGCAGCCTCTACAAGACTACCCCCAGCGAACACTCACCAGTTCAGTGGCCAGGTGGCCCAGCGTAGTAATCCCAGGCGTCGTCGGCGAAGTTCCAACCGTGCCCCTGGAAGGCTTTGCGAGTTACGTTCAGCAATGGCGTTGAATCCGTCGGACGGTAGTGGCCAGAGAAATTATCGATCCTGGATATCGCACCATTTGCGTCGACATCGAACGTGCCCGCCATGAGCACCCCTTGACGATCGCCCAGGGAAGTGTGCCCGGCATCCGGATTGAGATCCCACATTGATTCGTTCTGCATAGCGCGCAAGGAACCGTCCTGGCGAACGATGAAGTGATACTCACCCGCGTCAAGAGAAGCCCCGGCTGGAATCCCTGCATGCGCCGGAAGGGTTCCCTGGTCGGTGTGGTCGACGCCCTCGCGGAACGGCTCCCAGACCTTGTCACCACCGCAGGTGTTATGCACGAGGACCGGAGTGGTCCCCGCCAGCACATAGTACGTGTGAAAGTCAGCAATCGTCAGGTTGTGCATCCAGGCGCGACCCGTGACAGGGTGCGCGACCGCGACCTCAACGAGGTCACCGGAGCCGCTCTTGAGGGTGTGTCCCTTCACGAGTTGGCCCGCCGGCGTCCACGAATGGGTCGTGTCGTCCCAGAACGGGTGGTTGGACGTCGTGTGGAGGGTCTGCTCGACAGCCCCCGCAGTCTTGACTGTTACATCGACGAGGTCCTCGTCATCGTTGACCAGAGTGGCCAGGACCGTTCGGTCCCCGCTGTCCTCCCCTTGGGGGCGTTCCGGGTCGCCCGATTTGACCTTGTCGCCGACCTGGATTTCGCCGATGGCCTTGCCGGTGCCGTCAGCCATCAGGACGGGCGTTTCGGGGGTGAAGCTGCATGCACCGAAAAGCTTTTTAAGCGCCTTCTTGACCCCGCCGGAGTCTTTGATTAGATTCTTTGCGGCCTTGGCGCCCTTGGCAGCTCCCTTTGCTACCCCGACTCCGTCCGTGGCTATCTCCGCCACGGTTTCGGCAATCTCCCCGAATCTGTAGGCCGGGTCATCGTGCGAAATTCCGAACATATCTGCCATGGGGTGTTCGGTCGACCGGCTCGGGGAAACTCCGGGAATGACCGTAACACCGGCCTGCTGGTTCACCGCGACAATTGCATCTTTCATCGCGCTGTACGGACTGTTCTTCGTGAACCATCCGATGGCCGCATCAGCTCCTCCGGCAGCTATCTTTCCAGCTGTCGGAAGAATATCTTTGGCTTTGGGGACGTCCGGGAAGATCTTGATCCCGAATATCGAGAACAGGCCACTGGGGTCGCTCTGGTTGACGGGGTTGTTGTTGCTGTAGGCGTAGCCGTTGATCTGTTGCGGGTCGGTGAGGTCGAGGACGGGGTCGATGGAGATGAAGCGGCCGTTGGCCGCGTCGTATTCGCGGGCTCCGAGGTGGGTGAGGCCGGTGGTGGAGTCGTTGGTGCCGCCGACGAAGCCGCGTTCGGTGGGCCAGGAGGCAGGCTTCTTTCCGCGGGGGGTGCCGAAGGCCGTGGTGTCGCCTCGGGTGTAGGCGAGGTTGTCGGCGCTGATGGTGAGTTGGGCGGTTCCCTGCTGGTCGTTGATGAGGTAGTTGATGCTGCCGTCGGAGGACTTGACGATGGTGGCGTTGCCGGCGGTGATGTAGCGGGTGCCGGCGACCTGGTTGTTGTTGGTCTTGTCGAGCTTGAGTTCTTGGCCGTTCAGGTAGAGCGTCACCGCGTTGGGCTCACGACGCAGGAGGCGGTTGCCGTCGGCGTCGTAGAGGAAGGTCGTGCTGGTGCCCGCGGTGGTGGACTTGGCCAGGTGGCCCTCGGTGTCCCATTCGAGGCTCTGGTCGCCGTCGGCCGTGACGCGGCGGACGGTGTTGCCGGCGTCGTCGTAGGTGAAGGTGTCGGTCCGGGCGCCCATACCGGTGGTGTCGACGCGGGACAGGGCGTGGGGCCGGACGCCTCCTGGGGCGGGGTAGGTGGAGCTGCGCTGGGTCTGGTCGCTCTGCTGGTTCTCCGGGGTCTGGGAGAGTTGCGTCCAGGGAAGCCAGCTGCCGGTGGTGAAGGCCCGCTTGGTGTAGTTGAGGGCTCCACCGGCGGCTGTGATGAGCTTCAGGTCGCCTGAGGAGTTGACGACCGCTGCGGACACGGGCTGGTTGAGTTGGCCGACGACCTGGCTGACGTTGCCCCAGCTCTGCCAGCTGGCGTCGGGCCTGCGGACGGTGTGCCAGATGTTTCCGCCCGCGATGACGGCGACTTCGAGGCCGGCACCGGTGGCGGTCGCGGTGAGGTTGGCGGCCGAGTCGAGTGCGCCGGTGACGCTGTAGACGTCGCCCCACTGCTGCCAGTTACCAACGGAGTTGCGGATGGTGTGCCAGAGCTTGCCGCCCGCGACCGTTATGACTTCGAGCCCGGATCCGGTGGCCGCGCTGGTGACGCGGGTGGCTCCGTCAAGGGCTCCGGTTTCGCCATAGACGTTGCCCCAGGTTCCCCACTGGCCGTCGGGCTTGCGCAGGGTGTGCTTGAGGAGGCCGTCGGAGAAGGTGAGGACTTCCAGTCCGGAGGCGGTGGCTGACAGGGACAGTTGGTTGGGGTTGGTGATCGTTCCGACGACGCTGGTGACGTCGCCCCAGGGCTGCCAGGAGCCGTCTGCCTTGCGCAGGGTGTGCCAAATCTTGCCGCCGGAGATCGCCATGATCTGCAGGGTGTTGTCGGCCCAGACCGCTGCCACGTGCTCGACCGGGGCGGCGAGAGGGCCCGCTTGGGTCGTGGTGTGCAGGTTCTCGTAGTTGCGCCAGCTTCCGTTGGTTCGCTGTTGGGCGAGGTAGATCTGGCCGTCGGCGATCGCGACGGAGGTGGTCTGGGCGTCACCGGCGATGGCGACGGACGTCACCTTCGTGGTGTCCATGAGCGGGCCGGGGACGGCACCGCTGGTGCGGTTTGTCGCCTGGGTGCGGTTGCCGGCCGCGTCGTAGGTGTAGCTGGTCCAGTACGGGTCGACTCCACCGATATAGGGGCCGCTGCCCGAGGTCGGCTTGGCGACGCAGTCGTCGGTCGCCGACCAGGCGTTGGTCAGGCGCTGGGCGAAGTCGTAGGTGTAGCACTGGGTGTCCGTGACGGCGGCATCGTCGCGGTCGTCGCGGACCCGGGTGATGCCGCCGATCGGGTTGTAGATGTAGGTCTTCTTGTCGAGTGTCTGCGGTCCGTTCTTCTCACGGTCGGTCTGGGCGACGGCGAGGCGCTGGGTGGCGTCCTCGTAGACGTAGGTCTGGACCGCCCTGGAGCCAATGTCACCGACGACGCTCTGTTGGACCTGCCCGAGCGGCGAGTACTGGTTGCCGAGGGAGTAGACCCGGCTGCCACCACTGACCGAGGTGGGCAGTCCGAGGGGCGTGTAGTCACGGTGGACGGACTCCTGGGGGAGCCCGCCTCCGGCCGGGTAGGTCGTGGTGTCCACCAGGCCCGTGTCGGGCGTGTAGGTCTGGGAGGTGGTGTAGGTGCCGGCGAGGGCTCCTTCGCTGTCCGGGATGGTGACGCTGGTACCGGTGGGGCGGGCGGCGCTGTTGAAGCCGGTGACGCCGGTGGTGTAGGACTTGCCGTTGTCGTAGCGGGTGCTGCCGGTGGCCAGGCCGTTACTGCCGGGCAGGGTGTCGTAGGCCCACTCCGCGAGCTTCGTTCCGGCGGTCGAACCGTCGAACATCGCCGTCTTGCGGCCGAGGACGTCGTACGTGTAGGCGAGCGTCCGGCCTCGGGCGTCGGTGACGGTGGCGAGCGTGCCGTCGGCGTTGTAGGAGCTGGTGGTGGTGCCCTTGTCCGGGTCGACGGCCTTGGTCTGGCGGCCGAGCAGGTCGTACTCCCAGCTCCAGCCGTTACCTGCGGGGTCGTTGAACCGGGTGAGCTTTCCGGCTGGGTTGTAGGTGTACTTCAGCGTCTCGTACGCGGAAGCGGGAGCGTCGTAGTCCGGGCTTCCGCCCTTGTAATGGCGCACCTCGGAGGTACGCCCGCGGGCGTCGGTGAGGGTGAGCGTGGGGGTGCCGCCGTCGGGCGGCGTCGTCGCGACCCAGTTCACGCCGTAGCGCGTGGTGGTGCGCCACTTCTCCGTGTTCAGAGACTTGAAGATGGTGGCGGTCGGCCGGTCGAGGCCGTCGAACTCGGTCTCCGTCTGGGACGGGACCTTGTTGTCCAGACCGATCCACAGCGCAGCCTCGGGAGCTCCGTCAGCGTGGTACGCCGCGTTGGAACGGTAGACCCGGCCGTGACTGTCGTAGAAGCTGTCGGTGATATTGCGGCCGCCGTTGTGGGCGGTGCTGCCGCCGTGTGCCTCCTCCTGGACCTGGCGCGGGCGCAGCAGGCCGTCGAACAGGGAGATGCTGGTGCGGTAGTCGCCGCCTTCCAGCAGAGTCCTGGTCGTGATGGCGGGCTGCTTCCCCGGTTCGATGGTGTATGTGTACGTCGTGTTGGGCGCGGCGGTCTTGTCCCGGCCCGGGTTCCACACCGCGGTGGTGCGGCCGAGAGCGTCGTAGTCGACGTAGGTGGTGCGGTTGTTGGCGTCGACGACCTTCACCGGCAGGACCCGCAAGCCGCCGTAGGTGGTGGTGGTCGTGAACTGCTTGGGGTTGGTGGACCGGATCACAGTGGGCTGGGTGCCGCTCGCCGGAGTGTACGAAGTCGTGGTCTCGGCGTTGTTGACGTCCTTGACGGAGGTCACCCGGCCGTACGGGTCGTACGCGGTGGTGGCGGCCGTCACGTAGTGCGGAGTGCCGCCGTCGAAGCGGTCCAGAGCCTGAGTCGTCGTGACGTTGCCCTTACCCGGTTCCGGTGCGGTTCCGAGTGACCGGCCGTCGTAGGACGTCCTGGCTTCGCTGGTGATGGTCGCCGGGGTCGCCTCCGTCGAGCAGAGCGTGCTGGCCGTCTGGACGGACTGGGGGTAGGAGATGAGCCAGTTGGCGGTGTCCGGGGTGACGTAGGTGGTGCGGGTGCACTGCTCGTCGCCGGAGGTGTTCGTGTCGCCTTCGTCGGAGACCGTCTTGACCTGGCCGTAGTCGTCGAAGGTGTTGCTCAAACGGACTGTGCGGGCCGTGCTGCCGTCAGACTGGAGCGTCTTCGTGGTCGTGCTCTCGGTGCGGACCATCGCGGCGGTCACCGGAGGCAGCGCTGCAGCCTCTGGCCGGCCGGTCTCGCTAGGCGGCGTTGCGGTGGGCTTTCCGTCCTTGCTGGGCAGGGCCTTCGCCGCCCGGCTCGCTGTCGCGCGGACCCACGGGTTGTTCACCGTGCTGGTGAGGGGTTTGCCCCCGTCCGTGTCGTAGACGATGCTCTCGCGGACGAAGCCGGCGAGTTCGTTGCCGTCCTTGACGCCCTGGAGCGGACTGACGGGCCTGGGCTGACCGTTGGCGAGGGTGTCGCCGTCCATGCCGCGGAAGTAGACCGTCTCGGTCAGGCTCTTGTCGGATGCGCCGACGCGGGTGCGGACGCGCTGGTAGCCCCGGAAGTCGTTCCAGGTGCGCTCCTTGTCCGAAGTGAACTCGGAGTTGTCGCGCCGCCAGGCGGGACCGTCGAGGTACTCGTAGCTGGTGACTTTGTCGGGGGAACCCGAGCCGGCGACCAGGTCGTGCTCGGTGACCGTGTCCACCAAATACTTGTGGAACCAGTCGAGGACCGGGTCGACCGCCCCCTCGGGCGTCCACCAGGTCGGGTAGCAGCGCCTGCTGTTGCTGTCCGGCGCGGGCAGGGCGCCTGCCACGCAGTCGACGTCGGTGTACTTGATGTCGGTGTCGGACCCGGTTTCGGAGGTGATCCGGTTGATCCGGTACCGGTTCATCGGGGGAAGGCCCTCGGCGGAGTCGACCCGGTTGGGGCGCAGGTCGCCACCGAAGGTGACGGGCTGCAGGGTCACCTGGGAAGCGCCGGGCGTGGCCGTTCGAGTGATGGTCTTGAGCCACAGGGCCCGGCCGCCGCTGTCCCCGGTGGCGGGGAAGTCCTGGTCGAGCCTCCAGGCGTCGACGTCCTTGTAGCCGCCGTCGCTCTGCAGGGCTTGCGTGCTGATGCCGGTCAGACGCTTCTTGGACCAGAAGGTCGGAGCGCCGCTGCGGCAGTCCTGGTTCTTGTCGCAGGACTGGTCGACCGGGGTGTCGTACCAGTTGGCGGCGTTGGCCTTGGTGAAGGAGCAGTCGGCCGCCACGCACCGGTCGGCGGTACTGAAGAGTACCTTGCCTGCGGGCGAGGCGCTGTAAACCTGGCCGGCCCGGTGGCCGTACTCGATGTGGTTCAGCGTGACGGCACGGGCGTAGACGGCGTCGGCCTTGGGGGTACCGGTGCTCGCGCCGATGTTCTTGGCGTAGGCGTTCTTCTCCTGGTCGTAGAAGTACGCCACGGCGTTACCGTGCGGATCGACGACGTAGTCGAGCTGCCAACGCCAGGCCCGGTCCCGCGAGGAGTCCTTGAACGCGGCGGCGTAGCCGGGCTCGCCGGGCTGGTTGCCGAACACGGGCACGGTCAGAGCCGAACCGGTCTCGACTTTGCCGGTGCTCCAGCCGGGCAGGCGGTTCTTGCCGAAGAAGTACTGGGTGCCGTCGGTCGTGGTGACCTTCCAGTACTCGTTGTCGGTGTCACCGTTGGCGGTGTCCGACGCGTTGCCGTTGAGCTTCTCCACGCGCGAGCCGTCGTCGCTGGAAAGCTTCCACGCTCCGCTGGCGTCGTCACGTACCAGCACGGAGGTGCTGCCGTTGAGCGCGATGGTGGCGTTGTCGGACTTCCAGCACAGGTCGCCGCCCGTGGCGGGGGCATTGCTGCCGGAGCCCTTGTCTCCGGTACAGCCGGTGTAGCTGCGCTCGATGAAGCCGGGGTTGTAGTCCCAGCCGTCGCCGATCCAGGAAGACTGGTTGTTGGTGGACGAGGTACGTCCGTCGATAGCCGCGGAGGAGTAACCGAGGGCGACCTTGGGAGCCATGCCGCCGGGCACCGACGGCAGCTCGATCGGATAGGACCAATTGAAGGAACCGGTGTTGCCGCTCACCGACCAGGTGCTGGACGGGGAGAGCGAGGTCGCCTTGTAGTTTCCGTCCGGGCCTGACGCGCCGGCCGCGGCGGCCAGCACCGTCGCGCCCGCAACCGATGTATCCGCGGCCTGGGAAAGGGACGCCTTGACCACGCCACCGGAGGACCGGCCGGCGGGGGCCGACACGGCGACGTCGGCGGTGAGGGTGCCGGCCTTGGTGTCGTTGGAGGCGGCAAGCGGCGTGGCCGTGCGGCACTGCGGCTGGTCCGGCGTGGTCAGTGCGCACGCGGGCAGCTGTACGAAGGTCAGTCGAGATCCCCAGTCGGCCCCGAACGACTCGCGGAAGGCCTTGTAGTCCAGCTGGACGCGGGCCTTGGCCGGGGCCGCACTGCCCGCCACGGGCTGCAGGTCGACCAGGATCCCGTCGAGCCCCACGGTGGATGCGGCGGCCCGGTCGGAAAGCGCCACACGGACCTTGGGCTGCTGACCCGCGTCCGGACTCGTTCCGACGGACGTGACGGTCAATGGCAGCCCGGGCGCCTTCGGCGGGAAGGACGGCTGTTGTGCCGCGGTTGCGGGAACGGTGATCTCGGCCTGCCCCGCCTTGGGCCATGCCGCTGCCGGGGGCTCGGTCCGTGGCTGGGCGGTCTTGGTGGCCTGCTTTTCCGGCACCACCCGGGACAGCGGAACGGACTCGATGTGCTGGACGGGTGGCAGCTTGAAGTCGTCGCCGGCCGCCATCGCGATGGCGGGGACCTGCATGGCGGCGGCTATCAGTGCCGTCGCGGCGATGGGCACAACTTTACGGAGCACCGGGCGTGTTATTGCCTCGGACCGGCGCTTCCGCGGTCCGGGCGAGGTGCCTGTGTCAGGTGGATACATCCGTTTCTTTCCTCTTGGTCGGCTTCTACGGGTCCTGGTGCGATCGCACCCGGCGGGACGCTACCAAGGCCGACCGACGGGAGGGATCCGATTGTTCGCCAACCTGCCTACCCCTCAGGCATTTATCTCGCTTTTATAACTTCTTCCCAAGCGAAGTGATGGCCACTCAGGCTGATACGACGCTCGAAAAAGCGGATTTTCCCGTCTATGTCCATCCACGGAATCCGCGCATTGCGCTCCGTGATCACGATGTTGCATCTCCTTCCTCCGTCTCGTCGCACGCTGCCACACACAAGGACTGCTGGCTCGTCACCGCACGCTTGCATGATGAGGGCGCCCGCGAACCACACAGAAAGAGAAGGGGATGCAGCGTCACAACACGCGCCGAATAGGACGAACCGCTCAACGGTCAGCAGCCGCATTGATCGCCGCGACCGCCGTGAGCATCGCCACGCTGGGACAGGCCCCTGCCCGCGCCGAGACCGGAAGCCTCTCGGCCACGCCCCAAGCGAACACCCCTGAGCAGATCGCCGCGGTGAAAGCACGCCAGATCGGCAAACCCATCGACGTCACCGAGCGCCAGGACGAAACGACCGACCTGGTGGCCAATCCCGACGGCAGTTTCACCCAGCGCCGCCACGCCAGGCCGGTACGCGCCAAGGTCGACGGACACTGGCAGGCGGCCGACGCGACCCTTGAGCGCCGCTCCGACGGCAGCATCGGTCCCAAGGCCTCCGTATTCCCGATGACCTTCTCCGCCGGTGGGGGCAGTCCGCTGGCCGCCATGGGGAAGGACGGCAAGTCGCTCGCCATCACCTGGCCCGCACCGCTGCCCAAACCCGAACTCAACGGCAGCACCGCCTTGTACCGCGAGGTGCTTCCCGGCGTGGACCTGAAGATCCTCGCCGAGACCGACGGCTTCGCCCACCAGCTGATCGTCAAGACCCGCCAGGCAGCTGACGATCCCCGTCTGGCCCAGGTCACCTACGGTCTCAAGACTGCGGGAATCACCCTGGACGCCGGCCAGGACGGCCGGATAGCCGCGACCGATGGCACCGGCCGCACGGTCTTCACGGCGGCGGCACCTCGGATGTGGGACTCCCACGCCCCCGCCGACACCTCACGACAGGCCGTCGCCGCCCCTGCCTCCCTGGCGGCCAAGGCCGCACCGACAGCCGCCGCACAGTCGGTCGACAGCAGCCCTTCATACAGCCCGGCTACCCCCACCGTCACCGAGCATGCGCCGAAGACGATGGCCACCCAGATCAGTTCGGACACGCTGCGACTTACCCCGGATGCCGACTTGCTGCACGGCGCCGACACCGTCTTCCCGGTCGTCATCGACCCGACGTTCACCGACGGCTGGCGCAATCGCTGGGCGGTCGTCTACTCCGCCACCCCCAGCGACGCCTACCCCGACGGGAACGGCTGGCACTCCGACAACCCCGCCGACGAGCCGCGCGTCGGCTACAACGGCAGCGGCAACACCCGCTCCTACTTCGAGATGAACACCCGGGGCCTGGCCGGGGCCACCATCAGGTCGGCGACCTTCCATGTGGAGGAGACCCATTCCTGGGGCTGCGACCCGAGCGCTGCGGGAAACACCGAACTGTGGGCGACCGGCCCCATAAGCGGCGCTACACCCACCTGGAACCGGCAGGCCTCCTGGGACCGGCTCCTTGACGCGAAAGCCTTCGCCCACGGCAACCCCACGTACTGCCCCGGTGTCCAGGGCCAGGACTTCAGTAGCGATGCCCTGCGTGACGTGGTCCAGCAAGTCGTCAACAGCAGCACGCCCGACAGCTTCACCCTCGGCCTGCGCATTCCGGACAACTACCTCGGCAACAAGAACAGCTACAAGCGGTTCAAGAACAACCCGTACCTTGAGGTCACCTACAACCGCCCACCCTCGCTCGACGACTACGCAGCCTGGGAAAGCCAGTGGACACCCAGCAGTTCCAGCAATGTCAACGTTCCGTGCGTCAGTGATCCCGCGACCTGGCCGACCATCGGGCGCAACGACGTCATCCTGACCGCAAAGATCTCCGATCCCGACAACGACGCCGATCTGAAGGCCAAGTTCGAGGCGTGGGACCACGACAGCGGACAGTCCGTCCTTGTCGACCGGGCGCACGCTCCCAGCGGATCCTGGGCCATCATGAGGCTCGGCGGCGACCAGCTGCGCGACGGTGGCCGTTACAAGTGGCACGTCCAGGCCGAAGACGGCATCGACGTCACCGGATTCGGCCGCGACTGCGGTTTCAACGTCGACCGCACGCCGCCCACGAAGCCGACCGTCACCTCCGCGGACGGTCACAGCATCGATGTCGGCGAGGTGCCTCCGCGCACCCCGCGCACGATCAAGTTCGCCTCCAGCGACCAGTTCGGCCTGACCGGCTTCTGTTATTCCCTCAACAAGCCTTTGCCCGTCGTCAATCAGGGCTGCGGTGG
The DNA here is from genome assembly GCF_055664045.1 of Kitasatospora sp. NPDC023385. NCBI lineage: Bacteria > Bacillati > Actinomycetota > Actinomycetes > Kitasatosporales > Streptomycetaceae > Kitasatospora > Kitasatospora sp. NPDC023385. The sequence continues at coordinate 368,865 of NZ_JBVOOL010000005.1, read as the reverse complement.
AACCTGGGTGAAGGCCGGCCCTGACGGGACCGCGACCATCACCGTCACCCCCACCTTCTGGCCGACCAACCGGCTCACCGTCCAAGCCATGGACAAGGCCGGCAACCTCTCCCCCTACGACGGATCCGACGGCGGCCCGAACTCCAGCACCACGCTGATCACCACCGCCGCGAACAACTACGTTCACGACGCCACCGACCCGGCCCTGGCCGGCGACCGGCGCGGCGACCTGACCGGTGACGGGCACGCCGATCTGGTGGCCGCCACCAGCACCGGCGAACTGGTGCTCTACCCCGGCCGCGGTGACGGCACCTTCGACCGGCCCCGCACCGTCGCCAACCCTGGCTGGTCAGGGGCTCAGATCACTCATCGGGGAGATTTCACCAGCCAGAGCCCGGGCCAGACCAAGGACGGTTACGAGGACTTCCTGGTCAAGCAGGGCACTCGGCTCTACCTCTATCCTGGCGACGGCATGGGCGCCCCCGACGAATCCAGGCGCACCGAGCTGGCCCATCCCAGCGGGGGCGACTGGTCCGGCACCAGCCAGATCGTCGCCGTCGGTGACCTCGACGGTCGTGCCGGCGACGATCTGATCGCCAACGACGGCGACACCCTCGTTCTCTACAGCGGCACCGGCGAGGGACCCCTAGCCGCCGAGACCGGCACCAACAAGCTCAAACCGGGCACCGTCATCTCCGCCTCCGGATGGACCGACTACGACGTCCTCGCCCCCGGCGACGTCAACGGCGACGGCATCCCGGACCTGCTCGCCCGCCGGAACACCACCGACCCCGGTGACGGCGAATACGGACGCATCCGCCTCGTCCTCGGAGGCCACAATGCCGACGGCCGCGGCTACCAGGTGGGTAGTCCGGCCACCGGCACCGTCTACGCCACCGGCTTCGACCCTCAGCACAGGCCTCTGATCACGACACCCGGCAACCTGCACGGAAGCGTCACCGACAGCGGCAAGGGCTACCCACTGTTCACCCCGACCCCAGGTCAGGCCACCGGCGATGTCCTCACGACCACCCCGGCCGACTCCAACATCACCGTCACCTACTACACCGCGGACGGAGCCGCACAGACGACCACTTGCCCCACCGGCTGCCTGCTCACGTACCCAGGCACCCCCACCGGGCTGGGTCTGCCGCGTCTGGCGGCCCCGAGCGACCTGCACACCACGACCGCACTCGACGGCGGGCAGAGCCTGCGCAGCCCGGCCACCGCGATGACGCGGGCTGCCAACGGCACGCTGGTCGCGGTCAAGGTCCTCACCGACGGAAGCCTGTGGGTGACCAACCAGAACACCCCCACATCCGGCTTCCGCAGTTGGACCCCGCTCAGCGGCCCGGGCCGCCACACCGGCGACCCGGCACCCATCCTGTCCCCGGCCGCGGGGGGCACCGTCCACGTCTTCGCGCGCACCCGCGCCGGTCAGATCGTCGACTACGCCCAGCCAGGCCCCGAGGCGTCCTTCGGCTCCGAAGCAGCGGTCGGCAGCTCCGCGCCCGTGTTCGCCCAGGACCCGGCCGTCACCCTCTCCACCAACGGCGGCATGACCGTGACCGCCGTCGACATCGCAGGCGACCTGTGGGCGACCAACCAATCCGCCCCCGGATCACCGTTCGGGACCTGGTACAAGGTCAGTATCAAAGGCGGGCTCACGGGCCGAACAGCGTCCGTGCTGTCTCCCGGAGCGGGCGGCACGCTCAACCTCTTCGCCCGCACCACCGACGGCCACATCGCCTGCTTCGGCCAGAGCAGCGCTTCCTCGGCCTTCAGCACTGGCGCGTACCTCGGTGTCGACTCGCCTGTCTTCGCCGGTGACCCCAGCGTCACCACGTCGGCCAGCGGGGGCATGATCGTCGCGGCCATCGACGTCAACGGTGATATCTGGGGCATCGACCAGGCTCAGGCCGGTGAAGCCTTTCGGTCCTGGTACCGAATCAGCCTCAGCGGTGGAACGGGCGGCGCCACCAGCATCGTGCTGTCCGCCGGTGCGAGCGGCACGGTCAACGTCGTGGCTCGAACCACCAACGGGCACATTGCCTTGTTCGGCCAGACCGGTGCGACCTCCGCCTTCACCACCGGCGCCTACCTCGGCGATCCGAGCATGACCTTCGCCGGCGACCCCCGAATCACTCTCTCTGACAACGGAGCCATGATCGTCACCACCACGGACGCCACCGGTACGACGTGGGCCATCGACCAACCCACCCCCGGGGCCGACTTCCGTTCCTGGTACCAGGTCTAGCACCACTGGCGGAGGCACGGGACAGGGCCCGGCGCAGTGGGCGCCGGGCCCTGTCGGGTGCCGGGACGGAGCGGGTCAGAACGGGCTGGGCCCGTGGGGTGCGCGCGTGTCGTCCGGGACCGGCGACGGGTTCCAGGAGGGGGCCACGGTCTGCAGCACCGGCGTGGGCTCCGGGGACGACGGTGTGGGCTGAGGGCGCAGCGGTTCGGCGGCCCGCAGTTGGTCGATGCTCGTGGTCATGCCCTGCTTGAGGCGTGGCGTCAGCGGCTTCTCGATGAACCGGTGGACCAGCCAGGATGCGACCAGCATGCCGCCGGTGACGATGCCCACCGCGACCCACGGCTTGGTGCCGCGGTCGTAGAGGGCGCGCAGGGCCGTCCAGCCCATGGTCTCGTGCAGGAGGTAGAGGGGGTAGGTCAGAGCGCCGGCGAAGGTGAGCCAGCGCCACTGGATCCGGGAGGCCCAGCCCAGCGCCACGGCGATGATCACCAGGTAGGAGAGGGTGGTCAGCAGGACGGCCGGCCAGATCGGCAGCCCGGGGCGGTCGAGGTAGGGATTGAGCTCGTGCTGGTGCTGGATCGTGTAGAGGACTGAGAGGATCCAGCTGATCCCGACGATGCCGAAGAGCATCAGGTTGGGGCCGTACCGGTGGACCAGGTAGAGCGCGAGGCCGGCGACGAAGAACGAGGAGACCTCCGACATCGCGAAGAACTCCAGCACCGGCCACTTGGTGCTCGTCGAGACGAGCCCCGCCACCGTCCAGATCGAGCAGAAGGCGACGATCCGCCGGTAGGTCACGCCCTGCCACACCACGATGGCGAACAGCAGGTAGAAGCGCAGCTCGACCCAGAGCGTCCAGTAGACGGCATCGACGTCCTTTATGCCCAGACCCTCATGGAACATCGTCAGGTTCGCGAGGACCTGCTCCGCCGGGAGCGTGTGGCGCACGAGCGGCCAGACCGCCACGACCGCGCTGCAGGCCAGGACGGCGAACCAGTACGCCGGGTAGAGCCGGATCACGCGGGAGCGGACGAAGTCGCCCACCGGGCGGCCCCAGCTGCTCATGCAGATCACGAACCCGCTGATGACGAAGAACAGGCAGATGCCGGTCCACAAGTAGGCCCCGACCCACGAAGCCCGGTGGAACACGTCCTGGACCGGCCTGCCCCAGGCACTGTCCTCGGGCTTGCTGCCGCCGCCGTATCCGACGTAGTGGTGGAAGACCACCATCAGCGCGGCCAGGATGCGCAGGCCGTCCAGGGCGGCGAGACGGCCGGGCTTACCGGACTTGCGGAGGCCCGAGGAACCTGATCGTTGCCGGGGGAAAATGCTCACGGCAGAAGATAGCGCACACACGGTCAGGCGAGCATGACGGCTCAGGCCCGTGACGGGCCGGAGCCGTGGGACGCCAGGATCGCCACGACCGCCGAGAGCTACCTGAACGCCGGGGTGTTCGAGGCGTCCGAAGTGTCCGGGCCGTCCGGGGTGAGGGCGAGGACGGCGAGGTCGTCGGCGAGCAGGCCGGCGTAGCGGCGGACGTCCTGGGCCAGGAAGGAGACCAGCCGTTCGGGCTCGCTGGTGCCGAGGGCGGCGAGGCGTGGGACCAGCGGGTAGAAGGCGCCGGTGGTGTCCCGGGCCTCGCTGACGCCGTCGGTGTAGAGCAGCACGGTGTGGCCCGGGGGGAGGGCGACGGCGGTCGGCTTGCCGCGTTCCTCGGCGGGCGCGAGGTGGCCGAGGCCCAGTGGCAGGTCGTCGCCGCAGGCGACCGGGGAGATCCCGTCCCCGGAAAGGAGCAGCGGGGTGGTGTGGCCGCGGTTGACGATCTCCACGCAGTCGGAGCCCGGCCGGTACTGCAGCAGGACGGCGGTGGCGAACAGTTCGTCGTCGCCGCGGTCGGCGGCGTCGCGCAGTACCGCGCGGTCCAGTTGGTCGGCGAGGTCGACCAGCCCCGGGGTGTCGTACGCCGCCGCCCGGAACGCGCCGAGGACGTCGGCGACGGTGCGGACCGCGCCGAGGCCCTTGCCGCGGACGTCCCCGAGCAGCACCCGGACGCCGAAACGGGTGTCGCACACCTCGTACAGGTCGCCGCCGACCATCACGTCGGCCTGCGCCGAGCGGTAGAGGCCGGCCACCCGCAGACCCCCGGCCCGTTCGGGCACCGGCCGGAGCACGGTGCACTGCAGGGTCTCGGCGACCGTACGGGCCTGCAGCAGGTTGCGGTTCTGCCGGGTGCGCTGCCAGGACAGGGCGGTGCCCATCACGCCGGAGAGGAGGGTGGCGACATAGACCCAGACGTGGTGCTGCTCGTTGATGTGGCCCGCGCGCAGCGCCAGGACGAGCTGGAGCGCCAGGGAACCGCCCGTGGCGGTGGCGGTCAGCACCGGGCCGTAGCTGAACGCGGCCACCACGGGCAGGGCGGTCAGCAGGAAGCCGGCGGCGACGGCGTTCGGGACGACGGCCTCGGCGGTCAGGTCCAGGAGCAGCAGGACCACCGGGAGCCACGGAACCCAGCGCGGCACCCTGGGCTCCAGCGCGGCCGGGTGCGGCGGGCGGGGTGCTGTGGGCACGGAGGCACCTCCTGGCTGGCGCCGTTCCGGGTTGATTGGTCCGGAATGACTGGTTTCGTTCCTCCATGCTCTCCCACGAACGGCCCAGCGACGAGCGGCCGAACGTCCCGTCCCTTCGGCGGACGGGCGGGGGCCGGACGCGCCGGACGGGCGGCCACCGAGGAGCCACTGCACGGTCACCCTGCGGTCACCGAGCGGTCACCGCGCGGTCACCGCGCGCAACGGCGGACGGCCGGCTCAGCGCACCGTCACCGGCAGCGTCTCGAAGCCGCGCAGGACCAGGCGGTCCCGCCGGACGGGGACGCCGCCGGGGGCGAGCCGGGGGAAGCGGTCGAGCAGGGCCGGTACCGCGACCTCGACTTCCAGCCGCGCCAGCTGGGAACCCAGGCAGAAGTGCGGGCCGCCGCCGAAGCTGAGCGGCTGGCTGTCCGTGCGGGTCGGGTCGAACACGCCGGGGCGCTCGTACCGGGCCGGGTCGTGGTTCGCCGCGCCGATCAGCAGGGTCACCGCGCTGCCCGCCGGGACGGGCAGCCCGTCGACCTCCAGGCCGTCCTCGAGCGCGACCCGGCCGGTGGCCTGCACCGGCGAGTCGAAGCGCAGCACCTCGTCGGTGAACCCGGCCGGGGTGATCGCGCCGCTGCGCAGCCCCGCGGCCGCCTCGGGGTGGCGGAACAGCAGGGCGAGGCCGTTGCCGAGCAGGTTGGTGGTGGTCTCGAAGCCGGCCACCAGCAGCAGCACCAGGTTGGCCAGCAGCTCCTCGGCGGAGAGCCGACCGCCGTCCTCGGCGGCGATCCGGGCCAGATCGCTGACCAGGTCGTCCTGCGGCCGGGCCAGCCGCTCGGCGGCCAGCTCGGTGAAGTACCGGGACAGCTCGTCCGCGGCCCGGTCGGCCTCGGCCAGCTCGCCGGGGTCCGCGCTGATCTCCAGGACGACGGTCAGGTCGGAGGCGAGGCCCCGGAAGCGGTAGCGGTCCCGCTCGGGGACGCCCAGCAGCTCGCAGATCACCCCGACCGGGAGGCGGAAGGCGAAGGCGTCCATGAAGTCCACCGGCGAACCGTCCGCACCCTGCCCGGCCATCCCGTCCAGTAGGCCCGCCACCGCCCGCTCCACGGCCGGGCGCAGCGCGGCGACCCGGCGCGGGGTGAACACCGAGGCGATCATCGAGCGCACCCGGGGCTGGTCGGGGGCGTTGCGCTGGAGGATCGAGCGGCCGAAGAGGACCAGCGAGGAGTGCATGAGGAAATCCGGCTCCAGGCCCGCCATCATGTCGGCGGTGGCGACGCCGAAGGCGGGCGTGCGCAGCACCCTGTTCACCGCCGCGTATCCGCTCACCACGAACATCCCGTCGCCGGCCGGGGCCACCGGGCCCAGCTCCAGCGCCTTCGCGTAGAGCGGGTACGGATCGGCCCTGACCTCAGTGGTCATCAGCTGCTCGATGATCGCCGCGCCGTCCATGCGGTTCTCCCCTCCCGAGATCACGGATCACGCTCACACCCGCACGCACGCTTCCCCGTTCGTGAACCGCCGGGGGCACGACGGAGTTCCCGTGACCGGGTGACCGGGTGCCCGGGCGGTATGCAAGGCGGTCGGGCGGTTCCCGAGGCGGCCGGGGGCCGCTCGGTAGGCTGGCCGGCATGGAGATCTGGATCAACCCGCGCTGCAGCAAGTGCCGGACGGCCCTGGGCGAGTTGGACGCCGCCGGGGTCGAGTACACCGTGCGGCGCTACCTGGACGAGCCGCCGACCGCGGCCGAGCTGGAGCAGGTGCTGCAGCGCCTCGGCCTGGAGCCGTGGGACATCACCCGCACCGACGAGCAGGCCGCGAAGGACCTGGGGATGAAGGACTGGCCCCGGGAGGCGGGCGAGCGGGCCCGCTGGATCGCGGCGATGGCCGAGCACCCCATCCTGATCCAGCGCCCGATCATCACCGCGGACGACGGCCACGCCGTCGTGGCCCGCACCCCCGAGGCCCTCAAGTCCGTGCTGCCGTAGCGCTTCCGCCGTAGGGCTTCCTGCCGATTGGCTTCCTCCCCAGGACCTGCGGCCGGTCGGTTCAGTGGAGCTGGATCCGCTCCACCGGCCGGCCCGGGTGCCAGTTGTCGACCAGCAGGTGGTCGCCCTCCACCGTGGTGTGCACGACCTGGTCGAGCTCCAGCCGGAAGGCGTGGAACGGGGTGGGCGGCGGCTCGGGCAGATCGGCGGCGAACGCGGCGAGTTCGGTCTCGTCGGTGACCTCGACCGCGCGGCCGGAGACCTTGGAGTCCCCGCCGGCCATGGTCTCGTCCCCCGGGTGCGCGTGCAGGGCGAAGCGGGCGTCGCGCTGGAGGTCGCGCGCCTTGACCGCGCCGTACATCGACCCGAGCCACAGGTCGGCGCCGACGAATTCGACCTCCGTCCCGCTCACGCGCGGCGAACCGTCCTTGCGCAGCGTCGCCAGGACATGGTGCTTGGCTGCCTCGAACCGGGCCCGTACCAGGGGCGCCAGATCGGGAGCCTGCTGTTCGAAATCCTGCCAGGTAGCCATGGCGCCAGTCTGGCACCCGGCACCGACAACCGCGGTGCACGAACGGCTTCCGAGACGGCGGGCGGGCGGGCCGTCGTACGGCCGGGCCCCGTACGGCAGAGCCCCGTACGGCAGGGCCGTTGTCGTACGGCGGTGCCACACTGGCGGGGTGACCACCACGACCACCTACATCGCGTTCCTGCGGGCGATCAACGTCGGCGGCCGCACGGTGAAGATGGAGCGGCTGCGGGCGCTCTTCGCCGAGTTGGGGCTGGGGAACGTCCGCTCCTACATCCAGAGCGGCAACGTCTTCTTCACCACCGACGAATCCTCCCCCGACGGACTCACCGCCCAGCCCGCCACCGGGCCCGACCGCGCCGCGCTGACCCGCCGGATCGAGGAGCACCTGGAGCAGGCGCTCGGCTACCCGGTGCCGGTGATGCTGCGGACGGTCGACGAGGTGGCGGCCATGCTCGCTGCCGAACCGTTCCGGGGCGTCGAGGTGACGCCGGACGTCCGGCTGGTCGTCGTCCTGCTCTCCGAGCCGCTGCCGGTCGACCTCGTCCTCCCGAGCCGCTCACCGAAGGGCGACGTCGAGGTGATCGGCGCCGACCCGGGGGCCGCGTACGTCGTGGTCCACCTCCAGGACGGCAAGTGGGTCACCAAGGACATGTTCGGCAAGGCCTACCGAGGATCGGCCACCTCCCGGTTCCTGCACACCATGGACAAGATCCTGGCCGCCGCCCGCAAGGCCTGACGTCCCGTACGGCCTGACGTCCCGTACGGCCTGCGGGAACAGCGTTCGGGGAGACGGCCTGCGGAAACCGCCGCGACCTCACGGAACCCTCCGGAGCCTTGCGGTTCCGCGCGGAACCGCGGGCCCGGACGGGGCGTCTGGACTGCCGTGACGTACGAACCATGCGCCCGCGCACGGCGTGATCTGGACAGCCCGAGCCGGTCGAGCCGACAATCTGGCCATGACGTCTCCTGAGCTTCCCACCGGCCGGGTCCGGCCCTCCGACGCCGAACGGGACCAGGCGCTCGGGGTGTTGAAGGACGGCGCGGGCAGCGGGCGGCTCTCGCACGAGACGTTCCTCGGCCGGATGGACGTCGTCCTGCAGGCCACCAGCCGCGACGAGCTGAACGCGGCGGTGGCCGGGCTGCCGACCGGCGGTCCGGTCGAGCGGTTCGTGCTGCGCACGGTCGGCCGGATCTCCGGCTTCGGCGACCGGCTGAACCGGGCCTGGCGCACCGAGCGGCTGCCCGGGCTGAGCCTGCCGCAGGCCGGCGCCGGGCTGCTGACCATCGGGCGGCTCCCCGGCTCGGGGCTGCGGCTGCACGACGCCTCGGTCTCCCGGCACCACGCCGAACTGCGGCGCGAGGGCGCCGGCTGGGTGCTGTACGACCTCGGTTCGACCAACGGCACGCACGTCAACGGGCGCCGGATCGCGGGCGGGGTCCTCGTCCGGCCGGGCGACCAGGTGCGGTTCGGCGACCTGGAGTTCCGGCTCGCCACCTTCTGACGTTCCACCGCGTGGAAGGCCCGGCACCGAATCGGACGGTCAGTGCGGAAACTGCCGGGGCGGCCGCTGCCGGGGCAGCTCGTCCTGGAACCCGGCGATCGCGGTGGCGATCTGGCGGACCACCACGGTGCGCTCCAGCCGGTCCAGGTAACGGTTCTCCGCGGCCAGCGCCTCGACCGTGACGCCGAAGTACATCGCCATCAGCGGATTGACGAACAGGTCGCTGCCGTCGGTCCGCTCGGTGAACCGGACGTCGCCGAACTCGCCGCGCAGCGCCGCCGCCACCGAGCCGTTGACGATGCTGGGGTACTCGGGGAAGGCGGCCCTGGCGTGCTCGACGGCGTCGAGGTAGAGCACCGCCTCCCGGCTGTCGCGCGGGATGGAGAAGGCGCCGAGGTAGCCGCCGGCCCGGTCCAGCGCGGCGAGGTTCTCCAGCACCAGCGTGTGGTTGACGCCGTGGTAGGCGTCGATGCCGAAGCCCAGGCAGGCGACCAGCCGTTCGGGCACCTCGGTGAGTCCGGCCACCGCGGCGAGGCTGGCCATGTCCTCCTCGGGGGTGCCGAGTCCGACCTCGTCGCCGCGCATCAGGATGTCGGTGCCGCCGTCCACCAGCAGGACGGCGTCGACGCCCAGCCGGCCGACGAGCGCGCGGTAGGCCTCGCGCAGCGGCTGGACGCCCACCTTCGGGAAGGCCCACACGGTGTCGGGCATCCCGTGCCGGTTCAGCCAGCGGGCGAGGGTCCGTTCCGGGAAGTAGCCCCCGGGGGCGGGGGTGACGGGCCCGATCATGGCCAGGTCGGGCTCCGTCCAGACCTCCTGCGGAAGGCCGTAGAGGTCGCTGAAGGAGAGGTTGGCCAGATGCACCTCCTTGCCCGCGGCGCGCAGGGCGAGGGCCAGCGGCAGCCCGGCGTACACGTCGAACCCGCCGCCTGCGCCGGCGATCAGGATGCGGTCGACGGCCAGGAGCCGGGTGATCAGCGGTGGTTGCAGCAGGGACGTCACCGGCGGACGATAGCACCGAGGGCTCGCGGGCTCCCTGTACCCGGCGCCGGGTCAATCACGGTCGGAACGATCCTGCCACGCGCGTAGATCCGTGGCCCGTGAAAGCCCCCGGCGCTCAGTCGGCGATGGTCCCCAGGTCGTCGCCGGGGCCATCACCCGTGCCGCCGTCCCGGCCGCTGCCGTCCCGACCCTCTCCCGGCCCCCACAGCGGCGCGGTGCAGCGCTGGTAGGTCGCCTGCCAGTGCGGCCAGTTGCGGGCCGTGTCGTCGTCGCACTCGGCCAGCAGCCGCTCGACGGCGGCCGGCTTCACGCCGTCCAGCAGCCAGGCCAGCGCGTCCGCCGCGCCCGGGCCGTCCGCCGCGCGCAGCAGGTCCAGCAGTTCACCCAGGCCGCCGAGCCGGGAGCCGTGGGCGACCACCCGGTCCATCCGGGGCAGCAACTGCCGCTCCTCGATCCGCAGATGGGTCTCCAGCCGGGCCGCCAGGTCCTCCATCGCGTACGCGACCGGCCAGGCGCTGCCGGCGTCCCGGCTGGCGATCCGGACCAGCGTGGTGACCCGGGTGAACGAGTGGTCGAGGTTGTGGTGGTCGGCCTCCAGCCAGTTGAGCAGCAACCGCAGCTCGGGCGCGAAGCGGCGCACGATCGGCCAGATCCGGGTGTCCTGCTGCTCGTGGTGGCAGGTCAGCATCGCGGTCATGAAGTTCCAGTGCCGCAGCAGCGCCTCGCCCTTGTCGTCCTCGCCGGGCTGGAGCAGCCGCAGCGCGTTGGGCAGTCGGGCGAGGTCCCGGCGCAGCGCGGCGTGCACCAGCCGCAGCCCGGCGAACCGCACGGTGACCGGGTCGTCGTCCGCGACCCGACCGTACGCGTCCGCGCCCCGGGAGTCGGCTCCGGAGTGCCCCTGTGCGGGCACGGCAGGGGCGGGCTGGGGCAGCAGGTGGATGGGCATGGCACTCTCTTCACGGCTTGGGGCGCGGCGGGCACGGCGGGCGGTGGCGGCCGGTGGAGGACCGCCCAGCCAAGATGCTCGAAGTCGATCAGAAGCGAATCAATGTCCGATTGACGTGCAGGTCACAGGCGTGCGCGCGGTCACGCGGAGCTTTCCGTGGGGACGCCCGGGCAGCCCTGCCGAGACCGGAAAGCCGACCGCCGGCGCCGGGACGCGGGAGCGTCACCGACCCCGGCGGAGGCGGAAGCGGAGGCGGAAGCGGAGCAGGAGGGGAAGCAGGAGCCGGAACAGGAAGCGGAAGCGGAAGCGGGACAGGAGGCGAGGAGAACCAACCAGAGCCAGGCCCCGGCTCAGTCGGCCGCCGGCCCCGCCAGGTGCTTGGTGAACCACTGCAACGTGTCCGGGATCATCTTCTTGAAGTCCGAGGTCAGGTGCTTGCCGCCGGGCTGCTCGTAGTACTCGATGGACACCGGCGGGGCAGCCTTGGCCACCCAGTTCTTGACCACCTTGGTCTCGTACGGGTTGGCGCCGCCCGCGGTGACCAGCATCTTCACGTCGGCCTTGCCCTGGGCGACGAGCACGTCGGGGTTGTTGGCCGCACGCTCGGCGTCGTGGCCCTTCCAGAGCCCCGAGTCCGGGATGAAGTAGCCGTCGATCGGCACCGCGGCCTTGTAGACCTCCGGGTGCTGCAGGGCGAGCTTGGCGCTGCAGAAGCCGCCGGTGGAGGCGCCCATCACGCCCCAGCCGTCCCGGCCCTGGACGGTGCGGAAGTTGGCGCGGACGAAGTCCGGGATGTCCTCGGCCATCCAGGTGCCCATCTTGGGCTGGCCCGGGATGTCGGAGCAGTCCAGCGCGTTCTTCTCGTCGCCGTTGAAGTTCTGCACCGGCATGATCATGATGAAGGGGTGGGCCTTGCCCTCCTTGACCAGTTGCTCGTTCGCCTCCTGGATCGGCAGCTGGTTGTCGGTCCAGGTGTTGTAGCCGTTGCTCTGGCCGCCCGCGAAGAGGGTCAGCACCGGGAAGCCGGTCTTGGCGTACTTGGGGTCGTTGTACTCGGGCGGCAGCCAGACCCAGACCTTGCCGGAGACGCCGGACTTCGCGCCGGTCACGGTGGTCTGGAATATCGGTCCGGCGGCGGTGTCCCGGGCCTTGGCGAGGTTGGCGTTCGGACCGGCGGGCATCAGCACCTTGCCCACGGCGACGGAGGGTGCCGCGGCGCCCGGGGTGCCCGAGCCGGCGGCCGGAGTGCCCGCGGCGCTGCCGGTCGTGGCCGGGGCGTCCGCCTTGGCGCTGTCCCCCTTCCCACCGCCGGAACTCCCGCAGGCCGCGAGCGCGGCGGCCAGGGCGAGCACGGCGGCGCCGGACAGGACGGCACGGGAACGGGACGACTGCCTAAGCACGGTGAGGACTCTCCGACCGATGTCGCGCCCGGTCCGTCGGACCGGGCGGCGGCCCCCCGGTGGGGCCGGACAGGCCGGGGGCGCGACGCTGGTACGGCCCCCGGGGTGGTGGCGCGCCGTCCCTCGCAGGGGCGCGCCTTCCTGCGATCTTATGACGTGGGCCGGGGTGGCCCGGTTGCGCGGCGACCACCGGAAATCCAATGTTTGTTCGCGATCAGGTAAAACCCTTCACCGCTCCCGCCGGTCGGCGGGGGCCGGTCAGCGGGGGCCGGTCAGCGGGGGCCGGTCAGCGGGGGCCGGTCAGCGGGGGCCGGTCGACGGGGACCACGCCGCAGCCCACACCGCAGCCCGTACCGCGGTCCAGGCCGACCGGCGGATTTTGGGCACTTCGACCAGTGACGGCGGCCCGCGGATCCGCCACGATCTCTCCCGGGACCGACCGGGAACCGCCATCGAGGAGAGTGCCAATGCCCCAGCAGATCGCCGTCGTCACCGGAGCCGGGAGCGGCGTCGGCCGGGCCGTCGCGGTCGAACTGGCCGCGGCCGGCTGGCTGCCCGTGCTGGCCGGCCGTCGGGCCGAGCCGCTGCACGAGACCGCCCGACTCTGCGGCGCCCCGGCCGACGTGCTGCCGACCGACGTCACCGACCCGGACGCCGTGGACGCGCTGTTCGCCGCGACCGCCGAACGCCACGGCCGGGTGGACCTGCTGTTCAACAACGCCGGCAGCTTCGGCCCGGCCGTCCCGGTGGAGGAGCTGGAGGTCGAGGCCTGGCGGGCCGTGGTCGACCTCAACCTGACCGGCGCCTTCCTCTGCGCCCGGGCCGCGTTCCGGCAGATGAAGGCCCAGGACCCGCAGGGCGGCCGGATCGTCAACAACGGCTCGATCTCGGCGCACGTCCCGCGCCCGCACTCGATCGCCTACACCGCGACCAAGCACGCCGTCACCGGCCTGACCAAGTCGCTGTCGCTGGACGGCCGCCCGTACCGGATCGCCTGCGGACAGATCGACATCGGCAACGCGGCGACCGACATGACGGCGGCGATGGGCGCGGGCGTCCGGCAGGCGGACGGCCGGATCGCGCCCGAGCCGACCATGGACGTGGCCGATGTCGCGCGGACCGTCCGGCACATGGCCGCCCTGCCGCTGGAGGCCAACGTGCAGTTCGCCACCGTGATGGCGACGGCCATGCCGTACATCGGGCGCGGTTGACCGCCCTGCCGCTGCCGCACACCGGAGCCGGTCGACCGCTACGCCGCGCACCGGACTCGGTCGACAGCCACGTGCTCCGTCGGCCGCGGCCGACGGAGCGCGCTCATTCGTCGTGCGAGTGCCGGTAGCGCGGCACCGCGCCGTCGTCGTCCAGCCGGTAGACGCTGGTGGTCGGCCAGTACTCGCCGGTCTCGGCGGCCGGCAGTTCGGCGCGGAGCACCATCCGCAGGGCGGGCGGCGGGGCGTCGGCGTTGACGCGCTTGCGGTGGCCGTCCCAGCGGCCGCCGCACAGTTCGAGGTCCAGGACGAGTGGGGTGGCTCTCATCCCGCGATGGTGCCAGGCCCCTGCGCGCGCAAGCGTTCAAGAGCGGGCGGTCACCCACACGAGGGAACCCCGTCAGGCCGGGCTGACGGGGTTCCGAGGGGGCGCGAGAGGCCGCGAGGGATCGCGAGGAGCCGCGAGGACGCTACGGCCGCCAGGTGTCGTTCAGCGCGACGACCCCGCCCGAGGGCACCGTCGCCGTCCGGTTGGCGCCGGACTCCCAGGTCACCGCGCCGCTCGCGTCCTTGCGGACGTACTTGTACTGGAAGGAGGTGCCGGCCGGCAGCGAGAGCGAGAGGGACCAGACCGGGTAGCCGGCCGAGGAGAGCGGCAGCGCCTTGGCCGGATCCCAGCCGCCGAGCGCGGCGACGTCGCCGGCCACGTAGACGTTCTGCCCAGGCACGGTGGTCGCGTTGACGTTGAACGAGGCGCCGGTGGCCGTCGCGGCCCCGCTCCGGACGTACAGCGCGACGGCGTCGCCCGCGCCGACCGTGGCGGTGAACTGCCCGCCCGCGCTCACCTGGTAGGTCGGTCCGGTGCAGCCGCCGCCCGGCTGCGGGTCGCCGTGCTGGACGTCGCAGTAGGTGCCGGCCGGCAGGCCGGTCTGGAAGGTCTGGGTGATCGCGCCGCCCTCGTGGTTGATGGCGACGTAGCCCTTGTTCCCGCGGCCGAAGGCGATCGCGTTGTTGCCGTTGGACCACCAGTTGGTCACGCCGGTGCCGGCGACGGCGTTGCGGAAGCCGACCATGTTGGCGACCTGCCGCCAGGCGTGGGTGCAGTTCCAGCCGTCCTGGTAGCAGGCGTTGACGGTGCCGCCGTTGGGCGGGCCGTCGTCCTTGTTGGTGAAGGAGTAGCCGGAGTAGATGTTGGGCGAGCCGTACGTCGAGGCCAGCAGGAAGACGTTGGCCAGCGTGTAGGTGTTGCCGTAGGTGTAGTTGAGGGTGGAGCCGTTGCGCTCGGTGTCCCAGTTGTCGAGGAAGCTGCGGGCCTGGTTGCTCGGCAGGTAGCCCCAGGAGGCGCCCCAGCCGTTGAGGTTGGCGAGCTTGTCGCTGGTGAACATCCGCTTGAGGTCGGTGCCGACCCGGAACTCGTCGACGTCGCCGGTGCCGGTGTACTCGGTGGGCTGGATCGGTTCGCCGGCGCCGTAGATGAACTCCTGCGCCCAGTAGGCGTTGGGGTTGGCCGTCTTGGCCTTGATCGCGGCGAGGTCAGCGGCGGCGATGTGCTTGGCGGCGTCGATCCGGTAGCCGTCCACGCCGAGCGAGCCGAGGTCGTCCAGGTAGTGCGCGATGGTGGTCTGGACGTAGGAGCTGCCGGTGTCCAGGTCTGCGAGGTTGACCAGCTCGCAGTTCTGGACGTTGGAGCGGTCCTGGTAGTTGGAGATCGGCTGGCGGCAGGAGTGGAAGTCCTGGTCCTGGTAGGTGCCGGGGTAGTTGTACTTGCTGTAGACGGTGCCGCCGGTGCCGGTGCCGGAGCCGGCCGACATGTGGTTGACCACCGCGTCGGCGATCACCTTGACCCCGGCCGCGTGGCAGGTGTCGACCATGTTCTTGAAGGACGTGCGGTCGCCGAGCCGCCCGGCGATCTGGTAGCTGACCGGCTGGTAGGAGGTCCACCACTGCGGGCCCTGGATGTGCTCCTGCGGCGGCGAGACCTCGACGAAGCCGTAGCCCTTCGGGCCGAGGGTCGAGGTGCAGGCCTGGGCGACGGAGTCGAAGCGCCACTCGAAGAGGGTGGCGGTGACGTCCTTGCCGTTGTTCGCGGGCGGGGAGGCCTGGGCGGCGGGGGCGCCGAGGGTGGTGCCGAGCGAGAGCGCGAGCGCCGCCGAGGCGGCGAGCGCGCCGGCCGCGCGGGCGGGCCGGCGGGTGGGCCGGCGGGTGGGGGCGGTGGTGACCACGTCGTCTCCTGGGGGTGGCTGGGGGGCAGCCGGAGGTGAGCCTGCAGGAAGTTTCTGTAACTTGCCGGAAACTTGCAGCGCTGAACCTAGGATGACCGCGAGACACCGTCAAGGCCTCGGGAAGATACGTTTCTGCATCACCGCAGCGGGGCCCCACGACAGCGCCCTACGACACCGGGCCGTACGACCTGGGCCACACGTCAGCGGCCACACGACAAGGGCCCGGCAGCCGTGGCTGCCGGGCCCCTCACCTGTCCTGGTTCACCGGCCCCTCAGGAGGAGCCGGCCCGGGTTCAGCCGGTCTGGACGGAGGTGTCGTCGATGACGAAGCTCGTCTGCAGCGAGGAGTCCTCGACGCCGTTGAACTTCACGGTGACCGTCTGGCCCGCGTAGGCCGACAGGTCGAAGGTGCGCTGCTGGTAGCCCGCCGCGGCGTCCGCGTTGGAGTAGGTCTTCAGCGTGGTGCCGTTGACCGACACGGTCAGCTTGTCGTACGCGGTGGTGCCGGTCTCCGCGGTGTCGATGTGCAGCCAGAAGCTCAGCGTCGCCTTGCAGCCCGCCGGGATGCTCACCGTCTGCGACAGCGAGTCGGTGTGCGCGGAGCCGTAGCCGTTCATCCACGCCTTCCACGAACCGCCGTGCGCGGCCTGGCCCGAGCTGTTGTCGACCACGCCGGAGCTCGCCGTCCACGGCGCCGCCGAACCGGTCTCGAAGCCCGCGTTGCCCAGCAGCTGCGCCGGCGTGCAGCCGCCGCCACCACCGGTGGTCACCGTCCAGGTGAAGCTGGTCGTCCCCGACTTGCCCGCCGAGTCCTTCACCGTCACCGTCACGTTGGACGTACCCGCCGCGGTCGGCGTACCCGTGATCGCACCCGTCGACGCGTTGATCGCCAGACCGGCCGGCAGACCCGCCGCCGAGTACGACAGCGGAGCGGTACCGCCCGAGGCCTTGATCGCCAGGTTGACGGCGGTGCCGACGGCGGTCGACTGGTTGCCCGGGCTGGTGACGGTGACGCCGCCCGGGTTGGGCAGCGAGCCGACGTTGACGGCGGCCCAGGCGGTGGCGACCGCGTTGTACTCGGCGCTGTTCGCGCCGTACAGGTCGGTGGTCGCGTTCAGGGTCGCGGTACGGGCGGCGGCGTAGTTGGTGGTGGAGGTCATGTACGCGGTCAGCGCCTTGTACCAGACCTGCGCCGCCTTGTCCCGGCCGATGCCGGTGACGGTGATGTTGTTGACCGTCGGGCTGTTGTAGCTGACGCCGTTGATCACCTTGGCGCCGCTGCCCTCGGCCAGCAGGTAGAAGAAGTGGTTGGCGACACCGGACGAATAGTGGACGTCCAGGTTGCCGACGCCCGAGTACCAGGAGTCGGCCGAGGTGCCGTCCTTGGAGGGCTTGTCCATGTAGCGCAGCGGCGTGCCGTTGCCGTTGATGTCGATCAGCTCGCCGACGAGGTAGTCCGGGGTGTCGGCGGGCAGGTTGGCGTAGAACTCGACCATGTTGCCGAAGATGTCCGAGGTGGCCTCGTTGAGGCCGCCGGACTCGCCCGAGTAGTTCAGGTTGGCGGTGGCGGAGGTGACGCCGTGGCTCATCTCGTGGCCCGCGACGTCGAGCTCGGTGAGCGGGTGGGTGTCGCCCGAGCCGTCGCCGTAGGTCATGCAGAAGCAGCTGTCGTCCCAGAACGCGTTGACGTAGCCGGTGTCGTAGTGGACCCGGCTCATGGCGCCGACGCCGTCGTTGCGGATGCCGTTGCGGCCGAAGGTGTTCTTGTAGAAGTCCCAGGTGGCGGCGGCACCGAACTGGGCGTCCACCGCGGCGGATTCGCGGTTGCTGGCCTGGCCGTTGCCCCAGGTGTCCGAGGACTTGCTGAACAGCGTGCCGTTGCCGGAGGTGCCGTTCTTCATGTCCGTGGTGTTCTGGCCGCCGCGGGTGGCGTCCTTGAGCGAGTAGGTCGAGCCGCTCTGGGTGGTGGTCAGCGGCACGTTGCCGACGAAGACGCCGGTGCCGGAGCCGCGCTTGATGCCGTCGGCCTTGCTGAGCACGTCGCCGGTCTTGGCGTCGGTCACCACGTGCAGCTTGCTCGGGGTGCCGTCGGACTCGCGGCCGGCGATGACCGTCTCCCAGGCGAGCTTCGGGGTGCCGTCCGCGGCCCACACCACCAGGCGGGGGGCGGTGTCGACGGAGCCCGCCTCGACGGCCAGCGCGGCGGCCTGGGCCTTCGGCGCGGCCTGGGCCGGGGTGGTGTCGACGCCGGCGAGGGTGGCCTCGCTCGCCTTGGTCACGCTCTGGGTGGCACCGCTCGCGTCCTGGTGGACGACCAGGTCGCCGCCGAGGACGGGGAGTCCGGCGTAGGTGCGCTCGTAGCGCAGGTGGCGACCGCCGTTGGCGTCCTGGACGACGTCCTTGGTGACCAGCTTCTCCTGGCCGCTCAGGCCGAGGGCCTGGGCGAGCGAGGCGGTCTGCTGGTTCGCCGAGGCGATCAGTGCGGCCCGGGTGGTCTGCTGGGCGGCGACGGCGGCCGGCGCGTCCGGCGTGGCCGCCTGGGCGATGACCGGTATGCCGGTGACCAGCAGCGCGGTGGAGGCGGCCAGGACGACCGCCGCCTTCCGGGCGTGAGCGTAACGGGACATGCGGACTCCTTTTCCGACCGGCGCCGGTTCGCGCCGGTGGAGAGAAACCTGGGCCGCGGGGTCGCGGCGCAGTGGGGGCCCCCGCCGGGTGTGACGGAGGTGCGGTAGCGGGTTGCGGTGCTCACAACTCGTTGCAGGTCGGGACGCGCTGCACCTGGGCTGGAACAGCTGCACCGGGAGGTGGGGCCCCCTCGTCTGCAGCCGGAGGAATCGTGGCAGCAAACCGGCCGCCGATGACAGATGCATGCCACTGATTGGCCGGTTCATTACCGAAACCGTATGCATGGCGGTACGTCAGTTGTGCTACCACTTTGCAAAATCATGAACACGGTTTTCATGGTCCGGGCAAGGTTCGCCCACCGCCGGTGGTCACTGACCAGCCATCAGGGCCACCGGGCAGGCCGCCGGGCGGCCCGCAGCGCCGAGCGGGTGCGGCACGTCACAGATCCGGCCGTGCCAGGAACGGTTTCCGGCCACTGTTGCGCCGGAACGGAACCGGGCCCCGCACCGCTTGAACAGCGGTGTGGGGCCCGGCAGTTGTGCAGGTATACGGACCAGTTTGATTTCGGCTCGGCGCCGGACTCAGCCCTGGACGAACACCGCCACAGTGCGGCCCGGCACGGTGAACGTGCCGGTCGCGGCGTCGAAGCCGGACTGCTTCACCACCCCGTCCGCCCCGCCCGCCTGGACGGGGTGCAGCGCCTGGCTCGTCCCCTTCAGGGGCGCCACGGTCTGCGCCTGAGCGGTGGGCGTGGCGTTGAAGACCACGGTGATGCCCTTCTCCGCCCCCTTCAGCCCGGCCCCGTCGAGGTGCAGGGTAATCACCCCGGGTGCCTCGCCGGCGGTGCCGGAGAGCGGGTACGAGAGCCGCTGCTGGACGGCCGCCAGGGTCGGCAGCGAGAACAGCGGCGAGGACTGCTTGATCCGCAGGAACTCCTGGTACTGCGCCGAGGCCGCCCGGATGTCGGCCGCGCCGACGGTCAGCTTCGGGTTCGCCAGCAGGGACTGCGCGGTGGGCCACATCGCCTTGTTGTCGGCCGCCGGCGGCAGGCCGCGGCCCCAGCCGTTGCCGTCCGCGGCGTCCCAGTGGATCGCGTTGAACCAGTCCCCCGAGTCGTAGGAGTTGGCGTCGAGCGACTTGGAGCGCAGCAGGTCACTGCCGGCCTGGGCGAAGCCGGCGCCCTGGGTGAGCGCGGTGAGGGAGAGCGCGAGCGCCTGCATCCGGGCCCGGTCGGCGGGCGCGGTGGCGGTCGGCAGCTTGTACGCGAGCGCGTCGAACAGGTCGGTGTTGTCGTGGGCGTCCACGTACTCCACCGCCTCGCCCGGCTTGGCCGCGTACCCGGTCGGGGCGCCGTTGTAGTCGACCTGGGCGCCGGTGACGGCCTTCCCGGAGCTGTCGGTGAAGGCGTAGCCGGCCAGGTTGCCGGTCAGCCCCACCTTCAGCTGGTCCATCTGGTGCAGCAGCCGGGCCTTCTGCTCCTGCGGGGTGCCGTTCGCGGGCGTGCCGTTGGGGTCGGTGAACAGGCCGGAGACGAAGCCCTGTTGCGGGGCGGAGTCGAGCATGAAGTTGCCGCCGCGGGCGGCGTCGCGGAATCGGTCGTCGAAGGTGGCGATGCCGGTGCCGGCCAGGTTGGCCTGGGTGGCCTGCTCGAACCGGGCGTTGTTCGCGACGGCGCCGAAGTTCCAGCCCTCGCCGTACAGGAAGACGTTCTTCCCGTCCACGCCGTCCGAGTCCGGTGTCATCTTCCGCAGCGCGGCCTGCACATCCAGCATGGTGGACTTGGGATCCAGGCCCATCAGGTCGAAGCGGAAGCCGTCCACCTTGTACTCCCGGGCCCACAGGGTCACCGAGTCGACCACCAGCCGATTCATCATGGCGTGCTCGGGCGCGGTGTCGGCGCAGCAACTGTCCGTCGTCACCTTGCCCTCGGCGTCCAGCCGCTGGTAGTAGCCGGGGACCACCCGGTCCAGTACCGAGTGCTCGGCCTGTCCGCTGGCGGCGGTGTGGTTGTAGACCACGTCGAGCACCACCCGCAGTCCGGCCGCGTGCATCGCCTGCACCATCTGCCGGAACTGCACGGTGCGGGCGGTGCCTTCCGGGTCCGTCGCGTACGAGCCCTCCGGCACGTTGTAGTGCAGCGGGTCGTAGCCCCAGTTGTAGGCGTCGTCGGCGGCGACGGCCGCCACGCACTCCTGCTGCTTCGGGCCGTCCGCCGGAAGGGACTTGAGGTCGCAGGCCGGCAGTTTCTGGTCGGCCCGGTTCTCCCGGATGGTGGCGATGTCGAAGGTCGGCAGCAGGTGGATCGTCGTGACCCCGGCCTTGGCCAGTTCCCGCAGGTGCTGCATGCCGGCCGAGTTCGACTCGGTGAACGCCAGGTAGGTGCCGCGCTCGGCGGCCGGGACGGTGGAGTCCGCCACCGAGAAGTCCCGGACGTGCAGTTCCTGGATCTGCTGCTGCGCGGGCGGGACGGCCTGCGGGCGGGCGTGGTCGTCCCAGCCCGCGGGCTTGAGCTCCTTGGCGTCGAGGTCGGCGACCAGGCTGCGCTTCGAATCGGTGGAGAGCGCCACCGAGTACGGGTCGGTGACGGTGTCGACCACCAGCTGCTGCGCCGAGGGCGCCCAGACCTTCACCTGGTAGAGGTAGTACTTGCCGTCCAACTCGTGCTTGTCGCGGACGACTTCCCACACGCCGGTCTCGTCGTCCAGCTTCAGCGGCAGTGTCCTGGGGGTGCCTCCGGTCGGGCCGTCGAAGACCTGGACGGAGACGTCCTGCGCGGTCGGCGCCCAGACCGACAGTGCCACCTTGCCGTCGTAGTACGCCGGACCGAAGTCGACCTTGCCGGTCCGCCCGGCGTACAGGTCGTCCAGGACGCCGGGGGTCTGGACGCCGGTCGCGGCCAGGACGGCGCCGCTGGGCAGGTGTTCGGTGAACAGCAGCTGGCTGCGCAGCGCGGCCGGGACGCGGGCGGCGTCGCGGGCGTCCACGGTGAAGGCCCGGTAGCCCGCCAGGTGCGGGTACTTGGCCTTCTGCGCGTCGGTCAGCCCGCTCCTGACCGGGGTGAGCCGCAGCCACTGGCCGGGTTTGGTCAGCGTGCCCTGGTCGGCCCGGATGCCGCCGGCGGGGTCGTAGACCAGCTGGGCGCTGGTGCCGCCGGCCAGGGCGTCGTCGCCCGCGCCGTAGTTCGCCGGGACGACGACGGTCTTCGCGTCGATCCACTGCGCCTTGGCGCTGCCGAGGTCGAGTTGCGAGGAGGCGGCCGGGCTCTGCGGCAGCAGGTGGCCCTCGTGGCCGCCGAGGATCCAGATCTCCCTGCCGTCGACTGAGAAGTCCAGCGACTGGTCGGCGGGCAGATCCTTGTCGTTGCCCTTGTGCAGGATGTAGCTGAGGCTGGTCGCGCCGGGGGCCAGCGGCACCTCGAAGACGGCACCGAAGGTGTCACGGCGCACCGGCGTCAGCGGCTTGCCCCAGTCGGTGGGGGTGGCGGCGCCGGTCCAGTCGTGCAGGCCCCAGCCGTCGTAGTCGCCGTCGGCCCGGTTGTAGTGGATGACGGCGGTGTTCGCCGGCGGTGTGCCGGCCGGGCCGGGGGCGGCGGTGCGCACCGCCGGGTCGCCCTGCTTGAGCCACACCTCGCCGGTGCTGCCGACGTCGATGTGCCGGTCGGCGTCGCCGTCCTTGACGCCGTTCTTCTCCACGATGAACCCGACGTCCGAGGCGCCGGGCTTGAGCCGCACGTAGGCGAAGGCGCCGTAGGCGTCGCGCCCGGTGAAGGGGTGCCCGGCCGGCCACGGGGTGGCTTCGCCGTCGGCGAGGTCGCCCCAGGCGTAGAGGTTCCAGCCGTCGTAGTCGCCGTCCGGCCGGTTGTAGTGGACGACGGCGTACGGGCGGGCGCCGGCGGTGGGCGCGGGCTGGGGCGCGGGGGTGCCGGTGGTGAAGCCGGCGGTGGCGGAGCGCAGGTGGCCGCCGGAGTCCTGGACGACGGCCTTGTACCGGACGGCCGTGCCGGGGGCGACGGCGCCGAGGTCCTGCGTCACGAGGTATCGGCCGTTGTCGGCGGTGCCCAGGGTCTGCCAGGGCCCGTTGCCGATCTGGGCGGCGAAGCTCACCCGGTCGAAGCCGCCGCCGTCGACCTGGGCGCCCACCGTGACGAGCCCGGTGGAGCCGTCCGCCGGCGGCCGCACCGTGAGCTGCGGCGCCGCGCTGACGGCAGCGAGCTTGCCGGCCGCCTTGAACACGACGGAGGACAGTGCGGGGACGGTCACGGTGACCTTGCGGTCGGCGCCGCTGGTGACGCGCTCCCCCGCCGCCGGGTAGATCCGGTCGAAGCCCATCCCCGCCGAGAAGGTGTCCAGCGTGACGGTCTTCGCCTCGGTGGCGTTGTTGACCGCCGCCAGGTACTCGACCTGCTGCCCCGCGTCGATCCGGGAGAAGGCGTACACGCCCGGGCCGTCGGCGGCGTACCGCTCGATCTGCGCGCCGTCGGCCAGCGCCGGGTTGTCGCGGCGCAGCGCGGCCAGGCCCGCGATGCCCCGGTAGAGCTCGCCGTCCTGCCCGTACCGGTCGGCCGCGCCGGCGGGGCCGCCGAGCACCCGGTCGGTGTTGTACGAGGGCGTCCTCGACGCGAACAGGTCCTGCCGGGCGTCCTTGTCGCCGCCGGCGCCGGTGAAGCCCTGTTCGTCGCCGTAGTAGACGACGGGCTGGCCGCGGGTGAGGAACTGCAGCTCGCTGCCGAGCCGGTCCTTCCTGAGCAGGGTGGCGTCGTCGGCGCCCGGGTTGTCGGCGAGCAGGAAGGAGCCGAAGCGGCCCATGTCGTGGTTGCCGAGGAAGGTCGGCAGCTCGTACGCGTCGGTGTCGGCGCCGGTGTAGCGGTAGTCCTGGCCGTAGACGTCGGCGAGGGCCTTCGCCGAGCCGCCCTGGGAGACGTAGGAGCGGGCCGCGCCCTGGAACGGGAAGTCGAGGGTGGCCTGGAGCCTGCCCTTGGTGACGTACGGCGAGGTGATCGCCGGGTCGCCGGAGTGGACCTCGCCGAACATGAAGAACTTCTTGTTGCCCTGCTTGGCCGCGAAGTCCTTGAGCGCGGGCGCCCACTGCTGCCAGAACGCCATGTTGACGTGCTTGACGGTGTCGATCCGGAAGCCGTCCACGCCGGCGTCCTTGACCCACTGCTGGTAGACCTTCTCGAAGCCCTTCACCACCCGGGGGTTCTGGGTGTCGAGGTCGTCCAGGCCGCCGAAGTCGCCCTCGGTGGCGGATTCGCCGACGAAGGTCGAGTCGCCCCGGTTGTGGTAGAGCGAGGGGTCGTTGAGCCAGGACGGGGTCTTGGCGGTGGCGTCGCCGGGGTTGCGGAAGACCGGGGTGTACGGGAAGGAGTCCTTGGTGGTCCGCGGCCAGGGGGCGCCCGTGTCGGCGACGGCGGTCTCGTCGACCGGCTTCCCGTCCGCGTCGAGCGTCGGGTAGGCGCCGACGGAGCGGTAGCCGTGCTGCTGCTCGGCGTCGTCGATGACGTCGGCGGTGTGGTTGGTGATGACGTCGAAGAAGACCTTGATGCCGCGGGCGTGGGCCTTGGCTATCAGCTCCTTGAGCTGGTCGTTGGTGCCGAAGTGCGGGTCGACCTGGGTGAAGTCGGTGATCCAGTAGCCGTGGTAGCCCGCGGACGCTTCCGCGCCACTGCCCTGCACCGGCTTGTTCCTGAAGATCGGGGCCATCCAGATCGCGGTGGTGCCGAGGTCCTGGACGTAGTCGAGCTTGTTGATCAGGCCGGCCAGGTCGCCGCCGTGGTAGAAGCCCTTGTCGGCGGGGTCGAAGCCGTTCTCCAGCCGGCCGCCGGTGATGCCTCCGCTGTCGTTGGCGGTGTCGCCGTTGGCGAAGCGGTCGGGCAGGACGAAGTAGAACTGCTCGCGGGTGAGGTCGTGGCGCCCGGCGGTGGCCGCGAGCGCGGCGTCCGAGGGCGGGGCCGGCGGGGCGGCCGCCAGGGCGGCGGGGGCGCTGCCGAGTGTGGCGGCGGTCAGCGCGGCGGCCAGCAGGACGGCCGTGCGGCCGGGTCTGCGTAGGGACGTGCTCCGTCGGGGGCGGAGCGGGGCATCGGCCACTGAGGGCTCCCTTAGGGGGAAGGGGCGATCGAGTTCCCAGGAAGCTAGCGGCCTGCAATATGTTTCAGCAAGATGCAGAAACGGTTTCGTGGCAGGAAAATCCAGGTCGGCGACCGTCTCCGCCCACCCCGATTACTCACCCGGAGCGACGGGCGTGACAATGGGACGTATGCCCGTCCCACCGGTACGCCCCAGAACCCAGAGCACCCCCCACCCCGGTAGGAGCCGGCGTCTAGGCCTCAAGGGGGACAGCCGGTGAAGAATCCACTTCCGGAGGATGAGCAGACGGCTAAGAACGGTCTGGCAGACTTTCCGTCCATGGGGGAACCGACCGAGATCCAGCGAGGCGACGCCGGGCGCGCCGACGCGGCCAGCGGTGGCGGTTCCGCAGCAGTGCAGGCCGGTGCCGGCCGCCTGCCCGACGGAGCCACCCGCGCCGCCCAGTCCCGTACCGCCGCCCTGCGGGGCCGCGTCCGCGACCAGCGGCGTTCACCGGCCAGACCGCGGATCTGGATCGAGCTGGCCCTGATCGGGGTCAGCTACTGGATCTACTCCCTGGTCCGCAACGCGGTCCCGGAACAGGAAGCGATAGCCCAGAAGCACGCGCGCTGGATCTGGGACCTGGAGCAGCACCTCGGCATCGCCGTCGAGCGCTCGGTCAACCACGCGATGGACAGCGTCGGGTGGCTCATCACCGGGATGAACTACTACTACGCGACGCTGCACTTCATCATCACGATCGGCGTCCTGGTCTGGCTCTACCGCAGCCATCCCGGCCGTTACGCCGCAGCCCGCACCGTGCTGTTCGTCACCACCCTGATCGCCCTGGTCGGCTTCTACGCCTTCCCGCTGGCCCCGCCCCGGCTGATGACCGACGGCGGCTTCATCGACACCGTGAAGACCCACGGCACCTGGGGCTCGTTCGCCTCCGGGCCCGCCGCGCACGTCTCCAACCTGTACGCCGCGATGCCCTCGATGCACATCGGCTGGTCGATGTGGTGCGGCCTGGCGATCTTCTTCCTGGCCCGCCGGAAGTGGGTCCGGGCGCTCGGCCTGATGTACCCGGCCGCCACCCTGCTGGTCATCGTCTCCACCGCCAACCACTTCTGGATGGATGCCGTCGGCGGCGAGATCTGCCTGGCCACCGGCTTCCTCGCCGCCCGCTGGCTCTACCACGAGTGGGTCTACCGGCTGCCGCGGGTGCCCGCCCGGGAGACGGCGGCCGAGCAGCCGATCACCGTCCCGGAGCAGTGGAGCGAGCCCGCGGCCAGCTCCGCGCGCCGGTAGCCGTAGCCGTAGCCGCAGTCGCAGCCTCAGCCGACGAAGGCAAAGACGAAGACGAAGACGAAGGGGCCCCGGGCATGGGGCCCCTTTCGCATACCCGGCCGGCACCGGACGGCTCGGCTGGCAACCGGGCGCCTCAGCCGGTGCCGTAGAACAGCCGGTCCACCACCACCCTGGCCCGCCGGGTGGTCCGCCGGTAGTCGTCCAGCAACTCGCCGCTGTGCCCGGCGCCGTACCCGAGGTAGCGGGCCACCCCCGCCAGCTCCCGGGCCTCCCCCGGGAAGCTGTCGCCGGGCCGGCCGCGCACCAGCATCACCGCGGCCCGCACCCGGGAGGCCAGGACCCAGGCCGCCTCCAGCACCTCCCCGTCCTCGGGCTTCACCAGTCCGGCGGCCACGGCCGCCGCCAGCGCCGCCCTGGTCCGGGTGGTGCGCAGGCCCGGCAGCTCGTGCCCGTGCTGGAGCTGGAGCAGTTGGACGGTCCACTCCACGTCCGCCAGCCCGCCCCGCCCGATCTTGGTGTGGGTGGTCGGGTCGGCCCCGCGCGGCAGCCGCTCGGCCTCGATCCGGGCCTTGATCCGGCGGATCTCCACCAGGTCCCGCTCCGGCACGCCGCTGCCCGGGTAGCGCAGCGGGTCGATCAGCTGCCGGAACCGCGCGCCGAGCTCCGGGTCGCCGGCCACCGGCTCGGCCCGCAGCAGTGCCTGGCTCTCCCAGGCGTGCGACCAGCGCCGGTAGTAGGCCGCGTACGAGGCGAGGGTGCGCACGAGCGGTCCGCTGCGCCCCTCGGGCCGCAGGTCCGCGTCGACCAGCAGCGGCGGCTCGGTGGAGGGCGCACCCAGTTGGGCGCGCAGCTCGTGGCAGACCGCCTGGGCGGCCCGGGCGGCCTCCTCCTCCAGCGAGCCGAGCAGCGGCTCGTGGACGAAGAGCACGTCGGCGTCCGAGCCGTAGCCCAGCTCGTGGCCGCCGAAGCGGCCCATCGCGATCACCGAGATCCGGGTCGGCAGGTCCCCGTGTTCGGCCTCCCAGCCCGCGACGCAGGCGCGCAGCGCGCCCTGCAGGGTGGCGGCGTTGAGCGCGGTGAGCGCCTCGCCCCCGGTGTCCAGCGCCTCGGCGGGGTCCTCGCCGAGCCGGCCGAGGACGTCCGCGGCGGCCGTTCGGAACAGCTCCCGGCGGCGTACCGAGCGGGCGGCGGCCACGGCGGCGGTGGTGGATCCGGCCCGGCCGACGGCGGCCAGTATCTCCCCCTCCAGGGCGGCCCGGCCGCGGGGCTCCAGGCCCTGCGGGTCGCCCAGCATGGCGACCGCCTCGGGGGCGCGCAGCAGCAGGTCGGGGGCGAGCCGGCCGGCCGACAGCACCCGGGCCAGTTGCTCGGCGGCGCCGCTCTCGTCCCGTAGCAGCCGCAGGTACCAGGGGGTGCGGCCGAGGGCGTCGGAGACCTGGCGGAAGTTGAGCAGCCCGGCGTCCGGGTCGGCCGAGTCGGCGAACCAGCCGAGCAGCACCGGCAGCAGGGTCCGCTGGATCGCGGCCTTGCGGCTCACCCCGGAGGCGAGCGCGCTGATGTGCCGCAGCGCGGCGGCCGGGTCGGTGTAGCCGAGCGCCTCCAGCCGGGCCCGCGCGGCGTCCGGGGTCAGGCCGGCGGCGCCCGGCGGCAGTTCGGCGACGGCGTCGAGCAGCGGCCGGTAGAACAGCTTCTCGTGCAGCCGCCGGACTTCCACGGTGTGCCGCTTCCACTCGCGGTGCAGCGCGGCCACCGGGTCGGCGCGGGTGTCGTCGTTGATCAGCGCGGCCAGCGAGCGAGCCAGCCGGCGCAGGTCCTCCGCCGCGGTGGGCATCAGGTGGGTGCGGCGCAGCCGGTACAGCTGGATCCGGTGCTCCAGTGAGCGCAGGAAGCGGTACGCGGTGTCCAGCGAGGCGGCGTCCGCCCGGCCGACGTACCCGCCCCGGGAGAGCGCGGCCAGCGCCTCCAGGGTGTTGCCGCTGCGCAGCGCCGGGTCGGTGCGGCCGTGCACCAGTTGCAGCAGTTGGACGGAGAACTCGACGTCGCGCAGCCCGCCCGGCCCGAGCTTGAGCTGGCGGTCGAGTTCGGTGGCGGGGATGGAGTCGATCACCCGGCGGCGCATCTGCTGCACGTCGGCGACGAAGTTGTCCCGGGCGGCGGCCTGCCAGACCATCGGGGCGAGCGCTTCGACGTACGCGGCGCCGAGTTCGGCGTCCCCAGCGACCGGCCGGGCCTTGAGCAGGGCCTGGAACTCCCAGGTCTTGGCCCAGCGCTGGTAGTAGGCGAGGTGGCTGGCCAGGGTGCGCACCAGCGGCCCGTTGCGGCCCTCGGGCCGCAGGTTGGCGTCCACCGGCCAGATGGTGCCCTCGCCGGTGGTGTCCGCGCAGAGCCGGGTGAGGGCGGCGGCCAGCCGGGTGGCCGCCTTGACGGCCGTCTGCTCGTCGACGCCCTCGCGCGGCTCGGCGACGAAGATCACGTCCACGTCGGAGACGTAGTTGAGCTCGCGGCCGCCGCACTTGCCCATGCCGATGACCGCGAGCCGGCAGGCTGCGGCGGCCTCCGGGTCCTGTTCGGCGGCGAGGTCCAGGGCGGTCTGCAGGGTGGCGCCGGCCAGGTCGGCGAGTTCGGCGGCGGTGCGGGCGAGGTCGGTGGTGCCGGTCAGGTCGCGGGCGGCGATGGCGAGCAGGCAGCGGCGGTAGGCGGCCCGCAGCGCGTCCGCCGGGCTGCGGTCGCCGCCGCGGCCGCCCTGTGCCCGGACGCCCTCGGTCCGTACGGTCTCCGCCCGGACGACCTCGGTCAGCGTGCGGTGGAAGTCCTCCGGCCCCGGGTGCATGTCGCGCAGTTCGAAGGTGACCAGCACGTGCCAGTCGTGCGGGTGCCGGGCCAGGTGGTCGCCGAGCGCGGTCGAGACGCCGAGCACGCCGAGCAGCCGGTCGCGCAGCGGTTTGGAGGTGGTGAGGGTGTCGCGCAGGGTGCGCCGGTCGGCCTCGTCGGCGGCCTCCAGCAGCCGGGCCAGGCCCAGCAGGGCGAGGTCGGGGTCGGCGGTGGCGCCGAGGGCGTCCAGCAGCAGGGGGTCGTCGGCCAGCCCCTCCAGCCCTGGGCCCTCCAACAGCCGCACCGCCCGCGCCGGGTCGCTGAACCCGCGCCGGACCAGCCGGTTCTCCGGCCTGCTGACCCGGCTACCGGCCCGCTGCTCGTCCACCGCCATCGGCCCCTCCATCCGTCCGCCCCAGCAGGTTACGCGCCCGCGCGGCCCACCGCCGGACACGGCCACCGGACGCGGCCCCGAACACGACCGCCGCACACGACCGCCGAACGGACACCGGGTGGACGACGACCCGGGCCGGGCCCCCGGCGTGACCTCGTGCCCGCCGCGCTCGTTCACCCGGGCACCGGTCCCCCGGCTTCCCCCTCCCCCGCTCCGGAGCCCCGATGCCCAGCCGTCTGCCCTCGCTCACCGGGCTGCGCTTCTGGGCCGCCCTGCTGGTGGTGCTCTACCACCTGTCCCGTAAGGCGGGAGAGGTGCCGCTGCTCAGCGCCCTTGCCTGGTACGGGCGTTCGGGCGTGACGTTCTTCTTCGTGCTCTCCGGCTTCGTCCTCGCCTGGACCTACCGGGACTCCCCCACCCCGGCCGCCGTCTTCGCCCGCCGCCGCTTCGCCCGGATCTTTCCGCTGCACGTGCTGACCACCGCGCTCTCCCTGGGCGCGGACGCCGCGATCGGCGCGGCCCTGCCGGTCGTGGCCGCGCTCTGGTCGCTGGCGCTGGTGCACCCGTGGGCGCCGTCCACCGTGTACGGGGGCAACCCGGCGTCCTGGTCGCTGGGCGCCGAGGCGTGGTTCTACCTGCTGTTCCCGTTCCTGCTGCGCCTGCTGGCCCCGCGCCGCCGCACCTGGCTGCCGCTCGCGGCGCTCTGCTCGCTGCTCGGCCCGGCGCTGTGGGCGGCGGGCGCCCTGCTGCCCGCCGACCCGGCGCTGCGCGGCTGGCTGCTGGACTACCTGCCGCTGACCCGGACCCCGCAGTTCGTCCTCGGCGTGGTCACCGGCCTGGCCGTCCGCCGCGGCCTGCTCCCCCGGCCGCGGCTCGCCCCGGCGGCCGCCGCCGTGGTCGCCTGGCACGTCGTGCTGGTCCCGTGGCACGCCGCCGTCCCCGACGCCCTCTGGTACGGCCCGTACAGCGCCGCCCAGTTGCTGCCCGCGCCGCTGTTCGCCGCCCTGCTGGCCGCCGCCGCCGGGCGCGACGCGACCGCGACGGCGCCCCGGCTACTGGCCGGCCGCACGGCCGTACGGCTCGGCGAGTGGTCGTACGCCTGGTACCTGGCGCACGAGATCGGCATCCGCTGCTGGCTCGCCGTGCTGGGCCGCCCGGCGGCGGGCGCCGCGGTGCTCGGTGTCTGGCTGCTGCTGGCCGGCGGTTCGCTGGCCGTCGCGGCCGCCCTCCACCGCTGGGTGGAGCGCCCCTGCGAGCGGCTGCTGCGCGGCGCCCCGCGCGGCCGGGACGCGACGGCGCCGCTGCCGCCCCGCGTGGTGCGGGTGGTGCGGCAGCGGCGCCGTGGCCGCTCGGGTGCGGCGGCGGGCGATCAGCCTTCGGCGGAGCCGTCGAGGTTGATGTAGGCGTAGAAGACGCCGATGTCGTAGCCGTCCTTCTGGGTCTTGTAGATGGCGGTGATGTCGGTGTCGCCGTTGCGCAGGAACGGCGAGACGTCCCAGCGGTTGGAGTCGTAGCCGAAGTTGTTGCGGTTGTACGGGGTGCGGACGAACTGGTCGGCCGGGGTCAGCTCCTCGATGGTGGAGTTGAAGGAGTCGTTCGGGGCGTGGTTGACGTCCTGGAAGACCGTCTGCGGGCCGTTGGTGGACTTGAAGGAGAGGGTGTCCCCGGTCCACTTGAGGTCCCCGTCGTAGACCACCCAGCCGATCTTGCCGCCGACCGGGCCGGACTTCGGCGTGTTCAGCCCGGTGAGCTGGATCCTGCGCTCGGGGCTGTCGGGCAGCTCGACCTGGAA
Organism: Kitasatospora sp. NPDC023385; assembly: GCF_055664045.1. Classification (NCBI taxonomy): domain Bacteria; kingdom Bacillati; phylum Actinomycetota; class Actinomycetes; order Kitasatosporales; family Streptomycetaceae; genus Kitasatospora; species Kitasatospora sp. NPDC023385. Next base: position 338,240 of record NZ_JBVOOL010000005.1, on the reverse strand, counting down.
GCCGTCCCACAGGTGGATGTGCCGCATCGGCTTGCAGTCGTTCTCGTACGCGACCACGATCGTCCAGCCGCCCCAGCTGTGCGGCTTCACCACCGAGTCCATGTCGGCGACGGTGTAGGTGCCGTTGCCGGCCTGCCTGACCAGGTCGGTGATGTCGGCGGAGGCCTGGTAGCTGCTCTCCACGTCGGTGGTGATGTAGCCGATGGACGGCTGGTCGTTGGCGATGTTGCGGTACTGGTTCTCGCCCGGGACCTTCAGGTACACCTCGTCGATCTGGTTCTCCGGGAGCACGGTGTCGCCGATGCCGCGGGTGCCGCCCCAGTAGAGGCGGGCGTACTTGACGTTGGAGCCGTCGAGCAGGCCGAGGTCCGCGGAGCTGGCGGAGTAGATCGGGTCACCGAGCGGGCCGACCGCGCCCGGGTCGATGTTGATGTACTTCATCTCGTACTTGTTGTTGATCGGCATGCTGCCGAGGCCCTGGCGGGCGTCCTCGCACGGCGGCTGCGCCGCGTCCAGCGGCGCCTTGGTCTCGTCACAGGTCATCAGCGAGTTGCTGATCCGGGTGATGGAGCCGTGGAAGTCGCCCTCGAAGCGGGTGGTGAACGGCAGCGGGTTCTCGGCGAGGGTCTCGGCCCGCGGCTGCGCGTGCTGCGGGCCCGAGCCGGAGCCGGAGCCCCGGGCATCGGCGAGCGTCGGTGCGGCCAGCAACTGGCCCGCGACGGCGGCGAGGGCGGCGCCCGCGACGCCGATCCGGCGGGCGAGCAGACGGGCGGCAGCGGCACGGCTGACGGAGGAGGTCATGTGATCCTCTCAGGACGGAACGGACGAGAACGCCCATCGGACCACAACGTTCCGTCACAGGATCGTCACATACCGCCACAGGTGAATCGATCCGTCCGAGATCCACTCCTTAGGAGGGCCCGCTGTCGTCCTCCCGAAGGACAGCGGGCCCGGGGCGGTTTGAACGGCCGTCAGCCGGCCGTCACCCGCTCACAGCACCTGGAGGTTCTTCCGCAGCTCGAACGGCGTCACCTCGGAGCGGTACTCCTCCCACTCCTGGCGCTTGTTGCGCAGGAAGAAGTCGAAGACGTGCTCGCCCAGCGTCTCGGCGACGAGTTCGCTGCGCTGCATCAGGTCGATGGCCTCGCCGAGGTTCTGCGGCATCGGCTGGATGCCGAGGGCGCGGCGCTCGGAGTCGGACAGCGCCCACACGTCGTCGTCGGCGCCGGGCGGCAGCTCGTAGCCCTCCTCGATGCCCTTGAGGCCGGCCGCGAGGGTGACGGCGTAGGCGAGGTAGGGGTTGCAGCCGGTGTCGAGGGAGCGGACCTCGATCCGGGTGGAGCCCTGCTTGCCCGGCTTGTACATCGGCACCCGGATCAGCGCGGAGCGGTTGTTGTGGCCCCAGCAGATGTAGGACGGCGCCTCGCCGCCGGCGCCGGCGGTGCGCTGGGAGCCGCCCCAGATCCGCTTGTACGAGTTCACCCACTGGTTGGTGACGGCGGCGATCTCGGCGGCGTGCTTCAGCAGGCCGGCGATGAAGGACCTGCCGACCTTGGACAGCTGGTATTCGGCGCCGGACTCGTGGAAGGCGTTGCGGTCGCCCTCGAACAGCGAGAGGTGGGTGTGCATGCCGCTGCCGGGGTGCTCGGAGAAGGGCTTGGGCATGAAGCTCGCGTGCACGCCCTGCTCCAGCGCGACCTCCTTCATGACCAGCCGGAAGGTCATGATGTTGTCGGCGGTGGACAGCGCGTCGGCGTAGCGCAGGTCGATCTCCTGCTGGCCCGGGGCGCCCTCGTGGTGCGAGAACTCGACCGAGATGCCCATCGACTCCAGCATGGTGATCGCCTGCCGGCGGAAGTCGTGGCCGACGCCGCGCGGGGTGTGGTCGAAGTAGCCGGACTGGTCGGCGGGGATCGGCGGGGTTCCGTCACCGGGCAGGTTCTTCAGCAGGAAGAACTCGATCTCCGGGTGGGTGTAGAACGTGAAGCCCTGCTCGGAGGCCTTCTCCAGGGTCCGCTTGAGCACGAACCGGGGGTCGGCGAAGGACGGCGAGCCGTCCGGCATCAGGATGTCGCAGAACATCCGGGCGGTGCCCGGGGTCTCCGAGCGCCACGGCAGGATCTGGAAGGTGGTCGGGTCCGGCTTGGCGATCATGTCGGACTCGTACACCCGGGCGAAGCCCTCGATCGCGGAGCCGTCGAAGCCGATGCCCTCCTCGAAGGCCTGCTCCAACTCGGCCGGTGCCACCGCGACCGACTTGAGGAACCCGAGCACGTCGGTGAACCACAGCCGGACGAACCGGATGTCACGCTCTTCGAGCGTCCGAAGCACGAACTGCTGCTGCTTGCCCATGGGGACAGTCTCACCTCTGCTCTTTACGCTCGTGTTACGCCCCGGAGGCCTCCGGAGGACCACTGCCCGCGATTGCCCCCATCATGGCCGATCGTCGCCCGGGACGGCAGTGCCGCCCCCGGGTCGGACCCCCTCCCGGGACATCGCGTCAGATAGACGATTACACTCGGGGGCATGCCCAAACTCCGTCTCGCCCTGAGCCAGATCGACCCCTGGGTCGGTGACCTCGCCCGCAACAGCGCTGAGGTGGTGCGCTGGACCAAGCAGGCCGTCGAGGCCGGCGCGCAGCTGGTCGCCTTCCCCGAGATGGCCCTCACCGGGTACCCGGTCGAGGACCTCGCCCTGCGCCGCTCCTTCGTCGAGGCCTCGCGCGAAGCACTGGTGGAGCTGGCCGGCCGGCTGGCGGCCGACGGGCTGGGCGAGGTGCCGGTGGTGGTCGGCTACCTCGGGCGCTCCGAGCACGCCTCGCCGCGGTTCCACCGCCCGGCCGGGTCGCCGCAGAACTGCGCCGCCGTACTGCACCGGGGCGCCGTGGTGACCCGCTTCGCCAAGCACCACCTGCCCAACTACGGCGTGTTCGACGAGTTCCGCTGGTTCGTCCCGGGCGACCAGCTGCCGGTGGTCCGGGTGCACGGGGTGGACGTCGCGCTGGCGATCTGCGAGGACATCTGGCAGGACGGCGGCCGGGTGACGGCGGCCCGCGAGGCCGAGGCCGGGCTGCTGCTGGTCGTCAACGGCTCGCCGTACGAGCGGAACAAGGACGACCAGCGGCTGGAGCTGGTCCGCCGCCGGGCGGCCGAGGCGGGCTGCACCCTGGCGTACGTCAACATGGTCGGCGGCCAGGACGAGCTGGTCTTCGACGGCGACTCGATCGTCGTCGGCGCGGACGGCGAAGTCCTCGCCCGCTCCCCGCAGTTCGAGGAGCACCTGCTGGTGCTGGACCTCGACCTGCCGGCCGCCAGCAGCGACCACACCGACGGCCTGCTGCTGACCGACGGCCTGCACCTGGTCCGCTGCGAGCTGCCGGGCGAGCCGCGGCCCGCGCCCGCCGGGCAGCCGGTCGCCGGGCCGGTCGCCGAGGTCGCGCCGCGGCTGTCCGACGAGGCGGAGATCTGGGCCGCGCTGGTCTCCGGCACCCGGGCGTACGTCGCCAAGAACGGCTTCAGGTCCGTCCTGATCGGCCTGTCCGGCGGCATCGACTCGGCGCTGGTGGCCTCGATCGCGGTGGACGCGATCGGCGCCGACCACGTGTACTGCGTGTCGATGCCGAGCCGCTACTCCTCCGAGCACTCCAAGGAGGACGCGGCCGAGCTGGCCCGCCGCACCGGCCTGCACCTGCGGACCGTCTCCATCGCCCCGATGTTCGACGCCTACCTGGCCGCCACCGAGCTGACCGGCCTGGCCGAGGAGAACCTGCAGTCCCGGCTGCGCGGCACCCTGCTGATGGCGATCTCCAACCAGGAGGGGCACATCGTGCTCGCGCCCGGCAACAAGAGCGAGCTGGCGGTCGGCTACTCGACCCTGTACGGCGACTCGGTGGGCGCGTACGGGCCGATCAAGGACGTCTACAAGTCGCTGGTCTTCCGGCTGGCCCACTGGCGCAACGAGGAGGCCGGGCGGCGCGGCGAGGTGCCGCCGATCCCGGAGAACACCATCACCAAGCCGCCGTCCGCCGAGCTGCGGCCGGACCAGATGGACAGCGACTCGCTGCCGGACTACGACCTGCTGGACAGCGTGCTGGCCCGCTACATCGAGGGCGACGAGGGGCGGGACGCGATCGTGGCGGCCGGCTTCGACCCCGCCGTGGTCGACCGGGTGGTGCGGCTGGTGGACACCGCCGAGTACAAGCGGCGCCAGTACCCGCCGGGCCCGAAGATCTCGGTCAAGAACTTCGGCCGGGACCGGCGCCTGCCGATCACCAACCGGTGGCGCCGGGGCTGACCCGGCGCCGGGGGGCGGCCATTACGCGGAGTACCGGTAGGTGGCGGCCACCGCGAGGTGGTCGCTGCCGTCCTGCGGCAGGGTGCGGGAGTCGACCGGTTCGAGGCCGCCCCGGCTCATGATCTGGTCGATCCGGGCCATCGGGAAGGACGCCGGCCAGCTGAAGCCGAAGCCGTCCCCGGCGGCGCCCTGGGCCGAGCGCATCTGCGAGGTGACGGGCGCGAGGCTGCGGTCGTTCATGGTGCCGTTGAGGTCGCCGAGCAGCAGCACCTTCCGGACCGGCTCGGCCCGGATCGCGTGGCCGAGCGCCTGCGCGCTGAGGTCCCGCTGGTCGACGGTGAAGCCGCCCTCGGCCTTCAGCCGCACCGAGGGCAGGTGCGCGACGTACACCGCGACCGGGCCCTGCGGGGTGCCGACCTCGGCCCGGAACGCCCTGGTCCAGCCCATCCTGAGGTCCACCGGCGCGACCCCGCTGATCGGGTACTTCGACCAGAGCCCGACCGTGCCCTCCACCGAGTGGTACGGGTAGGCCTCGGCGAGCCCGGTCTCGTACGAGCGCATCGCCTTGCCGGCCAGCTCCTGCAGGGCGACGATCTGGGCGCCGGAGGCCACCAGCCCGCGGATGGTGGCCGGCACGTCGGTGTTGGCGGCGGCGACGTTGTGGGTGACCACCGTCAGGTCGCCCTTGCCGCCGCTCTTGTCGGTCAGCAGCCCGCCGAACAGGTTGGCCCAGAGCGCGACGGGCAGCAGCAGGGCGAGCAGCGCGGTGGCGGAGCGGCGCAGCAGCGCGGGCACCAGCAGCACCGGGACGGCCAGGCCCAGCCAGGGCAGGAAGGTCTCCAGCAGGCTGCCGAGGTTGCCGACGCCGTTGGGCACCTCGGCGTGGAAGGCGAGCAGTGCGGCGGTGAGCAGCGCCAGGACGGCGATCACCAGGCCGCGCCGCCAGGTGGTGCTGCCGCGGCCGTCGCGGCCCCAGCCCCGCAGGCCGAGGAAGCCGCCGGCCCGAGCCGCGGGGGCCGGGTCGTCGGCGCCTCCGGGGGCCGCGATCCGTTCGGTCCTGTCCGCCTGCGCCATGCCGTGGCTCCCGTTCGCTCGTGCCGTCCGCCGGTCCGGAGTCCGCCCCGCGGGGTACGGGGGCGGCGCCGGGCGGCTGCCGGTTCGATCGGATTCCCGGCTCAGCCTATGCCGGGACAGACGTCACTCCCCCGGAGCGGGTTGCGGCGCGGCCCGGTTTGGTGAGCCAGGCCACGTCCGGCGAGGTCAGCGGGGTTCGAGGTCAGCGGGGCGCGAGGCCTTCGAGCAGCGAGTCGACCATGGTGCGGGCCAGGTCCGGGTCCTCCAGGTCGGAGTCGTCCCACAGGATGCTGCGGTAGAGGATCGGGCCCATCAGCAGGTCGCCCAGCAGGTCCAGGTCGAGGTCGGCGCGGAGCACGCCCTCGTCCACGGCGCGGCGGATCAGGGCCAGCCCGGCTTCGCGGCGCGGTTTGATCACCCGTTCGCGGTAGGCGTTGTGCAGCTCGGGCAGGCTGTGCATCTGGCCGAAGGCGGCCTTGAGCACCCAGCGGGTGCGCTTGGCGAGGCCGCGCCGGCGCATGTAGTCGACCAGTTCGATCAGGTCGGCCCGCGCGCCGTCGCCGGTCGGCCCCGGCATCGGGACCTCCAGCCGGCTGACCACGTCGACCAGCAGGGCCTCCTTGTTGGGCCAGCGCCGGTAGATGGTGGCCTTGCCGACGCCGGCGGCGGTGGCGATGCCCTCGATGGTGAGCTCCGACATCGCGGTACCGCCCGCCATCAGGTCCTCGACCGCGGCGAAGATGGCCTGTTCGGCGGCCTCGCTGCGCGGGCGGCCGCGGCGGGTGGCGCAGGCCGGCCCGGTGTCGGCGGTCGGGACGGCCGTCCTGGCGGTCGGGGTGTCCGTGTTCATCCCCGCTGTTCTCCTCGCTGTCCCCGGGCGCCCGGGCGCCGTCCGTCTCGTGGGCGGTCCGTGCGACGGGCGGGGGCCCGCCGGACCGAGGCCCTGCCGCCCCGGGTGCACCCGGGGTGGCAGGGCCATTGTCACTCAGTCGTCACCGGCCGTTCGGCCGGTGTCCGGTCCGACCGAAGGTCAGGCCTCCGCGCCGGCGGTCTCCCGGGGCTCGTCCCGGTGCTCGGCGGCCGGAGCGGCCGGGCCGCCGGGGGCGGCCGTGCGGCGCGGGAGCAGGAACCAGGCGACCAGCGCGCCGATCAGCGAGATGCCCACCGAGAGGGCGGCGACCACGTGCATGGCGTGGATGAAGGCGTCGTCCGCCGGGCCGATCAGCGCCTTGCCGCCCGGTATCCGGTCGGCGATGGCCACGGTGGCCTCCAGCGACTCTCCCGCCTTGTCGCGCAGCCCCTCGGGCAGCTGGTCGAGCGTGTCGGACATCCCGTCGCGGTAGACGGTGGAGAGCACCGCGCCGAGCACGGCGACCCCGAGCGAGCCGCCGACCTGGCGGAAGGTGTTGTTGACGGCGGAGCCGGCTCCGGCCTTCTCCCGGGGCAGCGAGCCCATGATCGCGACGGTGACCGGCGGCATGACGTGGGCCATGCCGGCGCCCATCACCAGGCCGAGCACGATCAGCACCCAGATGGGCGTGGTGGTGGTCAGCACGGTGTAGCCGACGAAGCCGATCGCGACCAGCACCATGCCGACCGCGGCGGTGGCGGCGACGCCGAAGCGGTCGACCACCAGCCGGGCCCGCGGCGCGAACACCAGCTGGGCGACCGCCAGCGGCAGCATCAGCAGGCCGGCCTGCAGCGCGCTGTAGCCGCGCACGCTCTGGATGTAGAAGACGCCGAAGAAGGAGACGCCCATCAGGGCGAAGAAGATCACGCCGACGACCACCACGGAGGCGCTGAACACCTTGTTGCGGAACCAGGTGACGTCCAGCGCGGGGAACGGCGTGCGGTGCTCGAACCAGACGAAGGCGACCAGCGCGGCCACGCCGAGCAGGGTCGGCCCCCAGGCCCCGACGGCGGTGAAGTCGGCCAGCTCGCCGCCCTTGATGATGCCGTAGATCAGCGCGACCAGGCCGATGATCGACAGCAGTACGCCGACCGGGTCGAGCTTGCCCGGGTTGGGGTCCTTGGACTCGGGCACCAGGATGGCCATCGCGATCACCGCGACGATCACGATCGGGACGTTGATCAGGAAGACCGAGCCCCACCAGAAGTGCTCGATCAGCAGACCGCCGGTGATCGGGCCGATGGCGATGGCCAGGCCGACGGCGCCGGCCCAGATGCCGATCGCCTTGGGCTGCTCGGAACGCTCGAAGACGTTCATGATGATCGCCAGCGTGGCGGGCATCGCGAGCGCGGCGCCGACGCCCATCAGGGCGCGGAAGCCGATGAGTTCACCGGGCGAGCCCGCCATCGCGGACAGCAGCGAGGCGAGGCCGAAGACCACCATGCCGGCCAGCAGCGCGAGCTTGCGGCCGAAGCGGTCGCCGAGCAGGCCGGAGGTGAAGAGCAGCCCCGCGAACACCAGGGTGTAGGAGTTGATCGACCACTCCAGGTCGCTCTGGGTGGCGCCGAGGCCGACCGGAGCGGGGGTCGCGATGGTCTTCATCGCGACGTTGAGGATCGAGTTGTCGAGCACGACGACGAGCAGGGCGAGCACCAGGGTGCAGAGGATCGCCCAGCGCCGACGGTGGATGGCTTCCGGCACGCGAGGTGGCGCGGCTGCGGTGGTCATTGGTCTTCCCGTCCGTGTTGGCGTGGCACTGGCGGGCAAATTCCGAGTCGGAAACGTCTCGTAACCCCCCGGCACCAGAGTAGCGGCGATTACGATACGAGACGACCCCGTTTCGCAAAAAGGAGGCAAAGCCGGAGGCCTCCCGCGCACCCTCGCGCGCGGCGCCCCGCACGCCCGGTGTGGCGTGGATCGCACCGGGCCGACCGCACCCCTCTTTGCGCCCGCGCCGGGGCGTGCAAGCATGGAGGGGATCCGGGGACGCCGCACGGCGCCACGAGACGACAACCCTTCAGGAGTCCGTTCGATGAACGCTTCTTCGCCTTCGCCTGCCCAGAACCAGGCACCGACCGCCACCCTCTACGGCGGGGTCACCAGCCGCCGCGTCACCGTCCGCGACCTCGCCGCCGCCAAGCAGCGCGGCGAGAAGTGGTCGATGCTCACCGCCTACGACGCCCTCACCGCAGGCGTGTTCGACGAGGCCGGCATCCCGGTGCTGCTGGTCGGCGACTCGGCGGGCAACTGCCACCTCGGCTACGAGACGACCGTGCCGGTGACCATGGATCAGATGGTGATGCTCTCCGCCGCCGTCGTCCGCGGCACCAAGCGCGCGATGATCGTCGCCGACCTGCCGTTCGGCTCGTACCAGGAGTCCCCCGCGCAGGCCATGCACAACGCGGCCCGGCTGATGAAGGAGGCCGGGGTCGGCGCGGTCAAGCTGGAGGGCGGGGAGCGCAGCGCCCGCTCGATCGAGCTGCTGGTCGAGGCCGGTGTCCCGGTGATGGCCCACATCGGCCTCACCCCGCAGTCCGTGCACGCCCTCGGCGGCTACCCCGTCCAGGGCCGCGGCGACGAGGCGGCGCACCAGCTGCTGCGCGACGCCAAGGCCGTCCAGGAGGCGGGCGCCTTCTCCGTGGTGCTGGAGGCGGTGCCGGCCGAGCTGGCCGCCCAGGTCACCGAGCAGCTGGCGATCCCGACCGTCGGCATCGGCGGCGGCCCCGACACGGACGCCCAGGTACTGGTCTGGACCGACATGGCCGGCATGACGGCCGGCCGGGTGCCGAAGTTCGTCAAGCAGTACGCCGACCTGCGGACCGTCCTGGGCGACGCCGCCCGGGCGTTCGCCGACGACGTCCGGGGCGGCGCCTTCCCGGCGGAGGAGCACAGCTTCCACTGACGCCGGCAACCCCCCAGCGCCCCCGCTCCGGAGCCCGGAGCGGGGGCGCTGTCCTCCCCGGACGGCGCTGACAGCGGCGTGACAGTCGCCTGGCAGCGGACCGCCGCGACCGCCGCCGGGCTGACAGGGGACTGACAGCCGGGGCGGGCAGCCTGGCGGCATGACAGGAATCGCGACCGCCCCGAACACGCGGGGAACAGCCGGGAACGCCGTCGAGGTCCACGGCATCGTCAAGCACTTCGGTGACACCAAGGCCCTCGACGGCGTCGACCTCACCGTCCGCGAGGGCACCGTCCGCGCCCTGCTCGGCCCCAACGGCGCCGGCAAGACCACGCTGGTGCGCGTCCTCTCCACACTGCTCAAACCGGACGCCGGCACCGCGTTCGTCGGCGGCTACGACGTTCTGCGCCAGCCCAAGCAACTGCGCCGCACCATCGGCCTGACCGGCCAGTACGCCTCCGTGGACGAGTTGCTCTCCGGGTACGAGAACCTCTACCTGATCGGCCGGCTGCTCGACCTCTCCACCCGCGAAGCCAAGGCCCGGGCCGGCGAGCTGCTGGAGCGCTTCTCGCTCACCGAGGCCGCGAAGCGGCCCGCCAAGACCTACTCCGGCGGCATGCGCCGGCGCCTCGACCTGGCCGCCAGCATGATCGGCCGCCCCCGGGTGCTCTACCTGGACGAGCCCACCACCGGTCTGGACCCGCGCACCCGCAACGAGGTCTGGGACGAGGTGCAGCGGATGGTCTCCGAAGGCAGCACCGTGCTGCTGACCACCCAGTACATGGAGGAGGCGGAGCAGCTCGCGAACGAGCTGACCGTCATCGACCGGGGCCAGGTGATCGCCAACGGCGGCGTCGCCGAGCTCAAGGCCAAGGTCGGCGGCCAGATCCTCCAGGTCCGCCCGGCCCACCCGGCCGAACTGCCGGAGATGGCCCGCTGCCTGCACGCGAGCGGCATCACCACCGCCACCGTCGCCCCCGACGACGGCCTGCTCGCGGTGCCGATCACCGGCGAGGAGCAGCTCACCGCCGTGATCGGGGTGCTCGGCGGCCGCGGCTTCGCCATCGCCGGCATCGACACCAAGGTGCCCAGCCTGGACGAGGTCTTCCTCGCCATCACCGGCAAGCCCACCGCCGACGCGGCCACCGCGCCCGCCGCCGCCCTCGTCAAGGAGCCCGTCGCATGACCACCGCCACGCTCGCCCCCGCCCGGGCCGAGGACACCCGGATCGGCCTGACCGGCACCCTGCGCCACGTCGGCGCGCTGACCCGCCGGAACCTGATGCGGATCAAGGCCGACCCGGAGTCGATGTTCGACGCCGTGCTGATGCCGATCGTCTTCACCGTGCTGTTCGTCTACGTCTTCGGCGGCGCCATGTTCGCCGGGAACCAGGACGCGTACAAGCAGTTCATGATCCCCGGCCTGCTCGGCCAGACCGGCATGACGCTGGCGCTGGCCGTCGGCACCGGCCTGAACAGCGACTTCCAGAGCGGGGTGATGGACCGTTTCCGCACTCTGCCGATCGGCCGGGCGTCGGTCCTGCTGTCCAAGATCGTGGCGGAGACCCTGCGGGCCCTGCTCTCCTCCGCGATCCTGCTGACCTTCGCGTTCATCCTCGGCTTCGAGCTGAAGACCGGCGTGCCGGAGCTGCTGGCCGCGGTCGGCCTGTCGCTGGTGTTCGGCATGTCGATCGTCTGGATCTCGATGCTGCTGGGCATGTCGATGAAGAGCGCCCAGGCCGTCCAGGGCGTCTCCATGCTGGTCCTGATGCCCATGCAGTTCGGCAGCTCGATCTTCGCGCCGACCGACACCATGCCGGGCTGGCTGCAGGCCTTCACCAAGGTCAACCCGCTGTCCGCGCTGGCGGACGCCTCCCGCGCCCTGCTCAACGGCGAGGGGGCGGTGGCCCACCCGGTGATGATCGTGCTGGTCTGGTCGGCGGCCGCCACCGCGATCTTCGCGCCGCTCGCGGTCGCCCGCTTCCGCAAGCGGACCTGATCCCGAGCTCGTCGGCCCTCCGCCGCGGAGGGCCGACGGACGGGACGGCCGGCCGCCCGGGACAGGCACCGGCCGTCGAACGGGCCCGGCGGGCCGGTGACCAGGGGACGGACACCAGCCCGCCGGGCCCACGGCACGCGACGCGAGACCGGGCCTACCCGATCAACTCCGTCAGCAGCGCCTGCGTCTGGTCCTGCGTCATCGCGTCACCGCGGGCGTAGGCCTCCTCGTACGCCTCGTCGCCCAGCAGTTCCCGCAGCGCGGCGGCCGACCGCTCGCGCTCGGCGCGGTCCAGGTAGCCGCCCTTCGGGCCGTTCAGCCCGTTCTGCGCGCCCAGCAGGAGCGCCGCGGTGGCGGCCCGGTCCAGGTCCAGGTCACGTTCGGCGAAGGCCCGCAGGGTGCCGATCACGGCCGGCACCACCATGACCGCCATCTGCTCCACGAAACCGGACGACGTCATGATCGACCGCAGCATCCGCCGGCCCTCGCGGACCAGGTCGAACCCCCGCTCCGGGTCGCCGGCCCGGGCCGTGAGCCAGCCGCGGGAGGAGGTCAGCAGCCCGGAGACGACGCTCGGCGAGAAGAAGTCGAGTTTGGCCCCCTCCAGCCGGTCCAGTTCGGCCAGGGCCTGCGCGTACTCGCCGCGGTGGGCGTGCACGCCGCAGAGCATCAGGTGGCCGAACAGCCACGCGCCGCTGCTGGCCTGGTTCAGGCCCGGGGAGGCGACGTCGGCCAGCGCGGCCCGGATGACCCGCTCGCCCTCCGCCAGGTCCCGCCCCAGCAGGGCGCTGCCCAGGTGCACCCGCAGCATCGGCACCTCCTGCGGCGCCCCCAGCTCCTCGGCCAGCTCGATCGCCCGCTCGTACGCGGCGGCGGCCGCCTCGGCGTCGCCCCGGCCGGCCAGCGACTCGCCCTGGGCCGCCAGCGCCTGGGAGATCCCCCAGAGGTTGCCGGCCTGCCGGTACAGCTCCAGGGAGCGCTCGCCGTCCAGGACGCCCTGCTCCTCCCCGCCCGGCCAGTCGTTCATCATCTTGGCCCGGAGCTGCAGGACGAACGCCATGTCGTTCAGGCTGCCGTGCCGCTCGCAGCCGGCGACGCCGTCGTCGAGCAGGTCCTTCATCAGGTCCAGCCGGCCGGACAGGAAGGCGCCGAAGACCCGCATCAGCCCGGGGAAGCGGTAGGCCTGCGGCAGATCCGGGGTGTAGACCTCCAGCAGCTTCTGGGCGACGCCGACGGCCTGCGGATCGCCGAGCACCTCCAGGTTCCCCTCGAAGAGCCCGATCAGCCGGTACATCGCGAGCAGTCGGCGGGCCTCCTCGGCCACCCCCTCGGGCATCGGCAGGCCGTACGCGAGCACGTGGTGCTCCAGCGGCACCGGCGGCGGGGCGTCCGGGCCGAACGGATCCGGGCCGAGCGCGGCGACCGCGCTGTACCAGGTGCGGGCCTCCAGGCTGTAGTTGCGCAGCGACCAGTACCAGCTCATGCCGAGGGCGAGGGCCAGCGCCTGCTCCTCGTCCCGGAGGTCGATCGCGCGGCGCAGCGCGGCCCGGATGTTGTCCTGCTCGCGCTCCAGCACGGTCAGCCAGTGCAACTGCCGGGGGCCGTGGATCTGCAGGTCGGCGTCGGTGACCACGGAGCGGAAGTGCGCGAGGTGGCGCCCCTCGGTGGCCGCGCGCTCGGCCGCGGACGCGCCGAGGCGCTCCTGCGCGTACTCGTGGATGGTCTCCAGCATCCGGTAGCGCGGCAGGCTGGCGCCGTCCAGGTCGGCGACCAGCAGGGACTTGTCGACCAGCGAGAGCAGCAGGTCGGCGACCTCGCCGGGGGCCACGTCGACGCCGTCGGCGCAGACCGCCTCGGCGTCCTCCAGCTGCCAGCCGCCCGAGAAGACCGAGAGCCGGCGCAGCACCGCCCGTTCCCGCTTGCCCAGCAGGTCCCAGCTCCAGTCGACGACCGCGCGCAGGGTCTGCTGGCGCGGCAGCAGGGTGCGGCTGCCCGCGGTGAGCAGCGTGAACCGGCCGTCCAGCCGGTCGGCTATCTGGCGCGCCGTCATCACCCGCAGCCGGGCGGCGGCCAGTTCGATGGCCAGCGGCAGCCCGTCCAGGCGGCGGCAGATCTCGGCGCAGGCCTCCGGGTCGCCCTGCGGGTCGAAGCCGGGACGGGCGGCGGCGGCGCGCTCGGTGAACAGCCGCAGTGCGACCGGGTCGGGCAGCGGCTCGACCGGCAGCACCGTCTCGCCGGGCACGCCGAGCGGCTCGCGGCTGGTGGCGAGCACCGTCAGCCCCGGGCATTCGGCGAGGAGCACGTCGGCGAGGTCGGCGGCGGCCTGGACCAGGTGCTCGCAGTTGTCCAGGACGAGCAGCATCCGGCGGTGGCCGCAGTGCTCGACCAGCCGGCGCAGCGGGTCCTCGGCGCGCTTCTCGATCACCTCGGTGACGATGCTGGTGCTGTGCAGCACGATCTCGCGCAGGCCCAGGGCGGAGACCACGGCGGCGGGCACCGCGTCCGGGCTCTCCAGCGGGGCGAGTTCGGCCACCCAGACGCCGTCCGGCCAGCTCCCGGCGCCCTGTTCGGCCCGGCCGGCCTCGACCGAGAGGCTGGTCTTGCCGGAGCCACCGGGGCCGGTCAGGGTCACCAGCCGGCGCTGCGTCAACAGCGCGCGCAGCGCGGCGAGATCGGCCTCCCGGCCGACGAAGCTGGTCAGCCGGCCGCGCAGGTTGCTGCCGGCGCGCGGGGGTTGGGGCGCGGGCGCGGCCTTGACGGGGGCCGGCGCCGAGACCTCCGGCACCGTCGGGGCGAGCAACTCGGCGTGGAGGGCGCGGAGTTGCCCGCCCGGGTCGACGCCGAGCTCGTCGGCCAGGGCGCGCCTGGTCCGCTCGTAGTGGCGCAGCGCCTCGGCCGTCCGGCCGCTCTCGTGCAGCGCCCGGATCATCAGCAGCTGCAGCGGCTCGTCCAGCGGCTGCCGCTCGCACAGTTCGGTGAGCTCGGCCACCAGCTCGGCGGCCCGGCCGAGCCCGAGGTCGGCGGTGATCCGGTGGCGGCGGGCCTCCTCGCGCTGGGCCTCCAGCCGGGCGGCCGGGCCGGTGCGGTCCGGCAGGTCGGCGAGGGCGGGGCCGCGCCACAGCGCCAGGGCGGCGCGCAGCCGCTCGGCGGCGGGCGCGTGGTCCCCGGCGTCGAGGGCGCGGCGGCCCTCGGCGGTCAGCCGCTGGAAGTCGGCGAGGTCGGTGGCCGGGCCGGTCAGCCAGTATCCGGCCGGGCCGGAGCCGATCTCGTCCCGGCCGATGGTGCGGCGCAGCCGGCCGACGAGGGTCTGCAGCGCGGCGGAGGAGTCCTGCGGTGGATCGGCCTCCCAGACCTCGTCCACCAGGAGGTCGGCCGGCACGGGGCGGCCCTGCCGCAGGGCCAGCGCGGTCAGCAGCGCCCGCAGCCGGGCGCCGCCGAGCGGTACCGGGGTGCCGTCGTCGTGGTGGGCCGTGGTCGTCCCGAGGATCCCGTAGTGCACCGGACCATTCTGGTCGATCGGCGGGGATCGGGGCGCACAATTGTGCTGACCCCGTGGGCGCGGAGGAACGCGGCCAAGGATCCGGACGTTCATTCGGAGCGGCTTGTCGGTCGCGGGCCCGCCCGGCATGATCGACCCCTGCCCTGTTTCACCCGTCCCGCTGCCCACCTTCCCTCTGCCCACGGAGCACCCCCACCATGACCTTCGCCGCCACGCCGCGCTCCCGCAGCGAGGACCGCCGGATCAGCCCGGTGTTCTGGGTGCTCCTCGCCATACTCGGCACCTCCGGCTGGGCGGTGTACGCGGGCTACGGCAACGCCTCGTTCGGGGTGTTCCTGTTCGTCGTCGCGGGCTGGATGGTGTCGCTCTGCCTGCACGAGTACGCCCACGCGCGCACCGCGCTGCACGGCGGCGACCTCACCGTCGGCGCCAAGGGCTACCTGACGCTCAACCCGCTGAAGTACACCAACGTGCTGCTCAGCTTCGTGCTGCCGATCGTCTTCGTGATCCTCGGCGGCATCGGCCTGCCCGGCGGTTCGGTCTGGATCGAGCGGCACCGGATCCAGGGCCGGCTCAAGCACAGCCTGATCTCGGCGGCCGGTCCGCTGGTGAACCTGGTGATCGCGGCGGCGCTGCTGGTGCCGATCGGCGCGGGCTGGCTGGACGACCCGACGGTGCACGCGTTCTGGAACGGCTACGAGCTGACCATCTCGCCGTTCTCCGGCGCGCTCGGCTTCCTCGGCTTCCTCCAGCTCAGCGCGGCGGTGCTGAACCTGCTGCCGGTGCCCGGCCTGGACGGCTACGGCGTCGTCGAGCCGTGGCTGTCGCACAAGACCCGGCGCGCGGTCGAGCCGTTCGCGCCGTACGGGATGCTCGCGGTGTTCGCGCTGCTGTGGCAGCCCGAGGTGAACTCGTTCTTCTTCGGCATCGTCCACGACCTGATGAACCTCTTCGGCGTGGACCAGGACTACGCGACGCTCGGCCGGTACCTGTTCAGCTTCTGGAAGAACTAGCCCGCGGTAGCCCGCCCTTTTGCCCCGCGGGGGTCAGCCCCGCTCGGCCGCCACTGCCTCGGCGATCTTCGCGCGGCGGCGGTTCAGCCACAGCACGTTGCTGGCCACCCCGGCCAGCGGCAGCCAGACCAGGCCCAGCCAGAAGCCCTGGGTCAGCGAGAAGACGGCGGCGGCCAGCGCGAGGACGACGACGATCAGGGCGAGCAGGGACGTGCGGGGCATGGCGGGAGGCTCCTAGAACGGGTACGGCCGTCCGGATCGCGGCCGCCGTCCATTGTCGCCGACCTCACCCCCGGAGCGGTTCCAGGGGTGAGGCCGACACGGCGGCGGCCGGACCGCACGGCTCACACGTCGGTGATCCGCAGGCCCGCGTGCGCCTTGTAGCGGCGGTTGACCGAGATCAGGTTGGCCACCAGCGCCTCGACCTGGTGGGCGTTGCGCAGCCGGCCCGCGTAGATGCCGCGCATGCCGGGGATCCGGGCGGCCAGGGCGCGCACCACGTCGGTGGCGGCCCGCTCGTCGCCCAGCACCATGACGTCGGTGTCGACGGCCTCCACCGACTCGTCCTGCAGCAGCACCGCCGAGAGGTGGTGGAAGGCGGCGGTGACCCGGGAGTCCGGCAGCAGCGCGGCGGCCTGCTGGGCGGCGCTGCCCTCCTCCGGCTTCAGCGCGTAGGCGCCCTGCTTGTCGAAGCCGAGCGGGTTGACGCAGTCGACGACGATCTTGCCGGCCAGTTCCTCGCGCAGCGCGGCCAGCGTGGCGGCGTGGCCGTCCCACGGGACCGCGACGATCACGACGTCGCTCTCCCGGGCGACGGCGGCGTTGTCGGCGCCGCGCACGCCGAGGCCGATCTCGGCGGCCGAGGCCGCGGCCCGGGCGGCGTCCCGGGAACCGATGATCACCTGCTGGCCCGCCTTGGCCAGCCGCAGGGCCAGGCCGCGCCCCTGGTCGCCGGTGCCACCGAGGACACCGACCACCAGCTGCGAGACGTCCGGCAGTTCGTGGGCCGGGTTTGTCGCTGAATCGAGGGAAGTCATGGGCTGATCCTGCCAAACCCCCGGCCCGGCGCGACATCCTGGCCCGCATGGACGCGGTGAGAGTTTCGGCACTCCGGGAACGGCTGGCGGGCACGGGCTGGCTGGAGCGGGCCGGGAGCTTCGCCGGCTCGCTGCGGCGCTCGGTGGAGCGGCGCGGCGCGGCCGGACTGCTCCTGGTCGGCACCGAGGTGTACGAGCCCTGGCACCTCGCCGCCCACCTGACGGACGAGGCCGCCTGGTCGGCCGTCCCGCGGCTGGCACCGACCCTGCTACGGCACCGCCCGCCCGCCGGCGCCCCGGCCCACCTCGCGCACGACCTACGGCGGTTGACCGAGACCGGGCGCGGCGCCACCGTCCTGGTGGTGGCCCCGGAGGCGGCCGGCGCCCCGCTGCTCGAGCGGGTGCACGACGCCCGGCGGCACGGCGCGACCGTGCTGGCGCTGGACGGCGCCGCCTCCGCCGAACCGGGCGACCTCGGCGGGCTCGCACACGAACGGCTGGCCGTGGGCACCGCCGCCGAGGAGCCCTTCGACCTGGCCCAGCACCTGGTCAGCGCCGCCGCCGGCCAGCCGGCCGCCCGCCGCTCCGCCCTGGACCGGCTCGCCGACCTCGCCGGCCGGCTGGCCTCGGCCCCCGCGCTCAGCCGCTGGTAGAGGCGTCAGGGCTGGTGGGCACCTACTCGGTCGGGTCCTTCGGCTCGTCCCGCCACCGCGGGTCGTTCCGCCACTCCCGGTTGCGCTCGTCCGCGATCCGCAGGGCCTGGCCGGCCTCCTCGCGACTGGCGTACGGGCCGAGGCGGTCCTTCGCCGGGCACTCCGGACCCTCCTCGACCTTGTCGTGCTTGATGCAGTAGAACCACTCACCGGGCTTGCCGGTGGGCTTGCGGTGGAATCCGAGGGGCATGGCGATCTCCCGTTCAGGCACTCGGCGTTCGTTCGGACGGTCGGCGTTCAACTTCGGACGGTCGGCGTTCAACACTGACGTTCAACGCTGGGCGTCAACAGTCGGCGTTCAGAGGTCGGGTCGATACCGATCATTCCCGCGCCTGAGCCCCTCCGCACACCGCCCGACCCGGCGGAGCCCGGCGACTAGACTCGCGGCCATGGCTCTCGTACCCGGCATCCAGTCCCCCACCCGCAAGGTCCCGGCGCACATCGCGCGCCCCGAGTACGTCGGGCGCCCCGCCCCGGCGCCGTACACCGGGCCCGAGGTGCAGACCGCCGAGACGATCGAGAAGATGCGGATCGCGAGCCGGATCGCCGCCCGGGCGATGGAGGAGGCGGCCAAGCTGATCGCCCCCGGCGTCACCACGGACGCGCTGGACGCCGTCGCCCACGCGTACATGTGCGACCACGGCGCCTACCCGTCCGACCTCGGTTACCGGGGCTTCCCCAAGTCCGTCTGCACCTCGATCAACGAGGTGATCTGCCACGGCATCCCGGACTCGACCGTGCTGCAGGACGGCGACATCGTCAACATCGACGCCACCGCGTACATCCACGGCGTGCACGGCGACCTCAACGCCACCTATCTGGTCGGCGACGTGGACGAGGAGTCCCGGCTGCTGGTCGAGCGCACCCGGGAGTCCCTCGCCCGGGCGATCAAGGCGGTCAAGCCGGGCCGTCAGATCAACGTCATCGGACGGGTCATCGAGTCCTACGCCAAGCGCTTCGGCTACGGCGTGGTGCGGGACTTCACCGGGCACGGCATCAACACGTCGTTCCACTCCGGCCTGATCATCCCGCACTACGACAGCGAGCGGGCCACCGAGGTGATCAAGCCGGGCATGACGTTCACCATCGAGCCGATGCTGACCCTGGGCACCTACGACTACGAGATCTGGCCGGACGGCTGGACGGTCGTCACCAAGGACCGCAAGCGCACCGCCCAGTTCGAGCACACCCTGGTGGTCACGGCGGACGGCGCGGAGATCCTCACCCTGCCGTGACCGTGGCCCGGCGACGGGCGCAGTGCTCGGTGCCCGGTGTCAGCCGATGAGCCACTGCTCCTCGGCCACCGCGCCCACCTCGGTGCAGGCGTCGGTCAGCACGTCCAGGACGCGCAGCGGGTCCGGCAGTGGCTGCTCGGGCCCGCGCAGCCACCGCACCCGGGAGCCGTCCGGCAGCGCGGCCGGCGGGAGCAGGGTGTAGGAGCCGCGGCAGTGCCAGCGCAGGCCGGGGTGCTCGGACATGGTGTCCGGGGTGGAGTCGAGCGCGCTGGGCCACCACTCGTCCTCGTCCTGCGGGGTGCCGCGGGTAGCGGTGAAGAACAGGTACCGGTCCTCGCCGACGGCGGCGACCGGGCCCTCGACGCCCAGCGCGGTCAGCCGCTCCAGCGCCAGCCGTCCGGCCTCCGCCGGGACGTCCAGCACGTCGTGCACCCGGCCGGTGGCGGTGATGAAGTTGGCCCGCGGGTCGCGGGAGAGCCAGCGGGAGAGCTGGTCGGGGTCGGTCGTGGCCTGGGTCTGCCAGGCGAAGGAGACCGGGTGCTGGGCCGGGGCCGGACAGGCCACCCGGTCACAGGAACATCGGTAGCCGGTCGGGTGGGCGGCCGGCGCGAGCGGGAAACCGGCGCGCGCCGCGCCGAGCAACTCGTCCAGCCCGCCGGCCGGGCCGTCCGTGCCCCCCACGCGCGTCCGCTGACGATCACGCTTCTGCCACCAGGTCGTCCACTTGCCGCCGGCTTCCATCGGGCCCCTTCCGCGCAACTGCCGTGCCTGGTGCGACACAGCGTTCGACGTACCACTCGACGCAACGCGCGGCGCCCCCGGCTGCTTCCCGAGGGTGCTCGGCCCTGTCGTCCGCGCCCCGCCGACCGCGGCCCGGGATCACCGGACGGCCGACGCCCGGGTCACGGTACGCAGTCGCGGCAGCACGCTGTCCGCGCCGGATCGGCCGGCGGGGCACGTGGATCCGCGCCTCTCCCGGCCCGTACGGGGCCCGCTGACCCGGGTGGAACCCGAGGGCGTAACAGGAAGGATAAGGGTGCGCGGGGCCTCCGGATGACCGGGGGCGGTGCCTCTCCGGTCACACTCCCGCGCGCACCCCGCGCACACTCCCGGCACGCGGCCCTCACGAGGCACTCCCGCCCGCCCGTCCGCCGGCCCAGGCCTTCGCCCTCCCCTCCGGGTGTTCCCGGTCACCCCGGCGGGGCCCGTGGTCACCCGCGCGGAGGTGAGATCCTGGACGGATGAAGAGCGCGGACACCGCATTCGTCGGCGGCCCCCTGGACGGGAAGATCCTCCCGATCCCCCTCGGGCCGATGCTCGGCGTGCCCAAGAAGTACATGGTGCCGGTCCCCGCGCACGGCCAGGCCCCCGCGCGCACACTGGTGTACGTCCGGGCCAAGCAGGTACGGGGCCTGAGCTGGTTCTGGCGCTACGAGTACGACGAGGCGGCCACCGCCAAGGCCTCCGGCTGACGGCCCGCCCGCTCCCCCATCGCCTCCCCGGGAGGTCGGCATGGCCAGGACGGAACGCCACCCCAGGAACCGCCCCGGCGCGGTCGCGCACCACAACCGGCAGGTCGCCGTCGTCACCGGGGCGCTGCTGCCGGTGGTGTGCCTCTACAGCGTCGTCATCGGGCCCGACGGCTGGCTCTGGTTCGGCTGGGCGGTGCTGCTGCTCGTCAGCGTGGCGCTGTTCGTGGTCCGCCCCTGAGCGGCGGCACCGCGCGCCGACCGCCAGGGCCGGGCATGGCCTGCGCCCAGCCGCTACGGTGACGGGCATGGCCGGAGAACGAGATCTTGCGACGCTGCTGCACGGGATGCGCCCGCTGCTCAACCCGGGGCGGTACGTGTACTGCACGCTCCCCGCGAGGGTGCCCGCCGGCATGCGGCCGGTGGTGACCGTCGCCGAACCCGAGGGGGTGACGGTGGTCGTCGCCCAGGAGGAGGCGGACGCGCTCGGACTGCGCTACGAGTACGTGGCGGCCTGGATCACCCTGCAGATCCACTCGGCGCTGGAGGCCGTCGGGCTGACCGCGGCCGTGGCCGGGCGGCTCGCCGAGGAGGGGATCAGTTGCAACGTCGTGGCCGGCTTCCACCACGACCACCTGTTCGTCGCCGCCGACGACGCCGAACGCGCCGTCCGCGCCCTCGAGGAGCTCGCCGCCCGCTCCGCCTGAACCCCGTCCGCCCGACAGTCCCGCCGGGTGGCCGCCTCCGACCGGTCCTTCGACACTGGAACCAGCCGCCCCGCCAGGGGCGGCCCCACCGGAAGGAGACGGCCGCCATGGCCAACTGCGTCACCTGCGGAAACGACTACTGGCTGGCCTTCGAGATCAAGACGGTCACCGGCGACACCTACACCTTCGACAGCTTCGAGTGCGCGATGGAGAAGCTCGCGCCCCGCTGCGAGCAGTGCAACGTCCGCATCGTGGGCCACGGCGTCGAAGTGGCCGGCATGTTCTTCTGCTGCGCCAACTGCGCCCGGGTCAACGGCGGGCTCGGCGAGCAGATCCGCGACGCCGTCGGCGCGCACCCCGCCTAGTCGGCGCGCGCCCCGCCCGGTCACGGGCGGGAAGGGGGCGGAAGAGTCGGCCTGTACGCCGGGTTCTGTCTCCCGGGTTGCTTGCGCGGCCCGGGGAGGCGGCCATCCATCTAGGACTGCCGTTGCCGACAGCCTCGTGCGGTCCACCCGCGGACTCGGGCGAGCAGCCTTCGAACGTCCGCGCACGGCGCCCGAAGGCGCCGATCTTGACCTTGCTCCAGGTGGGGTTTACCTAGCCGGCCGGGTCACCCCGGTCGCTGGTGGTCTCTTACACCACCGTTTCACCCTTACCCACCACGAAAAGCGGTGGGCGGTCTGTTTTCTGTGGCACTGTCCCGCGGGTCACCCCGGGTGGGCGTTACCCACCACCCTGCTCTGTGGAGCCCGGACGTTCCTCGGCGGGTCTGTGACCCGTCGCGACCGCCCGGCCGGCTCTTCCGCCGTAGTGGTCATCGTAGCCGCTCGGGCGGCGCCTCCCGTACACCGGACCGGACGGCCGGCGGCTCGGCGCCGAGGCGGGCGGCCACCCGGGCGGCCGTCCCGCTCGCCCAGGCGGTGGTGGTGGCCAGGCCCAGCGCGAGGATCGCGCCGCCGAGGCCGACCATGATCCACCAGCCGGCGTGGCTGGCCGGGGCGAAGCCGATCGCCACCGGGCCGACCACCGCCGAGGTGACGACCGTGCCGATCACCGCCACGCCCAGCGACTGGCCGACCTGACGGCTGGTCGAGGCCACCGCGGCCGCCACACCCGCCTGGGAGCGCGGCATGCCGGAGACCGCGGAGTTGGTGATCGGCGCGTTGACCATGCCGAAGCCGAAGCCGAACAGCGCGTACGCGACCAGCAGCAGCGCCGGCGGGGAGTCGGCGGTGAGGCGGGTGAGCAGCAGTCCGCTCGCGGCGAGGCCGAGCCCGGCCGCGACCAGCGGCAGGCGCGGGCCCCGGATGCCGACGATCCGGCCGGACAGCGGCGCGCAGACCAGCATCATCCCGGCCATCGGCAGCGTCCACAGACCGGCCTCGACCGGGCCGTAGTGCCGGACGTCCTGCAGGTACAGGGTGTTGAGGAAGAGGAATCCGCCGAGCGCGGCGAAGGCGCAGACCGCGGTGACGGTGGCCCCGGTGAACGGCGCGGCGGCGAAGAACCGCGGGTCCACCAGCGGCTCGGCCACCCGCATCTCCCAGAGCGGGAAGGCCACCAGCGCGGCCACGGCGGTCACGGCGAGGGCGAGGATCAGCGGGGAGGTCCAGCCGTTCGCCGGGCCCTCGATGATCGCGGCGGTGCCGCAGCCGAGCAGCACGACCATCAGCAGCTGCCCCACCGGGTCCAGTCGGCGCGGCCGGGGCGAGCGGGACTCCGGAACGAAACGGGCCGTCAGCAGGATGGCGGCCAGCGCCACCGGCACGTTGATCAGGAAGATCGACGGCCAGCCCGCGCCGTCCACCAGGAAGCCGCCGAGCAGCGGGCCGAGCGCCATCGAGATGCCGACCACACCGCCCCAGACGCCGATCGCCTGGGCCCGCTCCTTCGGATCGGTGAAGGTGTTGGTGATGATCGACATCGCCACCGGGTTGAGCATCGAGCCGCCCACCGCCTGCAGCGCCCGGAACGCCACCAGCCACTCCAGGCTCGGCGCCAGGCTGCAGAGCAGCGAGCCGAGCGCGAAGCACACCAGTCCGGTCAGGAACACCCGGCGGCGGCCGAACCGGTCGGCCACCGAGCCGAACAGCATCAGCAGCGAGGCCAGCACCAGGGTGTAGGCGTCGATGATCCACTGCAGCCCGGACGCCGGCGCGTCCAGGTCCCGCTGGATCGCGGGCAGGGCGATGTTCACCACGGTGTTGTCGAGGCCGACGATGAACAGGCTCAGGCAGCAGATCGCCAGGACGAGGAGACGGCGGCGCCGCCCGGGCGCGGGGGCGGCGGCGGTGGGTTGGGCTTCGGGCACGGACCGATCCTCCCATCGCGGACCGAGGGGCGGGAAGGCCGGACGGACCGTACGAGTGGCGGGCGGGCGGGCGGCAGGCGGACGGCGGCGGGCGGGACGGGCCACCCGGCTACACCGCGGCGAAGCGGACGGTCCGGGTGACCGGGTCGGCCGTCGTCAGCCGGACGTCGATCACCCGGCCGAGCGGCAGCCGGCCGTCAGCCCCGGCGGCCGGGCCGCCGCTCCGGGCGTCGCAGCGGGCCCGGACGGCCGGATCCCGCAGCTGCACCGTGCCGGAGGTGGGCCGCTTCCCGTCCACGTCGACGACCACCGCCGTGAAGTCCTCGCCCTCCCGGCCCGCCAGCAGCTCCGCCTCCACCAGGTCCACGCAGGCGCGCTCGACCTCGCCCGCGCGGCGGTCCCCGGCCGCCATCAGCGCCGGCAGGGTCGGCAGCGCCTCCCGCGCCCAGTCCGGCACGTCCTCCCCCGCCGCCACCGCCGCGCACACCTCCTGCGCGAACCGGTCGCCGAGGCGGCGCAGCGGCGCGGTGCAGTGCGCGTACGGGGCACCGAGCGCGGCGTGGCCGGGCGCGGCGGGCGCGGGCAGGCCGCGGGACTCGTCGAAGGCGTGGTAGCCGGCGCCGCGCAGCAGGCTCGTACAGGCGGTGAGGAAGGCGGCGTTCAACGGGACGTCCGGGTCCAGGGAGCGGATCAGCTCCGGGTACGGGAGCGCCTGCGGCCAGTCCACGTCCAACGCGGCGGCGATCCGGCGCAGCCGCTCGTACGCGGCGGGGGGCGCGGCGGGCAGGGTGCGCAGCAGGCCGACGCCCGCGTCCAGCATCAGTTCGGCCGCGGCCATGCCGGTGAGCAGGGAGATCTGGGCGTTCCAGCCGTCGGCGGGGTTGGGCGCGCGGTAGCCGAGGACGTAGCCGTGCAGGGTCTCCTCGACCTCCTGCTCGGGCACCGGCAGGCTGATCCCGCCGCGGGCGCGTTCCTGTTCCTCGCGCAGCCGGCCGACGGTGGCGAGCAGGGCGAGCTGCTCGTCGGCGCCGCCGAGCTCCACGGCGCGCTGGACGGCGGCGTAGTCGAGGCGGCGGTGCGAGCGGACGAGGGCGCGCCGCAGGTCGGCGAGGACGACGGCGCCGTCGGCGTCCAGGTCGAGCTGCCAGAGCAGGGCGGGCCGGGGCTCGCCGGGCAGCAGACTGGCGGCGTCCTCGGAGATCCGGGTGGGGTGCAGCGGTACCCGGTGGTCGGGGAAGTAGAGGGTCTCGACCCGGCGGCGGGCCTCGGTGTCGATCGCGCCGCCGGGGCGGACGAAGGCGGCGACGTCGGCGATCGCGTAGTGCACCCGGTAGCCGCCGCCGGGGCGGTGGGCGAGGTGCATGGCCTGGTCGAGGTCGCGCGAGCCGGGCGGGTCGACGGTGAACAGCGGCAGGTCGGTGGCGTCGTGCTCGGGCAGCCGGGGGCGCTCGGCCGCCTCCTCCGCCTCGGCGAGCACGGCCTCCGGCCACTCGGTGTGGATCTCCAGAAGGGTGCGGAGTTCGGTCAGCTCGGTGTTGATCCGGGCGGAGTCGGCGGCCTTGACGCGCAGTTTTCGGCGAGGCATGGGGGCAGCGTAGGGCGAATCGGGTGATTCGGGACGGAGGCTCAGCGCCCCAGCAGGGACTTCAGGTCCTTCGCCGCGAGCGCGACCGCGTCGTCGTACCCGCCGGTGGCCAGCCGTGCCTCCCTCACCTGCACCCGCCCGGCCATCACCGCCTGCGCCGCCGCCCGCAGCGCGAACTCCAGCGCCTGCCGGGTCTCCGCCGGCAGCCCAGCGGGCAGGCGCACGGACAGGGACTCCTCCACGGCATCGCCGTCGCCGGGCACCAGGTCCAGGGGTCGCAGGGTCATCTCGCTCACTCTCCTTCGCTGCTCACGGTAGTGGCGGACGCGGGATGTTCCCACCGGTTTCCCCTGCTCCCGCCTCCGCCGCCGAGAGCGGAGCGGGCGGTCGGAGCGGGCGGTCGGAGCGGGCGGCCGGAGCGGGCGGCCGGAGCGGCCGCAGTAGGGTGGCGGGGTTCGTCCGCCACAAACTGTTGAGGAGTCCGCTGTGCTGGTGCTGTTGCCGCCTTCGGAGGGCAAGGCCGGGTCGGGGGACGGCGGGCCCGTGGCGCTGGACGGGCTGTCGCTGCCCGGGCTGACGGCGGCGCGCGGGGTGGTGCTGGACGCGCTGGTCGGCCTCTGCCGGGGTGATGAGGACACCGCCGCCGAGGTGTTGGGCCTCTCCCCCGGTCTGCGGGGCGAGATCGCCAAGAACGCCGGTCTGTTGGCGGCCGGTGCGCGACCGGCGGGCGAGGTGTACACCGGGGTGCTGTTCGACAACCTCGGGCTGGCCACCCTGGACGCCGCCGCGTACGACCGGGCCGAGCGCTCGCTGCTGGTGTTCTCCGGGCTGTGGGGCGCCGTGCGGATCTCCGACCGGATCCCGTCCTACCGGTGCTCGATGGGCGTGAAACTCCCCGGACCGGGGGCGCTCGGGGCGTACTGGCGGAGCGCGACGGCCTCCGTGCTGCCGGAGGTGGCGGACGGGCTGGTGCTGGACCTGCGCAGCTCCGCGTACGCGGCGGCCTGGAAGCCGGCCGGCGAGGTGGCCGCCCGGACCGCCACCGTCCGGGTGCTGCAGGAACGGGACGGCAAGCGCAGCGTCGTCAGCCACTTCAACAAGGCGACCAAGGGCCGCCTGGTGCGGGACCTGCTGGTCGCCGGGGCCGAGCCGAAGACGCCCGGCGAGCTGATGGACGCGCTGCTGGCGCTGGGCCACCGGGTGGAGCTCGCGGCGGAGGGCACGGCTCGCAAGCCGTGGCAGCTGGACGTGGTGGTCACCGAGGTGCACTGAGCCCGGGAGGGGTCAGCGCAGGTGCGAGGTGTCGTTGAGCAGCCGCAGCGAGGCGTTGCCGTCCGCGTAGTACTGGACGGCGCAGATCGAGGCGGCGCTCAGCTCCATCCGGTACATCGAGTCCGGCGGGGCGCCGAGCGCCAGCCGGACCAGCGTCTTGATGGGGCTGACGTGGGAGACCACCAGCACGGTCTTCCCCGCGTACCGGGCGATGATCCTGTCCCGGGTGACGCCGGCCCGGTGGGTGAGGGTGGTGAAGCTCTCGGTGCTGCCGGTCGGCTTGGCCTTGGCGGAGGCGAGCCAGGCCGACAGGTCGTCCGGGTGGCGGTCCTGCACTTCGGCGAAGGTCAGGCCCTCCCAGTCGCCGAAGTCGACCTCGCGCAGCCCGTCCTCGTACCGCACCTCCAGGCCGAGCCTGGCGGCGACGGTCTCGGCGGTCTGCCGGGTGCGGCGCATCGGGGAGGCGACCACGGCCTGGATGCTGCCGCGCGCGGCCAGCGCCTCGGCGGCCCGTTCGGCCTGCCAGCGGCCCTTGTCGGACAGCTCCGGGTCGCTGCCGCCGCTGCCGGAGAAGCGCTTCTCCGGGGTGAGCGGGGTCTCGCCGTGGCGCAGCAGGACGAAGGTGGTGGGGGTGCCGAGGTCGGCCGGGGCGGCCCAGCCGGCCTTGGGGGTGGCGGTCTCCAGGGACGGCTCGTCCGCGGCGGCCGGGGCCTTCGGCTTCGGCTCCCACGGGCGCCCGGCCTTGCCCGCGTCCATCGCCTCGTTGGCCAGCCGGTCGGCGTCCTTGTTCCGCTCGCGCGGGATCCAGGTGTACGTGACCCGGCCGCGCGGGAAGACGGCGCGGGCCTCGGCGGCGAGCGGCTGCATGTCGGGGTGCTTGATCTTCCAGCGCCCGGACATCTGCTCGACGACCAGCTTGGAGTCCATCCGGACGTCCACCGAGGCGTCCGGGTCGAGGTCGCGGGCCGCCTTGAGGCCGGCGATCAGGCCCCTGTACTCGGCCACGTTGTTGGTGGCGTGGCCGATGAACTCGGCGGCTTCGGCGACGATCTGCCCGGTGTCCCCGGCGCGGACCACCGCGCCGTAGCCGGCCGGCCCCGGGTTGCCCCGGGCCCCGCCGTCCGCCTCGACGATGAAGCGCGCCGCCACCGGCTCAGACGCCCGCGTCGGCGGTGCGGACCAGGATCCGCGAGCAGTTCTCGCAGCGGACGACCTTGTCGGCGGGCTCGGCCTTGATGGCGTTCAGCTCGGTGATCGAGAACTCGGTGCGGCAGCCCTCGCAGCGGCGCTGGTAGAGGCGGGCCGCGCCGACGCCGCCCTGCGTCTCGCGCAGCTTGGTGTACAGCTTCAGCAGGTCGGCGGGGATGACGGCGGCGACGGCCTCGCGGTCGCGCTTGACCTTGTCGGCCTCGGTGTCGATCTCGGCGAAGGAGGCGTCGCGGCGGCCCTCGGCGTCGGTGAGGACGACGGTGGAGTGCTCCAGCCGGGCGGACAGCTCCTCGACCCGGGACTTGGCGCTCTCCTGGCGCTCCATGATCTCCAGCACGATGTCCTCCAGGTCGCCCTGGCGCTTGGCAAGCGAGCCGATCTCGTGCTGGAGGTTCTCCAGGTCCTTCGGCGAGGTGATCGCGCCGGAGTCCAGGCGCTGCTGGTTGCGGGCGGCCCGGGCGCGGACCTGCTCGACGTCCTGCTCGGCCTTGGTCAGCTCGCGGGCGGTGTCGCCCTTCTGGGCCTCGGCGGCGACGACGAGGGACTTGAGCGCGGTGTGGTCGGCGGTCGCCTTCTCGATCTCGGCGTGCTCGGGCAGCATCCGGCGCCGGTGAGCCAGCTGGTCGAGCTTGGAGTCGATGGCCTGGAGGTCGAGCAGGCGGATCTGGTCGGCGGGCGCGGCGTTCAAGGGGAGAGCTCCTGTGGATCGGGTCAGGCGGTGAAGGACATGGGGGCGTGCGCGGTCCACGGGTCGGTGACCCGGTGGGAGACCTTGGTCTCCACGGCCCAGCCGCGCTTGTCGGCGGCGGACCGCAGGGCGCGCTCGGCCAGGCCGAGCCAGGGCCACTCGGTGGCCCAGTGGGCGGCGTCGACCAGGGCGACGGGCGCCGTCTCGGCGGCCTCGGAGGCCGGGTGGTGGCGCAGGTCGGCGGTCACGTAGGCGTCCACGCCGGCCGCCCGTACGTCGGCGAGGAAGCCGTCGCCCGAGCCGCCGCACACCGCGACCCGGCTGACCAGCCGGTTCGGGTCACCCGCGACGCGGACGCCGGCGGCGGTGGCGGGCAGGCCCCCGGCGACCCGCGCGGCGAACGCGGACAGCGGCAGCGGGGGCTCCAGCAGGCCGATCCGGCCGGTGCCGCGGCGGCCCAGCGGGTCGGTCGGGTCCGGCACCAGCGGACCGGTCACCCACAGGCCCACCGCCTCGGCCAGCGCGTCCGAGACGCCGGGGTCGGCGTGGTCGGCGTTGGTGTGGGCGACGTGCAGGGCGATGCCGTTGGTGATCAGCGTGTGCACCACCCGGCCCTTGGCGGTGGTGGCGGCGACGCTGGTGGTGCCGCGCAGGTAGAGGGGGTGGTGGGTGACCACCAGGTCGGCGCCCCACTCCACCGCCTCGTCGACGACCGTCCGGACCGGGTCGACGGCGAACAGCACGCGGCGGACCTCGGCCTGAGGGTCTCCGCAGACCAGGCCGACGGCGTCCCAGGACTCCGCCCACTGCGGCGGGTAGACCTCTTCGAGCGCGGTGATGACGTCGGACAGTTTCGGCACCTGTCGAGACTACCGTGCGCGCGGCGGCGGTCGGGCCTCGGCCGTTCGGGGCCCGGCGTTCGAACCGGTCCGGGCGGGGTTCGGACGGGGGTGCCGTGGGCGTACGGATGCGCGTCAACCTGCGACGGAGGCGTCCGGACCGGGCCGCGTCGGCCGTTCGCACCGGTACGCCTGGCGTCCACTGCTCACATCGGAGCTCTCGTACGAATTCGAAACCGCCTCTTGATCACCCTTACGAGTGAAGTGACCGGCTCTGCGTTGAGCGGGCGGCTTGCTCGAAACTAACTTCGCTTCTGCGAACGGGAGTTGCCCCGGTCGCCCCGGCCGACAACCGGGGCGGGCACCCCGTGGGCGGGGCCGGATCCCGCCGGCCCAGGCCTCGTCCTCCTCGACCCCGCAAGGGCGTGCGAGGGGCGTGCGAGGGATGGCGACGAGCACTGGGCACCCATGGGCGGCGGCCGGGACGAAGGGATGTGGTGGCACATGAAGGCGGGCACATCGCTGCGTACGGCCGGCGACCGGGGGTCGGCGGGGAGCGGACCGGTGGGGCGCGGAGCGGAGGCCGCCGGTCCGTGGCCGGAGGCGGCGCGGGCGGCCCTGGCCGGCGCCGGAGGCCGGGGAGGCGACGGCGGCTGGAATGTCACCGTCGGCGGCTTCTGGTGCACGGCCAGGCCGGCCGCGCCCTCGCCCCTGCCCGAGCAGGGCTGGAAGCTGCACGTGAGCGCGGCCTCGGCGGTCGGCGAGGAGGTGCTCGCGGCGGTCGTCCGGGTGCTCGCCGCGGACCCGTGCAGCTTCAAGTTCGCCGCCGCGCAGGAGCGGCTGAGCGAACTCAACTCCCGTAACAGCGACCGTGGTTCGGCTGGCAAGTTCATCACCGTCTACCCGGCGGACGACGCCCAGTTCCAGCGGCTGGCGGCCGAGCTCGACCGGGCCACCGCCGGGCTGCCGGGGCCCGTGGTGCTCTCCGACCGGCCGTACCGGCCCGGCAGCCGGGTGCACTACCGGTACGGCGCGTTCGCACTGCCGGCCGAGCTGGGCAACGACGGCGAGTACCGATCAGTGCTGCGCGGGCCGGGCGGAGAGCGGGCCGAGGACGTCCGCGGGGGCTCGTACCGGGCGCCGGGGTGGGTGCGGGATCCGCTGCGCTCCGAGGCTACTGGCGGCGCACGGCGCAGGGGCGGCGTGCTGCTGGCCGGGCGGTACGCGGTGACGGCCGCCGTGCGGCACGGCGCCAAGGGCGGGGTGTTCCTCGGGCGGGAGGCGTCGAGCGGCGCCGAGGTCGTGGTCAAGCAGGCTCGGGCGCACATCGAGGTCGACCGCGCTGGCACCGACGCCCGGGACGCGCTGCGGCACGAGGCCGCGCTGCTCGACCGCCTGGCCGGGCACGGCCTGGCACCGCGCGCCGTCGAACTGATCGAACAGGACGACTCCGTCTTCCTGGTGCAGGAACGAATCGCCGGACAGCCGCTAGGCAGCTGGGTCGCCGCCCGGCTGCGGCGCGACGGCAGCCCCGACGTCGACTGGGCCGAGGCCGGACCGGTCGCGCACGCCCTCCTCGACCTGGTCGAGCGGGTGCACGCCCACGGGCTGGTCCTGCGCGACCTCTCCCCCGGCAACGTCATGGTCCGCCCCGACGGCACCCTGCGGCTGGTCGACCTCGAACTCGCCGCCGAGACCGGCCGCGCCGCCGGATCGGCCGGCACCCCCGGCTACCGCGCACCCGAACACGGGCCCGGCCGGCTCGCCCTCGCGGGCACCTGCGTCGCCGACCCGGCCGTCGACCTGTACGCCCTCGGCGGCCTGCTCTTCCTCCTGGCCACCGGCCACGACCCGCTGCTGCCGGACGACCTCCCGCAGGGCCGCCCGGTCGCCGAACGACTCGGCCGCTGGCTCGCCCTCGCGGCCCGCACCGGGGCCACGGCACGGCGCCTGGCACCGGCGATCCTCGGGCTGCGGGCCGAAGACCCGCAGCAGAGGTGGGGCCTCGCCCGGGTACGGGAGGCGCTGCGCGACGGCGAGGCGGCGGGGGGCGGTGAGGCGCCGGCGGGCGGCGAGGCGCCGGCGGGCGGCGAGGCACTGCGCGACGGCGGGGGCGGCGTCAGCGCTCGGCAGGCGCGGCCCGGGAGTGCGCAGCCCGCCGCCGTCACGCCCCTCTGGCACGCCACCGCCCGGCAGGGCGCAGGCCCGGCCATCACCCGCGCAGCCACCCGCGCAGCCGCCGCACCGGTGGGCGCCGACGACGCCCCGCCCCTCGACCGCCTCCTCGCCGACGGCCTGCGGCACCTCGCCGCCACCGCCACCCCGGGGCGGCGGGACCGGCTGTGGCCCGTGGTGCCCGCCGGAGAGCGGACGGATCCGTGCAACGTGCAGCACGGGGCCGCCGGCGTGCTGGCCGTGCTGGCCCGGGCGGTCGCGGCCGAGCACCTGCCGGACGAGGTGCGGGCGGAGGCCGCGCGGACGGCCCGGACCGCCGCCGACTGGATCGAACGGCGCATCGCCGCCGAGCCGGTGGTACTGCCCGGGCTGCACTTCGGCCGCTCCGGCACCGCCTGGGCCCTGCTGGACGCCGCCCGGGCCCTCGGCGCCACCGACCTGGCCGACCGGGCCGCCGGGCTCGCCCGCCGGATCGCCGTCGAGTGGCCCAACCCCGACGTCTGCCATGGCGCGGCCGGCTCCGGGTTCACCCAACTCCGGTTCGCCGCCGACCACTTCGCCGGCCCCGGCGCACCCGTCGACGGCTTCGGCAGCTCGGACTTCCTCGACCGCGCCGCCCACGGCGCCCGCACACTGCTCGCCGCCGCCCGCCGCGAACCGTACGGGACGGTCTGGCCGGTGCCCGAGGGCTTCGACTCCGCGCTCGCCGGGATCACCCACCTCGGCTTCGCCCACGGCGTGGCCGGCGTGGGTGCCTTCCTCCTGGCCGCCGCCGGGGCGACCGGCGACCAGGCCCTGCTCACCGGCGCCACCGACGCCGGGCGGACCCTCGCCGCGACCGCCCGGTGGGGCGACGGCCGCCAGAGCGCCTGGTGGCCGCAGAGCGCGGCCGACCCGGAGCACATCCGGCTCTCCCACTGGTGCAGCGGCTCCTCCGGCGCGGGCAGCTTCCTGCTGCGGCTCGCGCGGGCGACCGGCGACGCCGCCACGCTCGACCTGGCCCGCGCCGCCGGACGCGCGGTCCTGGCGGCCCGCTGGCACGGCGGCGTGAGCGCCTGCCACGGGCTGGCCGGCGACGGCGAGTACCTGCTGGACCTCGCCGAGGCCACCGGCGAGCCCGGATTCCGCACCGGCGCCGAGCAGTTGGCCGCCCTCATCGCCGCCCGCGCGGCCCTGCGCGACGGCCTCCTGGTGCTCCCCGACGAGACCGGTACGGGCTGCGCGCCCGCCTACGGCACCGGCACGGCAGGCCCGTTGGCCTTCCTGCTGCGGCTGCGCCACGGCGGCCCACGGCTCTGGCTGGACCCGACACCGCCCACCGTACGCCAACTCCCCTCCGGTACCGGCGGGGTGAGCGGAGCATGAATGTGGCCACCCGGACCATGACCCAGGCCCTGCGCCGGCTGAGCTTCACCTTCGCTGCCGACGGCAGCCATGCCGCCTGCCTCGCCTCGTCCGCCGACAGCGGCTGGTACGTGGAGAGTTGGCGACTGCCGCAGGACGGCGCCCCGGCCGCGCCGCTCGCGCTGCCGCTGTCCGGCAACCGCTCGGAGAGCCTGCGTTCGCAGCTGGTCGCCCTGCCGGACGGCGCGGTGCTGATCTGCCGGCACGACGGCGAGCGGCACGACCTGGTCCGCCTCTCGTACGGCGAGAACGCCGCCGTGGAGCAGCCGTTGGCCTCCCTCCGGATGGCCGGGCTGCGCCTGCTGCCGCTCCCGGTACCGGCGGGCGCCGGCCCCCGGACGCCGGTGGCCGTCGCCCTCGGCACCGACACCCGCCCGGCGACCACCGTCTGGCTGCTGCGCACGGACGGCAGCGCACCGGAACAGGCCGCCGAGATCCCGGGATTGCACGGCGGCGGCGCCTGGCTGGACCACGCGGGCGCGCTGCTCGCGCTGGACCGGGTGAACACCGGCCTGGTGCGCAGCGTGGTGCTCGACCTGCGCAGCGGCGCCACCACCCCGCTGCTGGAGATCGGCGAGCGCAGCAACGACCGCCTGGTGCTGTTCGACCCGGACAGCCGGTTCGCGATGGTGCGCAGCGACGCGCCCGGCACCGACCGGCTCGGCTGGGGCGTCCTCGACGGCGGCGCGCCGCTGCGGTTCCCGGAGTGCCTGCACGTCGCGGGCATGTTCCTGCGGCCGGTCGCGCTGCGGCGGGGGGCGGACGGCCCCCGGGTCGCGGTGCAGATCGACCACGGCGCGGGCTCGGCGCTCGCCGTGTGGCAGCCGTCCGCCGGGCGGCTGGACCCGCTGCCGGTGCCGCCCGGTCGGCTCGGCGCGGTCGGGCACTGGGACGCGGCGGGGCTGCGGATGCCGTACTCCTCGCCCGGCCACCCGGCGGCGCTGGCCACCCTGGACGTGGACGCGCTGCTGGCCCACGGGCCGGTGCCGGCCGCCACCGGCCCGATGCCGCTGCCGCTCCAACTCGCGCCGCTGACCTCCGGACTGCCCGGGCCCTGGCGGGACACCGTACTGCCCTGGCAGCCCGGCGCGGTGCGCCCCGTCCGGACCCCGCCTCCCGGCTGGCGGCTGGACGGCAGCACCCCGCCTGGCGACGGCGGCCGCTGGCACCCCGCCCAGAGCCTCGAACTGGCGGGCCCGGCAGGCCCGTTGGAAGCCGTGGTGTACGGCGGGGACGCCTGGCTGAGCAGCCCGCACCTGGTGCTGGCCCTGCACGGCGGCCCGGCGGACGCCTGGCGGCTGGAGTTCGACCCGGCCCTGCAGCGGATGGCCGCCGAGGGCCTGGCGGTGGTCGCGCCGAACCAGCGCGGCTCCACCGGCTACGGCGTGGCGCACGCGATGGCCATCCGGGGCGCCTGGGGCGGGCCCGACCTGGACGACGTGCTGTACCTGCTGGACGGCATCGCCGGCCAGCGGGCGGCGCTCGGCCTGGAGCCGCCCGCGTTGTTCGGGGTCAGCTACGGCGCGTTCCTGGCGCTGCTGGCCGCCGCGCACGCACCGGCCGAACACGTCGCCCGCTGCGCGGTGGTCGCACCGTTCCTGTCCGGCGCCCGGCTGCTCGCCGAAGCGGCGCCCCCCGTACGGGCGTTGACCACCCGCCTGGGCGGTGGCGAAACGATCGCCGACGCCCGCGGGCCGCGCGACGTGCTGCAGCTGGCGCACCGGCTGACCGCGCCGCTCCTGGTCGTGCACGGCAACCGGGACGAGGTCGTGCCGGTGAGCCAATCCCGCTCGCTGCGGCACGAGTTGCTGCGGATCGGCCGCGTCGAGGGCCAGGACTTCCGGTACGTCGAGGCGGCCGGCTCCGGGCACGAGGTGCTCGCCGAGGAAGGCGCCGCCGTGCTGCACGAACTGCTGGCCGCGTTCCTGCGGACCGGCCGGCCGGGCTGACCTGGCTGGCCGGGCTCGACCGGGCTTGATCCGACTCGATCGGGCTCGATCGGGCTCGATCGGGCTCGACCGCCCGCATTCCCAGACTCCCGGGCTCGCTGAGGCCCGGGGCACACCCCCGGAGCGGTGGATGGAGGCCGCCCGGGGTGCAACACCCTGCGCCCGCAGGCAGATCGCGGCGGGCGTGACCTCAAGGGGAGGAACCGATCATGGAGAACATGGTGGACTTCGAGACCGACCTCGCGGCGCTGCAGGACCTGCCGGAGACCGAGTCCGTCGAGCTGACCGGCCACGGCAACGGCTGCCAGTACACCTGTCTCATCCTGACCTGCCTGCTCTTCACCGTCAGCTGAGCCACCGGCTCGGCCGACCGCTGAGCGGGCGGTAGCAGCCGGGTGCCGTCCCTGCCTGTCCGGACAGGCAGGGACGGCACCCGTCTTCCCGCCCGCGCGCATAACCGGCCCGCTCCTCCGCGTACCTCCGTGTTCCGACTCTCCGACGGGAGCTTCGAGTTGCCCCGCCGCCCCACCGGCTGGACCCTCGCGCTGGGCCTCGCCCTGCGGCCTTCGCCGCCCGGCCGGGGACGCTGGTGGTGGTGGCGCACCGCATCAGTTCCGCGCTGCGGGCGGACCGGGTGCTGCTGTTGGACGGCGGGCGCGGGGTGCTGGCCCGGCACGGCGACCTGCAGGTGCTGTCGCCGCTCTACCGGGAGCTGGTCGGCCACTGGCTCGGTTCGGTGCCCCGGAGCAGCGCCGGACTCGCGTCGTGATCTCGATAGGATCTCGTACGTTCCGGCCGTTATGGTGGCCGGGGCACGGGCCGCGATCACCGGCTACGGGCGCGTACGGAGCGCCCGATCGGGGACCTGACCGCGCGCCACCGGCGCCGGCCGGGCGCCGATGACCTGCAACCCTCAGCACGGAAAAGACGATTTCTCATGTCCGACACCCTCACCGACACCACCGGCCCCGCCACCAAGGGGACCGACGCCGACGAGAAGACGGCCGCATACAGCGCGCACGGCCGCCACCGCGGCCACTCCGCCCCCGACGACAGGCCGGGGTCCGACCCGCACGGCCGCCACCGCGCCGCCGCGGCGCGGGGCTGACCACACCCGCGAGGACGCGACAACGCGAACACGCGGCCGCGAGCACGCACGCAGCACGCACGCGACACGCAGGCAGCACGCCCAGGGCCCGCCGAGGGGGAGCAGCATTCCCCCGGCGGGCCCTCGCCCGTCAAGGCGCCAGAACCGCCCGGACATCGCGGCAGTGCGGCAGTGCGGTCAGTCCATCGTCACGACGGTCCGCAGCGCCTCGCCACTGCGCATCTGCGCGATCGCCTCGTTGACGTCCTTCAGCCCCACCCGGTGGGTGATCATGCCGCCGAGGTCGATCCGCCCGGCCCGCCAGAGGTCGACGACCAGCGCGACGGTGCGGCTCACCGTCGCGCCGCCGTAGAGCGAGGGGAGCAGGCGCTTCTCGTTGAAGAACAGCTCGCCCATGGTGAACTGCGCGAGGTCGTCCTGCGCACCCGCGCCGATGACGACCACGGCGCCGCCGCGGCGGGCCGCGTCGTAGCCGGCCCGGACGGTGGCCGCGCGGCCGACGGCCTCGAAGACGTAGTCGAAGCCGCCGCCGGGCAGCTTCTTGGCGACCGCCTTCAGCTCCTCGGGGGCGATGGCCTCGGTGGCCCCGAAGGCGAGGGCGCGTTCGCGGCGCGAGGCGATCGGGTCGACGACGGTGATCCGGCCCGCGCCGCAGACCCGGGCGCCCTGCACGGTGGCGACGCCGACGCCGCCCGCGCCGATCACCGCGACGGAGGCGCCCGGCTCGACCGCGGCCGTGTGCACCGCGGCGCCGACGCCCGTGGTCACTCCGCAGCCGATCAGCGCGGCGGCCTCGTACGGGAGGTCGGCGGGCACCTTGATGAGGGCGTCGGCGGAGACCACGACCTCGTCGGCGAAGGCTCCGGTGCCGTAGAAGCCGGAGGCGGTCAGGCCGCCCGCCTCGATCCGGAAGCCCGGGGCGCCGAGCCGGCGCAGGCTGGCGACGCACAGGTGGCCGCGGTCCCGCCGGCAGTGGTCGCAGTGGCCGCAGGGGGCCATCCAGCAGAGCACCACGCGGTCGCCGACGGCGAGGCCGGTGACGCCCTCGCCGACCTCCAGGACGTCTCCGGCGCCTTCGTGCCCGGGGACGAAGGGGGCGGGCTGCGGCA
The DNA here is from genome assembly GCF_055664045.1 of Kitasatospora sp. NPDC023385. Taxonomy (NCBI): domain Bacteria; kingdom Bacillati; phylum Actinomycetota; class Actinomycetes; order Kitasatosporales; family Streptomycetaceae; genus Kitasatospora; species Kitasatospora sp. NPDC023385. The sequence continues at coordinate 301,741 of NZ_JBVOOL010000005.1, read as the reverse complement.
GGACGCCGCTCATCGCGGAGAGGTCGGAGTGGCAGAGACTCGCGGCGCGCATCCGGACGCGGACGGCGCCCTTCCCGAAGCCGATCGCGGTCACGTCATCGCGGACGTCGAGGGTGTCCTGGCCGGTCGTGTGCAGGACGGCTGCGCGCATGGGGCTGCTCCCGGGGGCATGGCGTGACGCGGGGTGGGTCCTCGGACGGGCCCGATTGTGACACCGGGGGGCGCGGCCCGACTAGAACGCGTTCCACAACAACCGGGCGGCAGAACTGTGGAAATTCGCTCCCCGTCCACACCCCGCCCACGCGATGATCACCGACGTGCCGATACCCACCCGGACCTCGTCCGACCGCCCCCGCCACGGCGAGCCCTGCCCCCGGTGCGGCGCGGCGCTGACCTCCGACCCGCGCTTCACCGCCTGGTGCCCCGGCTGTGACCGGAACCTGGTCCCCGGTCAGGACGACGCCCCGGCACCCACCCGGCGTGAGCGGGCCGCCGCCGCCCGCTCCGACCGGCTGTTCGAGGAGCAGTCCGAGGGCAGGCCCTCCCCCACCGCCCGGCGCGACTGGGTGCTGGCCTCCGTCGCGGCCGGTCTGATCCACCTCGTGACGCTCGCCCTGTGCTGCCTGGGGGTCTGGCTGCTCGTCACCGGCGGCGCCGTGCAGTGCGGCCTGGGTGCGGTCGTCCTGGTGATCGTCCTCGCCCTCCGGCCGCGACTGGGACGGCTGCCGCGCGGCTGGAACGTCCTCGACCGCACCCGGGCGCCGGTCCTGTACGGGCTGGCCGACCGGGTGGCCGCCGAGATCGGCGCCGCCCCCGCGCACGTCATCGTGATCACCGACGAGTTCAACGCCTCGTACGGGCTCGTCGGACTCCGCCGTCGGCCCGTCCTCACCCTCGGCCTGCCGCTCTGGGAGGCGTTGGACGATCGGCAGCGGATCGCCCTGCTCGGGCACGAGTTCGGCCACCACGTCAACGGCGACCACCGGCGCTCGCTCTGGCTGCACAGCGCGGTCTCGGCGCTCGCGGCCTGGTACGACATGGCGCGCGGAGGCCGGGGCCGCGGCTGGGGCACGTCGGTCGGATCGCAGGAGCCGGGCGGTCCGCGCTTCGATGGCACCCCGTTGCTGGTCAAGCTCGGGGCGATCATCGGCGCGGCCCTGCTCCGGGTCCTCGCCTGGCTGATGTACCAGGGCCTGTTGCTGTTCGACCGGCTCACGTTGCGCGCCGGCCAGCAGGCCGAATACCGGGCGGACGCCCTCGCCGTCCGGGTCGGCGGCAGCGAGGCGGCGCGCGGCATGCTGGCGGTGTTCATGCTCGTCGGTGCGGCGGCGACCGCCGTCGACCGGATCCGCGCCGAGGAGCGCAGGCGCCCCCGGACGGTGCGCCGCGGCCGGGGCCGGACCGCGGGGCAGCCCGAACCGCAGAAGCCGACCGCCCCGGAGCCGTCCGGAGGGCCGGAACTGCTCTGGGAGCGGATGCGGGAGCACCTCGCTTCCGTCCCCGCGACGGAACGGGAGCGTCTGCTCCGGCTGAGCGCCCGCGACCGGGCCGCCGTGGACTCCTCCCACCCACCGACCCACCTGCGGATCGCGCTGGTCCAGCGCGGCGGCCACCGTCCGGCCACCGTCGCCCTCTCCCCGGCCGAAGGCGAGGCGATCGCCGCCGAACTGGCACCGCACCGGGCCCGGATCGCCGCCGACCTGCTCGCGGGCTGAGCCGGGCCGGTACCCGGCAGCCCGGCCTGCCCGGCCGGACGGTCCCCACCGCCACCAGCAGGCCTACCGTCCAGTAGGGTCCGAGCACGTCCGTGAACGTACGTCCGTCGATGCCCGACCCCGAGGAGCACCACATGTCCGACCTGCTGCAGAGCGCCCGCCCGGCGCCCGAGGTGCTGGCGGCGTTCGAGGCGGCCACCGGCTTCATGCCGGTGGACGAGGGGCTGGCGCTGTACGCGGCGGCGGTGTCGGCGGCCCGCGGCACCGGCCTGCCGGTGCTGGAGATCGGCACCTACTGCGGCCGCTCGGCGATCCTGCTGGCGGCGGCGGCCCGGGAGGCCGGGACGGTCGCGCTGACCGTGGACCACCACCGCGGCTCGGAGGAGCAGCAGCCCGGCTGGGAGTACCACGACGCGAGCCTGGTCGACCCCGAGGTCGGCCTGATGGACACCCTGCCGCGGTTCCGCCGCGCCCTGCACGCCGCCGGGCTGGAGGAGCACGTGGTGGCGCTGGTCGGCCGCTCGCCGCGGATCGCCGCGCTGTGGGGGCGCCCGCTCGCCCTGGTGTTCATCGACGGCGGGCACACCGACGAGCACGCGACCGGCGACTACGAGGGCTGGGTGCCGCACCTGGCGCCGGAGGGCCTGCTGGTGGTCCACGACGTCTTCCCGGACCCGGCGGACGGCGGCCAGGCCCCGTACCGGGTGTACCTGCGGGCGCTCGCCGAGGGCTTCGAGGAGGTCGCGGTGACCGGCTCGCTGCGCGTCCTGCGCCGCTCCGCCCGCTGACCCACCCACGGGCGCATCGCGTGGATCCGATGAGCTCCCCGCCCGGCTCCACCGAGCCGCCGCACCGCCCCGCACCGATGCCCTAACGTCGTGCCGGGGCTGTCGTGCTGGGGTTCGACCGGTACGGTGGCCGCCAGCACCAGGCAGAGCATCGGCGGACGGTGGGGGCCAGCAGCGACATGACGGACCAGCAGAACACCGCTCCGGCGGTCTGGGATCCCACGGCGCGCGGCGGCGCCGGCGGCTGGGTGCGCGGCCCGCAGCCCCCGACCGGCGCCGAACCCGCCCCCGAGGCGCCCGCCGCCCCCGCAGCGCCCCGCCCCGGCCCGGTCGCCCCGCCGCCCGGGCCCGGCGCCGTCGGCGACCAGGGCCCGCCGCTGGGCGCCCGCCCGTACCTGGCCACCGCGCCCGGCTACGACCCGCCGACCGCCCCGATCCCCCGCGCCACCGCCCCGCAGCCGCCGGCCGCCTCCCCCTTCCCCTCTTCCCCGCCCGCCGCCGGGCAGCCCCCGGCCGCGCCGTACCCGGCCCCGCACCAGGCGCCGCAGGGCTACGGCTACCCCCAGCCCCCCGCCGCTCCGCCACAGCCCCCGTACGGCGCCCCGCCGCAATCCCCGTACGGCGCCCCACCGCAGCCCCCGTACGGCGCCCAGCCCGACTACCCGAGCGCCTACCCGACCGCCCACGAGGGCGACGACGGGGGCGACGACGGGGACGACGCCGGCCGCCCGGCGAACCGCAAGACCCCGCTGCTGATCGGCTTCGCGGTGCTGCTGGTGCTGGCGATCGGCGGCGGCCTGCTGTTCGCGGCCAGGAGCGGCGACAAGGGCGGCCAGGCCGCGCCGCCCGCGACCGCACCCACCACCGGTACGGGCAATCCGCCGCCCGCTCCGGCGCCCGCCGGCACGGACGCCGCCCCGAGCGGCGCCGCGAGCGCCCCCGCCTCGCCCGCCGGCACGCCGTCCCCGACCGCGACCGGCGCCGGGCCCAACGCCCAGGCCCAGGCCCAGGCGCTGGACGGCCTGCTCACCGAGGGCGAGAACGCGAAGGCCCCGATCGGCAGCGCCGTCGCCAAGGTGACCAGTTGTCCGGCGAAGGCCGACATCGAGAGCGCGGCCCAGGTCTTCGACAACGGTGCCAACCAGCGGACCGCGCTGCTGGCCAAGCTCGCCAACGTGAGCGTCACGGACGTGCCGGGCGGCGCGGACGCGCTGAACTCGCTGAAATCCGCCTGGCAGTTGTCCGCCGAGATCGACAAGGCGTACGCGAGCTGGGCGCGCGCCGTCGCCGCCCAGGGCTGCTCCGGCAAGGCCCCGACCAGCCAGGACAAGAAGCACGCGGACGAGCTCAACCCGCAGGCCACGCAGGCGAAGACGGACTTCATGAACAAGTGGAACCCGATCGCGAACAGCTACGGCCTCACCCCGCGCACCCAGGACAGGATCTGATCCACCCGTGACCGGCACCGACCCCCGCACCCGCCGTTCCACCCCGCTGCGCGTCACCACGGTGGTGGCGGCGGTCGTTCCGCTCTGTACGGCGGGCTGGTTCGGCTGGCGGGCCCTCGACCACTCCGATCCGGCGGGCGCCGCGGTCGCCGTCTCGGCTGCCGCCACGGCGCAGGCCGCCGTCACCCCGGCGGTCACCGCCGACCCCGCCACGGCGCCCGCCGCACCGCCGCCCCCCTCCGACGCTCCGACCGCCTCTCCGAACGCCGCTCCGACCGCCACTCCGACCGCCACTCCGACCGCCACTCCGAACGCCACCCCGAACTCCGCCGGGGCGAACGGCCTGGCCGGCCGCACCGTCCTCCTCGACCCCGGCCACAACCCCGGCAACTCCGCGCACACCACCGAGATCAACCGCCAGGTCGACATCGGCAACGCCCGCAAGGAGTGCGACACCACCGGGACGGAGACCAACGCCGGCTACACCGAGGCCGAGTACACCTTGGACGTCTCCCGCCGGGCCCGCGCCATCCTGGCCGCCCGGGGCGCCACGGTGGTGCTGGTGCAGGACGGCGACCGCCCCTGGGGCCCGTGCATCGACGAGCGCGCCAAGGCCGGTGCCGACGCGCACGCCGACGCCGCGGTCTCGGTGCACGGCGACGGCGGCCCGGCGAGTGGCAGCGGGTTCCACGTGATCATGCCGGCCAAGGTGGTGGCCGGTAAGGCGGACAACTCCGCGATCGTCGAACCCTCGCACCGGCTCGGTCTGCTGCTGCGCGACCAGTTCCGCACCGCGACCGGCGAGCCGTACGCCGACTACGTCGCGAACCAGGGCCTGGACACCCGTTCCGACCTGGGCGGCCTCAACCTGTCCACCGTCCCCAAGGTGTTCATCGAGTGCGGTAACATGCGCAACTCGACGGACGCGAAGCGGATGACGGACCCTCAGTGGCGCCAGCAAGCGGCCCAGGGGATCGCCGACGCGCTGACCGCTTTCCTGACGACGCAATAGCGGATTCGAAGGCCCAGTACGGAAGTTGGACCGCACACCCCGGCGGACGGCCCTGCGCCCGGCCCGCGCGGTTTGCAACGACTTCGCCCCGTTCCCGGTCCCGCCGTGCACCGGCAGGACGGTTGGGCCTAGGCTTCTGGTCCGTTCGGGAGTTTCGACCGGTCAGCCCGACCGCACGAAGCACCGTCCACGACACGTCAACGAGGGGAACGTTAGTGAATCTGCGCGCTCTCACCAGGGGAGACGCCGCCGTCGCAGGCGCGGCCGTCCTGCTCTTCATCGCCTCCTTCCTGCCTTACTGGACCGTGAGCTGCGCCGGCCGGTACTGCGGGCCCAACGCCTCGCAGAACGCGTGGAGCACCGAGCTGTTCCCCATCCTGCCCTCGATCTACCTGCTGGGCATCGCCGCGGCGGTGCTGATCCTGGTGCAGCGCTTCCAGGGCCAGGCGGCGGCCAGCCGCCAGGTGCTCGGCCTGCGGCTGGACCAGTGGGGCATCGCCTTCGCCGTCGCGGCGCTGTGGACCTCGGTGTGGTCGCTGGGCGGCGGTCCGTCCGGCGGCAGCATCAGCCACGGCTTCGGCGCCTGGCTGGGCTTCATCGCGCTGATCGTGCTCGCGGGCGCGGCCGCCGCGAGCCCGCTGGTGCCCGCGCTGAAGGCCCCACTGGTCTCCGACCGCCCGGCCGCCCCGTACCAGGGCGGCTACCCCGTCCCGGGACAGCCCGGCCACCCGGGTGCGCCCGGTCAGCCCGGCCAGTACGGCTACCCGGCGCCGGGCCACGACCCGGCGTTCGGCGCCCAGCCCGGCTACGGCTACCCGGCCCCCGGCCAGCCGCAGCCCGGTCAGCCGGTCCACCCCGGTCAGCCGCAGGACGCCGGTGCGCCGGCCCCGCAGCCGGCCCCGGCCGCGCAGCAGCCGGCCGCCCCGGCGGCGGACTTCCAGCCGTTCTGGTTCGCCGTCCCGGCCCCGCGCCAGCTGGCTCCGAAGGACAACCCGGCCGGCGCCCCGGTCGGCGAGGTCGTGCCCGGTACCTGGTACCTGGCCGTCGAGCAGCGCGGTGCCGCGCTGGTCGCGCAGCTGCCGGACGGCACCCAGGGCGTGCTGTCCGACACCGCGGGCCTGCAGCGCGGCTGACGCCGCGGGCACACGCGGAAGGGCGGGACCGGTCTTCTCCGGTCCCGCCCTTCCGCGTCAGCCGTTGCGCGCAGTCGCTCCGCGCGGCCGCTCCGAGCGCAGCCGCTGCGCTCAGCAGCAGTCCTGGACCACCAGCCCGGCGGGCAGGTGGTCCCCGCCGAAGACCGCGACCGTCGCCGGGTCACCGCCGAGGGCGGCCACCGCGAGCAGCAGCGCCCCGGCCGTCCAGGTGGTGCGCTCCTGCGGCCAGATCGCGTCGTCCTCGAAGACGTACCCGGTCCAGTACGAGCCGTCCTCGTGCCGCAGGTGCTTCTGGATCCAGCGCAGGATGTCCACCGCGCGGTCGGACTGCCCGATCGCCCAGAGCGCGAGGGCCAGTTCGGCGCTCTCGCCGCCGGTCACCCAGGGGCGGTCGCTGACGCAGCGCACGCCGAGGCCGGGGACGACGAAGCGCTCCCAGTCCCGCTCGATCCGGGCCACCGCCGCGTCGCCGCGCAGGCCGGTGCCGAGCACCGGGTAGTACCAGTCCATCGAGTAGCGGCCCTTGTCCAGGAACCGCTCGGGGTGGTGGGCGATGGCGTGCCGCAGCCGGCCGGCCGCGAGCTCCCAGTCGGGCTGCGGCTCCTCCAGGTAGTCGGCGATGGCCAGGCCGCAGCGCAGCGCGTGCAGGATGCTGGACGAGCCGGTGAGCAGTGCCTCGCCGGTGGCGGCGCCGTCGTCGTCGACCCGCCAGGCGATCGGGCCGCCGGGCAGCCGCAGGGCGGTGACGAAGTCCAGGGCGCGCCGGACGACCGGCCAGATCCACTCCAGGAAGGCGTCGTCGCCGGAGCTGAGGTGGTGGTGCCAGATCCCGACCGCCACGTAGGCGCAGAAGTTGCTCTCCTTGGCCCGGTCGGTGACCACGCCGTCGGTGTAGGCGGCGTACCAGGAGCCGTCCGGGTTCTGGTTGGCGGCGAGCCAGCGGTAGGCGGCCTCGGCGGCGGCGTGCTCGCCGGCCGTGTCGAGGGCCATCGCGGCCTCGGTGTGGTCCCACGGGTCCAGGTGGTGGCCGGCGAACCACGGCAGGGCGCCGTCGGGGCGCTGCTCGGCGAGGATGCTGCGGACGGTGTCTGCGGCCTGCTCGGCGTCGAGCACCCCGTCGAGCAGCAGCGAGTCCGGGACGGCGGCGGTCATGCCGTCGCCCGCTGCGGCTTGGCGGCGTACGCGACGAAGCTCTTGCCGATGACCGGGTTGAGCGCCCGCTCGGCGGCCTTGGTGAGGGTGCTGACCACCGGGGTGCCGACGATGTCCCAGACCAGCAGCTGGTGGTAGGCCTTGACCGGCAGCGCCTTGTCGTTGTTCACGCCGACCGCGCACTTGATCCACCAGTACGGCGAGTGCAGCGCGTGCGCGTGGTGGGTGCCGTAGGGCTGCAGGCCCGCGTCCTTGAGCTTGCCGAGCAGTTCGTCGCCCCGGTAGATGCGGATGTGGCCGCCCTCGACCTCGTGGTACTCGTCGGACAGCGCCCAGCAGATCTTCTCGGGCAGCCAGCGCGGCACGGTGACGGCGAGCAGGCCGCCCGGCTTGAGGACGCGGAACATCTCGGCGAGCACGCCCTTGTCGTCGGGGATGTGCTCCATCACCTCGGAGATGATGATCTTGTCGAAGTACTCGTCCTCGAACGGCAGGGCCAGCGCGTTGCCCTGCATCGCGACCGCCGACGCGCCCTCGGGGGCCTCACCGGCCTGCTCCATCGCCGCGAACCACTTCGTGACCTCGGCGATCTCCTCGGCGTTCTGGTCGAGGGCGATCACGTTGGCGCCGCGGCGGTAGCACTCGAACGCGTGCCGGCCCCCGCCGCAGCCCAGGTCGAGCACCCGGTCGCCGGCGGCGAGCGGAAAGCGCGAGAAATCGACGGTCAGCACTGCGGGACTCCCATTCCTATTGCTACCAAGCGTTCTTGACGCTTCGTCACACCTCGTCGGGCTTCGATCGGGCCTGGTCGGGCTTCGTCGGCCTGGTCGGGCTTCGTCGGCCTTCGGTGACCTTCGGTGGAATTCGGCGAGCTTCGCCGGACCACGCGTGCGTCGCGTCGGGCGACGGCTCCGCGTCGGCACACCCGGCCCGGGCCGCTAGGCCACGTACCGCCAGCCGGGCCCCGAGCGGGCCCGGGCGCCGACGCCGGTGGCGATCGCCGCGCGGTACGCGTCGGCGGTCAGCTCGGCGGCCCGCTCCCAGGTGAACCGGGCCAGCACCCGTTCCCGGCCGGCCGCGCCGAGCCTGGCGCGCAGCTCCGGGTCGTCCAGCAGCCGGCCGAGCGCGGCGGCCAGCGTGTCCGCCTCCCCGGGCGGCACCGCCAGGCAGGTCTGCCCGTCCGGCCCGGCCACCTCGGGGATCGCCCCGCCGGTGGTGGCGACCAGCGGGGTGCCGGTGGCCATCGCCTCGGCGGCGGGCAGCGAGAAGCCCTCGTACAGCGACGGGACGCAGGCCACCTCGGCCGAGCGGTAGAGGTCGACCAGCTCCTGGTCGGTCAGACCGCTGCGGAACTCGATGTGCTCCGCCAGCCCGAAGCGGCGCACCGCCTCGGCCACCGGCCCGTCCTCCTTCTGCGGCTTGCCGACCACCACCAGGTGGGCGTCCCGCTCGGTGCGGACCTTGGCGAGCGCCTCGACCAGGAAGACCAGGCCCTTCAGCGGGACGTCCGCGCTGGACGTGGTGACGATCCGGCCGGGCACCCGGCCGACCGCGTCCGAGGGCGACCACAGCCGGGTGTCGGCGCCGATCGGCACCACCGAGATGGCGCCGGGCGCGGCGCCGAGGTGCTCGGCGATCTCGCGCTGCGAGGTGCCGGAGACGGTGATCACGTGGTCCAGCCGGGCGGCGACCCGGCGCTGCATCCGGGTGAAGGCGTACCAGCGGCGCAGCGAGAGCCGCTTGAGCCGGGTGGCGGCCGCGTCCAGCTCCAACTGCCGGTCCACGGTGACCGGGTGGTGGATCGTGGTGACCAGCGGGAAGCCGTGCCGGTGCAGGCCCAGCAGGCCGTAGCCGAGGGTCTGGTTGTCGTGCACCACGTCGTAGCGGCCCTTGTGCGCGGCCAGGTACTGCCGGGCGCGCAGCGAGAAGGTCAGCGGCTCGGGGAAGCCGCCGGTGCGCATGGTCGCGAACTCCAGCACGTCGACCGGGCCGCGGAACTCACCGCGGGCGGGCGTGCGGAACGGGTCGTCCGCGCGGTAGAGGTCCAGGCTGGGCAGCTCGACCAGGCGCACCGAGCCGGGGCCGTCGACCGCGTCCAGCACGGGGAACGGCTGGGCCCCGATCACGTCCACGTGGTGGCCGAGCCTGGCCAGCTCGCGGGAGAGGTGCCGTACGTACACGCCCTGACCGCCACAGAAGGGATCCCCGCGGTACGACAGCAGGGCAATCCGCAGCGGCTGCGCGGTCATCCTGGGCCCTCTTCTCTAGCTGCTGTTCGTGCTGCCGGCCGGTGCTGCCGGTCGCTAAAGTAGATCAGGTTTCAGTGGCCCTGGAACTCGTCATCGACCACGTGAACAATGAGAGACCTCGAAGATACCGGCCCGTAGCTTTTCCTCAGGTGCCAGGGCTGGTGATTCCCGCCACGCCGACCTGCCCACCAGCTGACCTGCCCACCAGCTGACCTGCCGAACAGCTGACGTGCCGAACAGCTGACCTGTGGAGTACGCCGCCACTCTCGCCCCGCCCGGGAGCACCCTTGCCGCCGTTGCCACCCTCATCGCCGCCGCCGTTGCCGCCGTTGCCCTCGTCCCCGTTGCCCTCGTCGCCGGCGGCCGAGCCCGTGCGCCCGGAGCCCGTCGTGCTCCGGACCGCCGAGCTGCCGCTGACCGCACGCCAGGCCGAGCGCCGGCGGCGGATCCTGCGGGCGGCCACCGCGCTGGCGTCGCGGGGCGGGTACGAGGCGGTGCAGATGCGGGAGGTCGCGGAGAGCGCGCAGGTCGCGCTCGGCACCCTGTACCGGTACTTCCCGTCCAAGGTGCACCTGCTGGTCGCGGTGATGCTGGAGCAGTTGCGGGGCCTGCACGAGCACATCCGCCGGCACCCGCCGACCGACGCGGAGCCGGCCCTGCGGGTCGCCGACACGCTCACCCGCGCGTTCCACGCGCTGCAGCGCGAGCCGCTGCTGGCCGAGGCGATGGTCCGGGCGCTGTCCTTCGCGGACCGCTCGGTCGGCACCGAGGTGGACGAGGTCAGCGCGGCCACCGGGCAGCTCATCCTGGACGCCATCGGCCAGTCGGGCCCGCCCAGCGAGAGCCAGCGCGCGGCCGTGCGGGTGATCGAGCACACCTGGCACTCGGCGCTCGTCGCCTGGCTCTCCGGGCGCGCCTCGATCGCCGAGGTCCGGGCCGACCTGCACACCGCGGCCCGGCTGCTCACGCTGCCGTGAGGCCCCGGCCCGGCCGCTCGATCCGCCGCGCGGGCGCGCCCCGACTGGAACCTGTTCCCGCCGCGGCCCGCCGCCGGGTTCGGTCCGGCGGATAGAGTCGACGGGCAGCTCGACTCCATCCCGCTCCTCCCCCGGGGGAAGCCGGTGCGAATCCGGTGCGAATCCGGCGCTGACCCCGCAACCGTGAGCCCGGTGCCACCCCGGCCGCCCGGCGACCGCCCCGGCGGCCGACCCGGACATGTACCGGCCCGGCACCGTCGAGGACCACGGAACGGCGGCCCCGCCCGGGCCACCACCGCTCACCGAAAGGCACAACCGCACCATGCTGACCGCCGCCCGCCTGGGCGCCGCCGCCCTGTCCGCCGCGCTGCTCGCCGGCGTCGCCGCCGGACCGGCCCTGGCCGACAGTCCCGCGCCCACCCCGGCCGCCGTCCCCGACGGCCTGTACGGCAAGAGCGACCCGACGTACGACGGCGTGTGGCGGCAGGCACTGGCCCTCACCGCGCTGACGGCCGCCAAGGTCACCCCGGCCGACTCGGCGGTGGACTGGCTCGCCGGCCAGCAGTGCGAGGACGGCGGCTGGCCCTCCTACCGGGCGGCCGGCACGGCCTGCGACGCCAAGACCGAGGACAGCAACGCCACCGCCGTCGCCATCCAGGCCCTGGTCGCCCTCGGCGGGCACCAGCCCGCCGTCGACCGGGGCGTCGCCTGGCTCCGGGCCAACCAGAACACCGACGGCAGCTGGGCCTACAACCCGGGCAGCCCGGGCGACGCCAACTCCACCGGGCTCGCCGTCAACGCGCTGTTCGCCGCCAGGACCGACCCGGCGAGCGTCGCCAAGGCGGGGAACGGCGGGGCCACTGCCGGTGCTGCTGCCGGTGCCGGTGCCAGTGCCACTGCTGCTGCCGGTGCTGGTGCCGGGAAGAACGCGTTCGACGGGCTCGCCCGCTTCCAGCTCGGCTGCACCGCCCCCGCCGACCAGCGCGGCGCCTTCGCCTACCAGCCGGACGCCGGCACCGGCGCCCTCACCCCCAACGCCCTGGCCAGTGCCCAGGCCGCGCTCGCCGCGGCGGGCGGCCACCTGCCGGTCGCCACCTCGGTCCGCGCCGACGCGGAACCCAAGGCCCTCGTCTGCTCCGACGGCTCCGCCCCCGCCACCATCCCGCACGCCGAGTCAGGCGAGGCCGTCGGCGCCTACCTCACCGCCCAACTCGCGGCGGGCGGCGAGCACCTCACCCTCACCACCCCGGGCGCCGCCCCGAGCCCCGACTACACCGCGACGGCCTGGGCCGCCCTCGCCCTCATCCAGAGCGGCCACCCCGACCAGGCCTCCGGCGCCGTCGACTGGCTCGACCAGCACCAGGACGCCTGGACCAAGAACGGCACCGACGCCGGCGCCACCGCCACCCTCCTCCTGGTCTCCCAGGCGGACCACCGCCCCGCCCCCGACCTCACCGGCAAGCTCACCGCCCTCGGCCCCGCCCCCAAGGCCACCGCCGCCGCCTCGGACGGGGCCACCCCGGCGAGGAAGAAGACCGACGGCATCGGCCAGTACTGGGTCATCGGCATCGGCCTGCTCATCGGCGTCGGCGGCGGGCTCCTCCTCAGCCTCCAGCGCAAGCGCAACCCGAACCTGTGACGCTCCCGACCCGCCACCCGCGCGCCGCCCGGGTGCGCAGCCGTCGCACCGCCCGGGTGCGCAGCCGAGTCGCCGCCATGCTCCTGCCGCTGGTCGGGGCGCTGCTGGTGTTCGCCGGTGCTGCGCCTGCCGAAGCGGCGGGGTACCGGTACTGGTCGTTCTGGCGCGGCGCCGAGGACGGGGGCTGGGCGTACCAGCAGCAGGGGCCGGCCATCGCGGTCCCGCCGGACGGCGCCGTGGACGGGTGGCGGTTCGCGACGAGTCCGGACGGCGGGCAGGACGCCGCGAAGCCGCGCACGGCCGGGAGCTTCGCAGCCGTCTGCGCGGACACGCCCGCGCAGGACGGGCACAAGCGGGTGGCCGTCGTGCTGGACTTCGGGACCGCCGCGGACACCGGATCGACCGCCGGGCCCACCGCCGGGTCGTCTGCCGAACCAGCCGCCGCCTCGGTGCCGCAGCCGCGGACGGCGTGCGCCAGCGTCGCGCCGCGCGCCACCTCCGCCGAGGTGCTGGCCGCCGTCGCCCCGCCGCTGCGGTACGACACCAACGGGCTGCTGTGCGCCATCGCCGGGTACCCCAAGGCGGGCTGCGCCGACCAGGTCGGCGCGGCGGGCGCCGCCGCTGCGGGCAGCGGCAGCACGGCCGCCGACCACGGCGGTGGCCCCGACGTCGGCCTGATCGCCGGGGGCGCGCTGGTCGCCGTCCTCGCCGGGGGCGCCGTCTGGCAGGCCCGCCGCCGCCGTCCCTCCTGACCCCACCCCCTCCAGGAAAGTCCCCGTGAGCAGCACCGCCCGTCGCACCCGACCGCCCACCGGCCCCCGCCAACTGCACCCCGGGGCCTGGTGGTTGTGGGCACTCGGGCTGGGCGCGGCGGCGACCCGCACCACCAATCCGGCGATCCTGCTGCTGCTCGCCACGGTCGCCGGCTACGTGGTCGCGGCCCGGCGCGGCGACGCGCCCTGGTCGCGTTCGTACGGGGCGTTCCTGCGCCTGGGCCTGCTGGTGCTCGGCATCCGGCTGGTGTTCGCCGTCTTCCTCGGCTCACCGATCCCCGGCACCCACGTGCTGTTCACACTGCCCGAAGTACCGCTGCCCACCTGGGCGCAGGGCGTGCGGATCGGCGGCCGGGTCACCGTCGAGGGGCTGCTCGCGGCGCTGTACGACGGGCTCCGCCTGGCGACCCTGCTGGTCTGCGTCGGCGCCGCCAACTCCCTCGCCAGTCCGGCCCGGCTGCTGCGCACCCTGCCCGGGGCGCTCTACGAGGCGGGCGTGGCGGTGGTGGTGGCGATGACCTTCGCGCCGAACCTGGTCGCCGACGTCCGCCGACTGAGCGCCGCGCGGCGACTGCGCGGCCGTACGGACCGGGGGATCGCCGCCGTGTTGAGCGTCGGACTCCCCGTCCTGGAAGGGGCGTTGGAGCGGTCCGTCGCCCTGGCCGCCGCCATGGACACCCGCGGCTTCGGCCGCACCGCCGACATCCCGCGCCGGCTCGCCCGGGCGACGGCCGCGCTCACCCTGGCCGGCCTGCTCGGCATCTGCCTGGCCGCGTACGGGCTGTTGACCGCCGGAGGCGCGGGCTGGGCGCTGCCCGTCCTGCTGCTCGGCGTGGGCGCCGCCTTCGCCGGACTGCTACTGGGCAGCCGACGGTCCGTCAGGACCCGCTACCGGCCCGATCCTTGGGCTGTTCCCGAGTGGCTGACCGCCGGGTCCGGCGCCGCCGTGGCGGCCCTCACCACCTACCTGGCCGCGCAGGACCCGGCCGCCTTCGCCCCCACCGTCGTCCCGCCGACCGTCCCCGCGCTGCCGCTGGCCGCGGTCCTGGCCGTCCTGCTCGGCCTGGTACCGGCGTTCGCCGCCCCGACCCCGCCCCGGAGGGCATCGTGATCACCTTCGAGCAGGTCTCCGTCCGGTACGAGGGCTGCGCCGCGCCCGTGCTGAGCGGGGTCGACCTCACCGTCCCCGAGGGCGAACTCTGCCTGCTGGTGGGCCCGTCGGGCTCCGGCAAGTCCACCCTGCTGGGGACGGTCAGCGCACTGGTACCGCACTTCACCGGCGGCGTCCTGCACGGCCGGGTCACCGTCGGCGGCCGGGACACCCGCGAGCACCGGCCCCGCGAACTCGCCGACCTGGTCGGCACGGTGGGGCAGGACCCGCTGGCGCACTTCGTCACCGACACCGTGGAGGACGAACTCGCCTACGGCATGGAGTCGCTGGGCCTGCCGGGCGACGTCATGCGCCGCCGCGTCGAGGAGACCCTCGACCTGCTCGGCCTCGCCGACCTGCGCGACCGCGCACTGGGCTCCCTCTCCGGGGGCCAGCAGCAGCGCGTCGCGATCGGCTCGGTGCTCACCGCGCACCCGCGGGTACTGGTCCTGGACGAGCCCACCTCGGCCCTCGACCCGGGCGCGGCCGAGGAGGTACTGGCCGTTCTGCAGCGGCTGGTGCACGACCTCGGCACCACCGTGCTGATGGCCGAGCACCGGCTGGAACGGGTCGTCCAGTACGCCGACCGGGTCCTGCTGCTGACCCCGGGCGAACCGCCGGTCCTGGGCGAGCCGGCCGAGGTGATGGCGCACTCGCCGGTGCACCCGCCCGTGGTCGGCCTCGGCCGGCTCGCCGGTTGGCGGCCGCTGCCGCTGTCGGTGCGCGACGCCCGCCGCAAGGCCGCCGGGCTGCGGGAACGCCTCGACGGCCGGACGCCGTCCGCCGTCGCCGCTCCCACCGGCTCCGCCCTGGCCGCACCCGACCGCCTCGCCAACTCCGACCCCCTCGCCGTTTCCGACCGCCTGGCCGTCCGGCGGGGCCCGGTCCACGCGCTGCGCGGGGTCGACCTCCTCCTCCGCTCCGGCGAGATCACCGCCCTGATGGGCCGCAACGGCGCCGGCAAGTCCACCCTGCTGGGCAGCCTCGTCGGCCTGCACGCCCCCACCTCCGGCAGCGTCCGGGTCGGCGGCCGCACCCCGCACCGCACCCGCCCGGCCGAACTGATCCGCGAGGTCGGCCTCGTCCCGCAGGACCCGCGCGACCTGCTGTACGCCGAATCGGTCGCCGCCGAATGCGCCGCGGCGGACACCGACGCGGGCGCCGCACCCGGCACCTGCCGCGCCCTCGTCGAACGCCTGCTGCCCGGTATCGCCGACGCCACCCACCCCCGCGACCTCTCCGAGGGCCAGCGGCTCACCCTCGCACTCGCCGTCGTCCTCACCGCCCGGCCCCCGCTCCTGCTCCTCGACGAACCGACCCGCGGCCTGGACTACGCCGCCAAGTCCCGGCTGGTGGAGATCCTGCGCGACCTCGCCGCCGAAGGGCACGGCGTCCTCCTGGCGACGCACGACGTCGAACTCGCGGCGGAACTCGCCCACCGCACGGTGATCATGGCCGAGGGCGAGATCGTCGCGGACGGACCGACCGCGGAGGTCGTGGTCTCCTCCCCCGCCTTCGCCCCGCAGGTCGCCAAGGTGCTGGCGCCGGGGCCGTGGCTCACCGTGCGGCAGGTCGCGGAGGCGATCGGCGCATGAACCGTCCGGTCCCCCTCGGCCGCCGGTCCGTCGCGGCCCTGCTGCTGGTCTCCCTCGTCGGGGTGACGGCCTTCGGCTGGCCGCTGCTCGCCTCCACCAAGTCCGCGCTGGTCGGCCACTCCACCGACGCGCCATGGCTGTTCGCGCTCCTCCTCCCCCTCCTGCTCGCCGTCGTCATCGCGCAGATCTCCGAGGGCCGGGAGGCGGGCGGCGGGGCGCCCGGGCTGGACGCCAAGTCCGTCGCCCTGCTGGGCGTCCTGGCCGCGGCCGGTGCCGCCCTGCGCCCGCTGGGCGCCGGAACGGCGGGCCTGGAGCCGATGTTCTTCCTGATGGTCCTCTCCGGCCGCGTCCTCGGTCCCGGATTCGGCTTCGCCCTGGGCTCGTTGTCGATGTTCGCCTCCGCGCTGCTCACCGGCGGGGTCGGGCCGTGGCTGCCGTTCCAGATGCTGGCGATGGGCTGGGTCTGCCTCGGCGCAGGGCTGCTCCCGGGGGCCGCCTCGCTGCGCGGACGCCGCGAACTCCTCCTGCTCGCCGGCTACGGGGCTCTGTCCGCCGTCCTCTACGGCACCGTCATGAACCTCCAGGGCTGGCCGTACATCGGCGGACTGGCCGGCTCCGTCTCCTTCGTCCCCGGCGACCCGCTGCCCGCCAACCTGGTCCGCTTCGCGGCCTACTGCCTCACCACCTCGCTGGGCTGGGACCTCCCCCGCGCCGTCCTGACCGTCGTCCTGTGCCTCACCCTCGGCACCCCCGTCCTGCGCGCCCTGCGCCGCGCCACCCGCCGCGCCGCCTTCGACGCGCCGGTCGCCTTCCGCCCGCCGGGCGAGTGAACCGCCACCCCGGCACCGCCCCCTCCACCACCCCGTACGCTGTCCCGCAGCACCGGGAGCGAAGGCGTTCGGGGGAGCCAGTGGAACTACGTCAGTTGCGCGCCTTCGAGGCCGTCGTCGCCCACCGCACCGTCGCCGCCGCGGCCGTGGCCCTCGGACTCGCCCCGTCCTCCCTCACCGAGCAGATCCGCGCCCTCGAACGCAGCCTCGGCACCGAACTGTTCGAGCGGGCACCGCGCGGCACGGCCCTCACCCCCGCCGGAGAACGGCTCCTGCCGTGGTCCCGACGGCTGCTCGGCCAGGCCGAACAGGCGCGGCGGGACGTGGCCGCCACCCGCACCCGCCTGCGACTCGGCGCGCTGAAGGCCATCGCTGCCACCCACGTCCCCGCCGTCCTCGCGCGCCTCGCCGAACACCGGCCCGACGTGGAGATATCCCTGCACACCGACACCGCCCGGGACGGCCTGCTCGGCGGCGTCGCCGCCGGGGCACTGGGGGCCGCGCTGATCCTGGACACCGCCGGCCCGCTCGGCGAACTCGGCTTCTACCTGCCGCCCGCCCCACTCGACCACCTCGACCTGCAGGACGTCCCCCTCGCCCTCGTCGCCGCCCCCGCCCACCCACTCGCCCACGCCACCACCCTCACCCGCGAGGACCTGCGCGGCCGACGACTCCTGGTGAACGCCCCCACCTGCTCCTTCCACCTCGCCGGCGAACGCCTCCTCGGCCACGACGTCGACCGCGTCCCCACCGGCGGCCTCACCGTCACCCGCGCCTGCGCCGAACAAGGCCTCGGCCTGGCCCTCCTCCCCGACTTCGCCGTCCACGCCCAACTCGCCGCCGGCACCCTCGTCCGGCTCCCCCTCACACCCCCGCCCCTCCACCTCCGCCTCATCTGGCGCACCGACCACGAACCCCTCCCCCGCCTCCGCGAAGCCCTCCACCCCACCCCGGCCTGAGCCGCCTCCCCGCGAGACACAGGGGACATACGCAGGCACCTCCGGGGGATCGAGGATCCCCCGGAGGTGCACAAGTACCGCGCAGCGCTCAGCCCTTGGGGCCGGCCGACTGGACGACCTCGAAGGACCACAGGGTGGAGCCGGAGGCGGCGGGCCGCTTCGGCGCCTCGCCACCCTCGCCGCCACCACGGTGGGCGGCCTGCATCGGGCCCTCCATCCAGGCCTTGAAGTCCTCCTCGCTGCGCCAGCGGGTGTAGACCAGGTACTGGTCAGTGCCCTCGACCGGGCGGAGGAGTTCGAACCACTCGAAGCCGTCCGAGTTCTCCACCGCGCCGGCGCGGGAGGCGAAGCGCTGTTCCAGCACCTCGCGCTGCTCGGCCGGCACCGTCAGTACGTTGATCTTGACGACGGACATGCCGCTCCTTACTGGTGGGCCGGGGCCTCGGATGCGGCCGCCGGCTCGGTCACTGCCAGCAGTGTCCTACACCTCACGCGGTGCGGTTCACGCGATCCACGGCGGGAGGAGGCGGTCGGCGTCGCGCGGGGCGAGGGCGCAGGCGTCTTCCGGGGTGATGGCGTCGGGGTTGTAGACGTGGGCCGGGGAGGGGGAGGTGACGATGGCGGTGAAGCCGTCGGCGGTGGTGATCTGGCGGGCGGTGTCGGCGGGGAGGACGAGGGTGTCGCCGGCGGCGAGGGTGAGGGTGTCGCCTGCGTGGTGGACGGTGGCGGTGCCGGTGAGGAAGGTCCAGATCTGTTCGGTGCTCATGGCGTGCAGCGGGCCGTGCTTGCCGGCGGGCATGTCGACGTGCCACAGGGCGAGGGAGGTGGAGCCCTGGGTGGGCGAGGCGTAGGTGGTCATGACGGCGTTCGGGGTCTCGGTGCGGCGGGCTTCGGACCGGCGGATGACAGGCATGGTGGAGGAATCCCCTAAGATGGACAATGGAGTTGTCTATATGGTCAATGAGGTTGTCTATCGTGTCAAGTGAACCCGTGAACGCACCCGCGAGCGAACCCGCCCCACCGGGCTTCGAGCTGCCGCTGCGCCTGCTGCTCGGCTTCCGCACGATCATCGACGAGCTGCACGAGCGCATCGCCCGCGAGGGACACCCGGACCTGCGCCCGATGTACGGCTTCGTCTTCCAGGCGATCGGCCCGCACGGCACCACCGCCGTCGAACTCGGCCGCCGGCTCGGCGTCTCCAAGCAGGCGGCGGGCAAGACCATCGAGAACCTGGAACAACTCGGCTACGTCGAGCGCGGCAGCGACCCGGCCGACGCCCGCCGCAAGGTGGTCCGGCTCACCGCCCGGGGCGTGGACTGCCTGGTCCGCTCCGCCCGGATCTTCGACGAGCTGCGCGCCGAGTGGTCGGCGACCCTCGGCGAGGACCAGCTGCGCCAACTGGAGACCGGCCTGCGCCGACTCGCCCCCGGCGATCCGTTCCGCCTCGACACCCCGCGCTGGTTCGGCGCGCCGTGAGACCGGACAGACGCGCGCCCGGACAGGCACGAACCCGGCCAGGCGTGCGCCCGGACAGCCACGGACCCGGACAGGCGGCCGCGGCGCGCACCTGCCAGGACGGCGTCAGGACGTGGGGAGCCCCCGGACGGCGAGGGTCTGGTTCTTGTACGCCTTCGCCCCGGTGATCTCGGCGCCGAACCAGTCCGGCGGGCGGAACGCCTCCGCCTCGGACTCCGAGGCGAACTCCACCTCGGCGGTCATCAGACCGGCCAACTCGCCCTGGTAGACGTCGGCGTAGACCGTGACGCCGGCCGACTCGAAGGTGTACCGGTCCTTGACCAGCCGGGCACCGGCGGTGGCCGGCCAGAGGTCGGTGAACTCCTGCTCGTCGAGCTCGCGTTCCACCTCGATCCGGACGGGGGGACCGGACTTCCCGCGCTTGACGCCGAGGACGCGGCTGTCGCCGATCCGGCGCAGCCGCACCTCCGTCCCGTCGTCCTTGATCGCGATGTAGCCCTGTTCGATGTGCCGGCGCACCGCCGTCCGCGGCGGCTCGAAGGAGTCCAACAGGAACTTGCGCTCGATCTCGAGCGGCATGCCGCACCCTCCCGTTCTGATCCCGTGCCCTGCTCCGGCTGCGCCCGGATGTCGGTGGGGACGACCGTGCCGTCCCCGGGCAGCCGACGCGGCCGGTACCGGTAGGCGACGATACGTCACCCGACGCCGCCCTGCCGCTTCAGCAACTCCCGTGTCTCCTCGGGGAACCAGCGGCCGGCCGCCGACCAGCCGGCCTGGCGGGCGACCGTCAGAACGATCTCCCCTCGCCCCGGTACGGCGGCTCCGGCCCGACCGGATCGGGCCGGTCCCTCCGGTCGGCACCGAGGCTGGAGCTGAGCCTGGTGAGCAGCTCCGCGAGATCGGCGTACTGCTCCTCGTCCCAGTCCCCCAGCAGGTCGGCGAGTTGGGCGCGCCGGGCGGCGACGAGCCGGAGGGCCGCTTCCTCCCCCGGTTCGGTGAGCCGCAGCGGCAGCCCGCCGGTCCGCCCGGCCAGGCCCCGGCCCTCCACCTCGCGGACGGCCTGCTCGATGACGGCGATCGGCACGATCCGCCGCTCGGCCAGGTCCGCCGGCTCGACCGGACCGTGCTGGTGCATCTGCAGGAGCAGCCAGCTGGAGGCGGGCAGCAGGTCCAGCCCGGCGGCGGCGGTGATCCGCCGGAAGAAGTCGCGCCGGGCTTCGCGGGTGCTCAACGCCGAGAGCGCGCGGGCGATTTCGTCCAGGGAGCTGCGCTCCACCGGGTTGAGTCCGATGGACTCGCTCAGGTCCGGCGCGGTGACGCTGGTGCGCAGTTTCTGTTCGCGCAGGAAGAGCGACAGCACGAAGGCGACGACCGCGACGGGCACCGCGTACAGGAAGACCCGGGTGATCGACTCGGCGTACGCGTGGTAGACCCCGGCCTGGACGGCGGCCGGCAGCCGGGGGATGACCCGCGGGTCGGAGGTGATGACCTCCGACCGGAACCCGGGCGGCAGCGGCACGCCGGCCAGTGCGTCGGCGAGCCGGTCCCGCAGCCCGCTCGCGAAGATCGTTCCGAAGATGGAGACGCCGAAGGAGGCCCCGATGGAGCGGAAGAAGGTCGCGCCCGCGGTGGCGACGCCGAGGTCCTCGTAGCCGACCGAGTTCTGCACGATCAGCACCAGCACCTGCATCACCAGGCCCAGTCCGAGGCCGAAGACGAGGAAGTAGCCGCTCATCTCGGCCGTGCTGCTGTGCTCGTCCAGCCGGGAGAGCAGCAGCAGTCCGATGGTCGTGACCGCCGTCCCGGCGATCGGGAAGAGCCGGTAGCGGCCGGTGCGGGCGACGATCTGGCCGGAGCCGATCGAGGTGAGCAGCATGCCGAGCACCATGGGCAGCATGTGGATGCCGGACGTGGTGGGCGAGACCTGCATGACCACCTGGAGGAAGGTCGGCAGGTAGGTGAGCGCCCCGAACATCGCGAAGCCGATCACGAAGGAGATCACCGCGACCAGGCTGAAGGTCCGGGAGCGGAACAGCCGCAGCGGCAGGACGGGCTCCGCCGCCGTCCGCTCGACGAGGACGAAGGCGAGCAGCAGCACCACGCCGAGCACGCCGAGGCCGACGATCTGCCAGGAGCTCCACGCCCAGGTGGTGCCGCCGAGAGAGGTCATCAGCACCAGGCAGGTGGCGACGGCGGCGATGAGGGCGGTGCCGAGGTAGTCGATCCGGTGCTCGCGCCGCACTTCCCGCCCGTGCAGGACCGCCGCGATCACCACCAGGGCGACGACGCCGACGGGCAGGTTGACGTAGAAGACCCAGCGCCAGCTGAGGTGGTCGACGAACAGGCCGCCGAGCAGCGGCCCGAGCACGCTGGTGACACCGAACACGGCGCCGAACAGGCCCTGGTACCGGCCGCGGTCCCGGGGCGGGACGAGGTCGCCGACGATCGCCTGGGAGAGCACCATCAGCCCGCCGCCGCCCAGGCCCTGCAGCGCCCGGAAGGCGATCAGCTCCCCCATGTTCTGGGCGATTCCGCACAGCACCGAGCCGAGCAGGAAGATCACGATGGAGGCCTGGAAGAAGCGCTTCCGGCCGTACATGTCGCCGAGCTTGCCCCACAGCGGGGTCGCGGCGGTGGACGCCAGCAGGTAGGCGGTGACCACCCAGGAGAGGTGGTCGAGGCCGCCGAGGTCGCTGACGATGGTGGGCAGCGCCGTGGAGACGATGGTCTGGTCGAGGGCGGCGAGCAGCATCGCCAGCAGCAGGGCGCCGATCGGCACCCAGAGGTTGGGGACGGCGGCCGCCGGGGGGCCGGGTTCGCCCGCCGGGCTCCGGTCGGACGCGGCGAGCGGGTCCGTCATGGCGTCTCCGTGGACATGGCGGCTCCGTAGGGTCGCGGCCCCGGCGGGCGGGTCCGTGCGGATGATCACTCCCAGCTCACCATGCTGGCAGATTCGTCCTGTTTTGTTCCGCCGGGTTGAGCCGAACGTAAGCACCGGGGACATCCGCGGCGTCCCGGGCGTTCTCGGAGGAGCCAACCGGCACCAACCGGCACAACACCCCCGCCCGTGGCCGGACGCCCCTGTGCACCCCCCGGGCCGTCCTGCATAATCAGGCGCGATCGTGCGCCCGGGGCCCGCCCCGGAGCCGCCGAGACCGCCCACCAGGCCGACGTGACAACCGAGGAGGACCGGCCGATGCCGGACCAGCACTGCCCGACGTGCGGCACCGCACGCTCAACCGGGTGCGGCTGCGTCCCGGACCCGAGCCTCACCGAGACCGCCGTCCTGCCCCACCTCGAAGGGCCGCCGCTGGTCCGCCCGTACGTCCCGCAGACGGCCGACCAGGTCGCCGACGAGCCGCCGGCGGGCACCCCGGTCGTGGACCCGTTCGCGACCACCGTGCTGCCGCCGGTCCCTCCGGGGCACCCGGGCGGTGCCCCGGTCACTCCTCCGCTCGGGCCGGACGCGGACGCGTACGCCACCACCGTGCTGCCGCCGGTGCCGCCCTCCGGGCCGGGCGCCTACGCGGCGGCGGCGCCGCAGGCCGCCGCAGGGCTCGGCCACGGGACCGGGGCCGGCCACGGGAACGGCCACGGCAACGGCACCGAGGCCCCGGACGAGCCCGGGAGCGAGATCGGACTGTTCCCCTTCGGCCGGACGCCCGCCGAGGCCGGGCCGGAGGCGGTCGGCGGCCGGGCCGCGCGCCGGGCGGCCGAGCAGGC
Organism: Kitasatospora sp. NPDC023385; assembly: GCF_055664045.1. Taxonomy (NCBI): domain Bacteria; kingdom Bacillati; phylum Actinomycetota; class Actinomycetes; order Kitasatosporales; family Streptomycetaceae; genus Kitasatospora; species Kitasatospora sp. NPDC023385. The sequence continues at coordinate 279,101 of NZ_JBVOOL010000005.1, read as the reverse complement.
GGCGAAGCACCCGCTCGCCCAGCGCAAGGGGCTGCTCGTAGCGGTCGGCGCCGCACTGGTGGCGCTCACCATCGGCGTCGCGTACGCGGTGACGCCCTCCGCCGCGCCGGAGGCCAAGCAGGCGCAGCCGTTGCCGACCACCACCCTGGCGCCCGTGCCGGTGGACCCGACGGCCGCGGCGGTGCCCGCCCCGGTGGCGCCCCCGACCAGCGAGACGCCGAGTCCGACGCCGACGCCCACCCGCAAGCCGACACCGACACCGACGAAGACGGCCACGCCCACACCGACGCCCACACCGACGCCGACCCCCACTCCGACTCAGGCGCCCACGCCGACCCCCACCCCGACGCCGACGCCCACCCTCAGCCAGGCGCCCACGCCGCGCGTCCTGCAGATGGGGATGACCGGACCGGACGTGAAGGACCTGCAGCAGCGCCTGTACACCGCCGAGTGCGGCTTCGTCGACAAGTCGATCGTCACGGGCACCTTCGACTACTGGACCCGGTCGGTGCTCAGCAGCTACCAGCACGACAACCGCATCAAGGGCGAGGACGGCGTCTACGGTCCCAAGACCCAGGCCGTCCTGACCGCCGACCAGGGCTGCTGACCTCCGTCCGACCGGCCGCCCCTCGCCCGCACTCACGACGGTCGGCGGCCGGTGACGGCCGTCAGCCGGTGATCGCCCCGACGATGCTGACGCCCGCCAGCACCACCATGATCGCCGCCGCCACCCGGATGATCAGCTTCATCGGCACGTACTTGAGCAGCTTCTGCCCGCCCACGATGGCGATCCCGCCGACCGCGCAGAGCGCCAGCCAGGACCCGATGCCGACGGCCAGCGGATCGGCGTACTTGGCGGCCAGGTTGGCGGTCATGATCTGGGTCAGGTCGCCGAACTCGGCGATCGCGACCACCACGAAGCCGGCTCCCGCCACCTTCCAGAAGCTGTTCGAGGACGGCTCCTTGGCCGCGTGCCCGTCCTCGTCCCCGCCGCCGTGGAACAGCAGCATCGCCGCGCCGGCCAGGAAGAGCAGGCCGGTGACGCCCTCCACCCAGCGGTGCGGCAGCAGTGAGAGCAGGTGGCCGGCGACCAGCGCGATGCCCACCTGGAGGGCGAAGGCGGCGGCGATGCCCGCGAACACGTAGCTCGCGCGGTACTTGGTGCCGAGCACCAGGCTGGCCAGCGCGGTCTTGTCCGGCAGTTCGGCCAGGAAGATGATGCCGAAGGTCAACGCGGCAACGGTCAGACTCATCAGGGGGTTTCCTCGGTCGGGGCTGCCCGGCCTCCGCAGCTCCGTCAGGGGAACGCTTCGGCCCGACAGCACTGGTCATGGTCACAGCACTGCGGCCGAAGGTCTCGCCGACAACGCTCCTTCGAGCGGTGCCCCGGGCGCCGGGCCCCTGGGGGCCAGTATGTCGACGGTCCGGTGGAGGGCTACTCCCCTTCAACGCCCCCAAGGGTACCCGACGCCGTCCGGTGCCCCGGCGCCGTCATCAACCGCCCGGCGCCTTCGGCCGTCAGCCGTCAGCCGCCACCAGGCCCCGGCCGACCAGTTCCAGCACCACCACGATCGCCACCGACTCCACCACCAGCAACCCGGTCAGCACGAACACCTGCACCGCCCCCGCCTGGACGGGCGAGGCCCCGCCGAGCAGCATCCCGACGAAGGCCCCGGGCAGGGTGACCAGGCCGACCGTCCGGGTCTGGTCCAGGGCGGGCACCAGCGAGGTCGCCGCGGCCGTCCGGCAGATCTCCAGTCGGGCCTCGCGCTCCTCGAAGCCGAGCGCCAGCGCCGCCTCCACCTCCCCGCGCCGCTGCCGCAGTTCGTCCAGGGCGCGCCGGCCGGCCAGCGAGGTCGCGGTGAGCGCGCCGCCGATCAGGATGCCCGCGACCGGGATCACGGACAGGCCCTTGGGCGGCAGCAGGCCGACGCCCAGCAGCAGGGCCAGCACCGGCAGCACCCCGGCGCCGATCGGGGCGGCCGCCCAGACCCAGCCGGGCCCCGGGGTCATCCGCCGCCCGGAGGTGCGCACCGCGACCGTGAACATCAGCAGCACGAACAGCGTCGACCACCAGAGCGAGCCGACCACCCAGCTGATCACCGCGGCGACGGCGGCCAGCTGCACCACCGCCCGCAGCCCGGCCCGCAGCACCGCGTGCCCGTGGCCGAGCAGGCCGCGCCCGGCCACCGCGACGGCGGCCAGCAGCAGCACGGCGGTGACCACCCCGAGCGTCGGGGTGACCGGCAGCAGCTGGCCGCCGGAGGCCGCAAGGGCCATCAGATCCAGCTGGTGAACCACATCCGGTCCTGCCAGGACGACATGGGGATCACCTCCGCCGTGTACAGCGGGTAGAAGAAGGCGAAGCAGCCGACGATCGCGAGCACGACCGCCCCGGCCCCGATCGCGCCGAGCCGGCGGCGCTCGGGGCTGCAGCCGGCCGGGCCGAGCATCGCGCCGAGCATCTGGGCGACGGCCAGGCACAGGAACGGCACCAGCACGACCATGTAGAAGGAGAAGATCGTCCGCTCCTGGTACCGGAACCAGGGCAGGTAGATCCCGGCCACCGCGCACAGCACCGCGCCCGAGCGCCAGTCCCGGCGGAAGAACCAGCGCCATAGCAGGTAGACCAGCGCGAAGCAGGCCGCCCACCACAGGAACGGGGTGCCCAGGCCCAGGATCTGCGCCGCGCAGCCGCCGGAGGAGGTGCAGCCGCGCGTCCCGTCCGGGACCTGCTCCCAGTACATGGAGACCGGCCGGCCGTCGACCAGCCAGGCGAAGGGGTTGGACTGGTAGGTGTGCGGGGTGCTCAGGCCGGTGTTGAAGTCGTACATCTGCGAGTGGTAGTGCCACAGGCTGCGCAGCGGCGCGGGCACCCAGCTCATGGAGACCTGCGGCAGCCCGACGCCGAGGACGGTGTCCGGGGAGAGCCCGGCGCGGCCGTCGGCCCAGTGCCGGTCGTACCCGCCGCCGTTGGCGCCGCCGGCCAGCCAGCCGGTCCAGGCGCCGACGTACACCACCAGGGCGGAGCCGACCATGGCGAGGAAGGCCGGTACGGCGTCCCGGCGGAGCACGGCGCGCCACGGGTGGCGGGCGCCGGCCGCGCGGCGGCCGGACTGGTCCCACAGGACGGTCAGGACGCCGAAGGCGGCGAGGACCGGGGCGCCGTTCCACTTGACCGCGCAGGCGGCGCCGAGGAGCACGCCGGCGGCGATCCGCCAGGGGCGCGCGCCGAGCCGCACCCGGTCGGCGCCCATTGTTCCCCCTGCGCTCTCGGCGCCCTCTGCGGCCGCCGCCCGGTCGGCCAGTCGGGCGCGGGCGTGGTCGCGGTCGACCAGCAGGCTGCCGAAGGCGGCGAGCACGAAGAACATCTGGATGCCGTCGAGCAGGCCGATCCGGCTCATCACCAGCTGCAGGCCGTCCACCGACATCAGCAGCGCGGCGGTGCAGCCGACCAGGGTGGAGCCGAACAGCCGGCGGCCGATCCGGGCCAGCATCAGCACGGTGACGGTGCCGAGCAGGGCGGTCATGAACCGCCAGCCGAAGGGGTGCAGGCCGAACAACTGCTCGCCGACCGCCATCACCCACTTGCCGAGCGGCGGGTGCGCGATGAACTCGGGGGCGGAACCGAGCGGGACGGACTGCGGGGCAGCCAGGATGTCGGCGTTGGCGTGGTCGGGCCAGGTGCCCTCGTAGCCCTGCTGGAGCAGGGACCAGGCGTCCTTGGGGTAGTACGTCTCGTCGAAGACGAAGGCGTGGGGATAGCCGAGGTTCCAGAACCGCAGAAGGCCTGCGAAGAGCGCGACGCCGATCGGTCCGAGCCAGCCGGAGCGGTCGGCCGCCCAGCGGACCGGGCCGCCGCGCGGGGCCGGTGCGGGGGCGGCGGGGGCCGGGGCCGCCGGGGGGTGCGTGAGCGCCGCTTGCGTCATAGCCTCGCCGATTCGCCTGTCTGCTCTGCCCGGGCCAGGCGCTGCGGCCGGATCCGGGCGGTCAACAGCCTCCGACACTATGTGGAGGTGCCCGTGAAGCCAAGCGAGGACGGCGCCGACCAGGTGACCTGGTCGGCGCCCGTTTCGCGCGCTCTCGCAGGCACGCCTTACGCGGCGGTCTGCAGTTCCCGGACCGGGACGGCGTGGACCACGGCGGGGGCGGCGTTGTCCTGCTCCGGCGTGAGGTGGGGGCGCAGCCGCAGCGCCAGGGCGACGATCAGCAGCGTCGAGCCCGCCATCGCCGCGAGGTAGAGCGGCCAGGTGCCGGAGCCGACCAGCAGCACGCCGACGGCCGGGCCGACCGCGATCGCTATCTGCTTCACCAGGGAGTACCCGGCGTTGTAGGTGCCGAGCAGCCTGGCCGGGGCGAGGTCGGCCACCATCGGGCCCATGGTGGGCGCGAGCAGCGACTCGCCGACACCGAAGAGGGCGTAGATCGAGACGATGGCGACCGTGGCGGCCATGGTCTCGGTCCGGATCAGGCCGGCCAGCAGGGCCATCGCCCAGGCGCCGAGCCAGACCACGCCGGCCGCGGCCATCGCGGTGGTGCGGCGGCGGCGCGCGGTGATGCGCACCATGAACATCTGCAGCACCACGATGGTCAGCGCGTTGGCACCGATCGCGAGGCCCAGGGTGGAGGGCGCGGTGCCGACGGTGTCGGTGGCGAAGGCCGCGACGCCGGACTCGAACTGGCCGTAGCAGGTGAAGAAGATCAGCCCGGCGAGCAGGCAGAGCCGCAGCATCGCCTTGTCGGCGACCAGCGCGCGCAGGCCCGTCGGGCCGTCGGCCTTCCCGTGGACGGCTATCAGGTGGGTCTTGGGCATCCGGGCGGTGCCGGTGACCAGGGCCAGGCCGAGGAAGGTCGCCGCCTCGATGGTGAACAGACGGGTCAGGCTGGCCGGGTCGGAGACGTTCACGATCTGCCCGCCGACCAGCGCGCCGATGCCCATGCCCAGGTTGACGAGGGTGAACTGCAGCGCGAAGGCGTGCGAGCGGGTGGCCGCCGTCGAGCAGCGGACGATCATCGTGGCGAGCGCCGGCTGGCAGGTGGTGACACCCGCGCCGAACAGGAAGGAGGAGACCAGCAGCGCCGGGGTGCCGGCGGCGTGGCCGAAGGCGAACGCGCCGGTGGCGGCGAGCGCCGTGCCGGCCAGCAGCACCGGACGGGGACCGTACTTGTCGATGCCGCGCCCGGTGAACGGCAGGACGGCGAGGGCCGCCAGCGCGAAGACGGTGAACACCATCCCGGCTGCCAGCGAACCCAGCCCGCGCACCTGGTCCACGTACACGAACATGTACGGCATCGTGAACCCGCTGCCGAACGCGCTGAGCGCGTTGCCGATCTGGACGCGGCGCAGCGGGCTGCCCGCTCCCCCTCGCTGCTGCCTCTGCTGCTTCACCGTGCCGGTCACCGTGCACATCCCTTCCTGGCTTCGACTGGATACTCTTAAGTCCAGAAGATTTCAGAGCTAAAGTTTGACGAGATAAAGTCTTAGCACCAGAAGGGTGCGGAGTCAAAGGCTTAAGGGGTGCACGCCCGTGCGACACTGGTCCGCATGACTACGGACAAGCCGGCGCCGGCTGCCGACAAGCCCGCTCCGGCCACCCCCCTGGAACTCGGCATCGCCGAGCAGGTGGCCCTCTACCAGCGGGAATTCCCCACCGTGGACCCTCAGGTGGAGACCATCGTGCAGACCCTCAACCGGGTCTCCCGGCGGATGGGCGTGGCGTACGACCGTCAGCTGACTGTGCTCGGAATCACCTCCGCGGAGTGGGAGGTGCTCAAGGCGCTGGTGGTCGCCGGCAGCCCCTACCGGCTGGGGCCGGGCGAGCTGGCCAAGCGGCTGGGGCTCACCCCGGCGGCGATGACGCACCGGATCGACCGGATGGTGGCCGACGGCCTGGTCACCCGGGACCGGGACGAGTCCAACCGGGTGCGGGTGATCATCGAGCTGACCGAGACCGGCCGCGACAAGTGGCTGGAGTCGATGCGGATGGCGGCGGTGTTCGAGGAGGAGCTGCTCCAGGACGTCGTGGGCGAGGAGCGCACCGCCCTGTCCGGCCTGCTGGCCCGGATGCTGCGGCGGATCGAGGAGAGCCAGCCGGACGCGCTCGGGCGCACGGCCGACCTGGCCTAGCGGCCGCCGGCCCGGCACCCGAGCTGGAGTGGCGGGCACCGAACGAGAACGGACGGGCCTGGGAACGAACGGGTCCGGCCCGCCGGGGGTGCTCCCCCGGCGGGCCGGACTCATGACTTCAGGTGCCGCGGGGCCCGTGGGCCCTCCGGCGGTTCAGGCCCGTCAGCAGGGGCCGTTGTCGGTCCAGACGCCCCACTGGCCGCTGAGACTCGGGTCCTCGCCCTTGGTCCACCACTTGTTGGTGTAGTAGTGGCCCTTCCACGAGACCTTGGTGCCGCCGGCCGCGTAGGTGGCGTTCGCGTCCCAGCTCGGGGCGGCCGAGCAGGTGGCCGGCGTGGTCGGGGTGCCCGTCGGCGTGCCGGTCGGGGTGCCGGTGGGAGTGCCCGTCGGCGTGCCGGTCGGGGTCTGGGTCGGGCTCGGCGTGCCGGTCGGCGGGGCCGGGCAGCCGGCGGCGGAGCCGTTGGTGGCGCTCACCATCTTGTCGAACAGGGCGGTCCTGGTGCCCAGGTCGTAGAGCGAGAAGGCGAAGGAGCCGCCGAGGCCGTTGCAGTGCGCGTAGTCGAGCTTGGCCTGGATCGACTTGGCGTCCTCACCGCTCCAGAAGGTGGTGCCGTCGTAGAAGTACGTGGCCTTGGCGTCGTCGTCCCAGAAGGTCCTGGACGGGTTGTCGACGAAGCCCGCGAGCTCCTTGAACATCTGGATGCCGGGGACGTTGCCGGACATCGCCGCACCGGCCGCCGGGCTGGCGGCGGGCTGGAAGAGGCCGTTCTTGCCGTTGTTCTGGACGCCGGTCCAGCCGCGGTAGTAGAACGGCACGCCCATGTTGATCTTGTTGGCCGGGAAGCCGCCGGGGATGCCGTACTGCGCGTCGCCGACCGTCCACGCCTTGATGGCGTTGTCGATCGAGTACTTGCCGTTGCCCGGCTTGGCCGGGGTCGACGGGTCGTTCGGGCCCGAGTAGAGCGGGGCCTGGTGGTTGGTCGGCCCCTGCGGATCCCAACCGCCGTGCATGTCATAGGTCATGACGTCGAGGAAGGTCAGGTACTGACCGATCTTGTCCGTCTCGACGTTCATGATCTTGTCCTGGCCGGCGCCGACCGCCGCCGACAGGGCGTAGGTCTTGTTGTCGACCTTGCCCTGCGCGTCCAGCTGGGTGCGGAACTCCTTCAGCAGCGCCGTGAAGTTCTGCTTGTCGGCCGGGCTGGAGATGTTGCCGGTGTGGCCGCCGCCGCCCGGGTACTCCCAGTCGATGTCGACGCCGTCGAAGATGCCGGCCGCCGACCCCGCGCCGCCGTAGCCGGCGTCGGTCGGGAGGTTGCCCTTGATGAACATGTCCAGACAGGACGACACCAGGTGCTTGCGCGAGGCGTCCGTGGCGGCCGCCGACGAGAAGTACTTGGAGTAGGTCCAACCGCCCAGCGAGATCAGGATCTTGAGGTTGGGGTTCTTCGCCTTCAGCTTCTTCAGCTGGTTGAAGTTGCCCGCGATCGGCTGGTTCCAGACGTCGCCGACGCCGTCGACCGAGATGTCGGCGCCGAAGCTCTTCTGGTAGTCGGCGAACGCGTCGCCCGCGCCGTCGCCCGCGTTGGGGTTGTTGTCGTTCGTGTCGGCGGCCTTGGTGGCCTCGAAACACCCCAGGTCGCTCGGGTGGATGTTGGCGAAGTCGTAGATCAGGTAGTCCAGTTTCCCGGCCACGCCGGTGTCCTGGATCGTCTTGGGGTAGTAGCCGTTCGCGTAGATCGACCACTGGTCGTAGTAGGCGACCTTGATGCCGCCGCTGGTGGCGGGCGCGCCGCTGCTGTTGGTGGTCGCGGCGTTGGCCGCGCCGCCGCCGGACAGTGCGAGGCCCGCGCCGAGCAGCAGGGAGGCGGTGGTTCCGGCCGCGACGGCGACCAGGCTCTTCGGGCGGCGTCGGCGACCGCCCTGCGGGGCCGGGGCCCCGACCCTTTCGATGCGTGAGCGCAGCATGGGTGCGTGACTCCTGGTTGTGGGGGTTCCCGCCCGCCCCGGGGGGTGCGTCCGGGGTGGGGCCGGACGACCGGGACATGACGGGAATGGGTGGGGAATCGAGCGGATCAGGCCATGACGGACACCGGGATGCGCCGAACCGGCGCCCGCGGCACGAGGCCGTTGACGCCGGTTCAGGGGCTCCCTGCACCTGGGCAATAAAAATGGACTAGACCAACTCGCCCGTCAAGGGGTGCTGTTCGGCCTTGAGCCCCGCTTAAGGTTCCGCCCCCGCGCCGAGCCGGGCGCCGAGGGCCGGGCACCGGCGGCGGACATCAGCAGCGGCCGGGCATCGGTAGCGTCCGCGCGTCAGTAGCGGACGGCGTTGGCCACCTCGGCCTTGACGGTTCCGGATAGGTCCCGGTTGCCGTGCGCGGTGGCCTGGGCGCTCTGCCCGACGGCCACGTCCTGGACGGTCACCGCGGTCGCGTCCAGCACCTTGCCGGACTCGTCGGTGAAGTCCAGCTGGATCACGTACCGGTACGACTGCCGGCCGTGGTTGGTGACGGTCAGCTGCACCTGCGCCTTGCCGTCCGAACCGGTGGTCACCGCCCCGGCGGTGACGTCCCCCTTGGCGTCCAGCCCGCCCTTGATCCCGGCCACGGCCGAGGAGGCCGCCGACACCGCCGCCGAGGCCTGCGCCTCCGCCGAGGCGATCGCCGCCCCCGCCCCGCCGGCTCCCGAGGCCAGCGCCGAGGCGGCGGAGGCCGCGGCGCTCGCGCCCTTCTCCACCGCGGACGCCGCCTCCGAGGCCACGCTGTTCGCGCTCTTGCCGGAGGAGCAGCCCGCCAACGCCGCCGCGCCGACCACCACCGCGGACACCCCCGCCACCAACCGGCGTCGGCGGAGCACCGGCGGCGCGTCCAGGTAACGCGCGGTGACTCGTGCGGTGACTCGTGCGGTGGTTCGTGCGGTGGTCACGGAGGTGGCCCGGGTGAGCGGCTGGCGGTCCATGCGGTCCTCGTTTCCGGTCGGCGCCGGGCTGCCCGGCGCGCCTCCCGGCCCACCCTCCGAGGGCCCGGGGACAGCCGCCAGCAGGGGTACTGCCTCCGGGTGAACGGCCCGTGCACGGCTCCCTGAACCGCTCCACGGACGACTCCGCGAACGATTCCGTGCACGCTCCCGGGCCCGTCAGGACAGCCCCGAGCCCTCCTGCTCGTCCGCCTCCACCGCGGCCCGCTCCTCGCGCAGCCGCACCAGGTGCCGGCGCCGCGCCACCACGCCGTACGCTCCGGCCACGCTGCCGGTGAAGGCCAGCAGGCCGACCCAGGGCCGGTCGAAGACGTGGCCGGTCAGGTGGTCCAGTGAGTACCGTCCGGCGCCGGCCAGACCGATCGCCAGGCCGGTCGCGCCGAGGAAGGCCGGGTACTCGTAGCCGCCGGACATGGCGAAGAAGCCGGCCGGGGCGTGCACGGCCACCGCGCCCGCCATCGTCCCGGCCACCACCGCGCCGGCCGCCGGCGTGGCCAGCCCGGCCACCAGCAGCGCGCCGCCGCCCGCCTCGCCGAGGCCGGCCGCGATCGCGCTCTCCCGGGCCGGCTGGAAGCCCATGTGCTCCATCGCCTGGGTGGTGCCCTCCAGGCCACCGCCCCCGAACCAGCCGAACAGCTTCTGGGTGCCGTGCGCGATCAGCACCCCGCCGACCGCGCTGCGCAGGGCCAGCAGGCCCAGGTCCTTACGGTTCAGGCACATGTCGGTTCCTCGTTTCCGCGGCGGAGTGGTCCCTGCCAGTGGGGACGGCCGGCGCGGCGGGGTCGCTGCGCGGCGGTCCTGCCTCCATAGCAACCGAGAGCGCGCACCCGTTCGAGCCGGGGCCGCCATCCGGGCGAATTCGCCGCCACTCGGGAATGACGGGAACGGACCGCCCGCCGGGAACGGGCCGCGGCCCGGGGGATCCACGCCACGCCCGGCCGCGGGGCGTGGCGGACCGGCCGCCCCGGGGGCCGCGGTCATGCTTGGCCCATGTTCGTCTTCAACCTGAGCAGCGCCTTCATCACCTTCTTCGCCGTGGTCGGCCCGCCCAAGACCCTGTTGGCCTTCGCCCGGCTGGCCACCACCCGCACCACCCGGGAGCTGCGGCGGCTGGCGGCGTGGAGCACGGTCATCTCGGCGGTGATCGGCCTGGTGCTCGGGTTCACGGCGGACGAGGTCAGCACGCTGTTCCACATCAGCGACCAGTCGCTGCAGCTCGCGGGCGGACTGATCTTCTTCGTCTACGCGGTCGCCCTGGTGTTCGGCGTCCACCTCGGGGGCGACGGCGCGGCGGACGAGCACCTGCCGAACCCACTGGTGGACGGCATCCGCGAGCTGCTGCTGCCCTACATCGCCAGCCCGCTCGCGGTGACCGCCGTCCTGGTCGCCTCCCTCAACCAGGACGACTGGGGCTGGAAGGCCACCGTGGCCGGGGCGTACGTGGCCGTCACGGTGATCAACTACGTCTGCGTGGCCCTGCTCGCGCCGCTGATGCAGCGCACCCACCGGACCTCGCTGGAGGTGCTGTCCCGGCTGCTCGGCCTGCTGCTGGCTGCGGTCGGCGTGGAGTTGTTCCTGGAGGGCCTGGCCGGGCTCGGGGTGCACCTGCCCACGGCGCACTGAGCCCGGCCCACGGCGGTCGGGCGGCGGGCACGGTCAGGCGGGACGGCCGACGGCCGGCTGCCTCAGGCGGCGGCCAGCTCGGCCAGCACCGCGCCGATCCGCTCGCGCACCAGCGGGTCGCCGACCAGCCCGTCCGGGCCGACCGCCCCGCGCTCCAGCGGCAGCCGGACGCAGGCCGCGTCCACCACGGCCGCGCCGGTGTAGCCGAGGACGGTGCGCAGGGTGGCCTCGGCTCCGCCGCCGCGCCCCGGGCCGGCCGCGTTGATCCAGGCGGTGGGCTTGTCCGAGATCTCGACCCCGCCGACCGTCCAGTCCAGCAGGTTCTTGAACGCGCCCGGCAGCGTCCCGGCGTACTCGGGGCTGCAGACCAGCAGCGCGTCGGCCGCCCCGATCGCGGCCCGCAGAGCGGCCACCGGCTCCGGCAGCGGGTCGGTGTCCAGGTCCGGGTTGAAGTGCGGCAGCGCGGCCAGCCCGGTGTAGTAGGTGGTCCGCAGGCCCGGGGTGGCGGCGGCCACGGCGGCCGCGGTGCGCAGCACGGTCTCGTTGGTGGAGCCGGCCCGCAGGCTCCCCGGCAGCAGCAGGATGTGGCGCTCGTTCGGCATGACGGGGAACCTACTCCTTGACGTGCGCGTCAAGGCCAGCGGCCTCCGCCCCGCGCTCCCGGCCGGCACGGCCGCTCAGCAGTCCTGGTCAGCCCTCGCGCCCCGCGCTCCCGGTCAGCGGGGCGCCAGCGGCCGCCACGGCACCGGGCTGGAGAGGATCATCGAGCTGGACGGCTGGCCGTAGCCGCCGAGCCGGTCGCACAGCGCCTCGAACTCGGCCATCGTCGGCACCGCGACCAGCAGCACGCAGCAGGCGCCGCCGGTGACCCGGTGCAGTTGGAGCACCTCCGGCCAGGTCGGCACGTCGGGGTCGCGCAGCACGCAGCGGGGGCCGTAGCACTGGATCTGCACCAGCGCGGTGATCGGCAGCCCGGCCCGGGCGGGTTCCACGTGGGCGTGGTAGCCGCTGATCACCCCCTCGGCTTCCAGGCGGCGGACCCGTTCGGCCACCGCGGGTGCGGACAGGCTGACCCGGCGCGAGAGTTCGTTGTACGAGAGCCGGGCGTCGGCCTGCAGCTCGGCCAGCAGGCGGCGGTCGACGGCGTCCATGGCGACTCCCCGGGTGGTCGGGATCAAGGGATTTTCGTTCGTAAAGCGAATCGACCGAACACCTCGCGAACAGAACATCAAACGGCGGTTGCGGTGTCCGCCGACCATTCAAGCGGGGGGCACCACCGCCGCACAATGGGCACGCGGTGGAACCGGGCAGTCCGTCTGGTTCACCGCAGCGGGCGGCGGGGCGTCCGGACGGATCAGGAGGGATCGGGATGGGGCACGACACGGTGGAGACACCCAACCTGTCGTTCGGTCGGGACGGGGCGCCGGGTCGGAGCACCCCGTACGCCCAGTACGCGCGCCTGGACGAGCTGCACGCGCTGCAGCACCCGCGCAGCAAGGAGCCGGCCGAACTGTCGTTCATCATCACCACCCAGGTGATGGAGCTGCTCTTCGACCTGCTGCGGCACGAGTGGACGCTCGCCGGGCAGGCCCTGCGCGAGGACGACCTGCCCGCCGCGCTGGCCGCTCTGCGCCGGGGCACCCACACCCAGGACGTGCTGGCGGAGTCCTGGGGCCTGCTGGCCACCATGACGCCGCAGGAGTTCAACTCCTTCCGCTCGCTGTTCGGCGAGGCCTCCGGCTTCCAGTCCGCGGCCTTCCTGCACCTGGAGTTCCTGCTCGGCAACAAGAACGCCGCACTGCTGAAGATGTACGACGGCATGCCGCGCACGCAGCACGAGCTGACCGAGGCGCTGCGCTCCCCCGGCCTGTACGACGAGGCGCTGGCGCTGCTGGCACGGCGCGGCCTGGCGGTGCGCCCGGAGGTCTCCGAGCAGCGCTACCGCCCGTCCGAGGAGGTCGCGGCGGCCTGGCGGCGGGTGTACACCGAGCCGGAGTTCGCCGCGCTGCAGCCGCTCGGCGAGGCCCTGCTGGACGTCGCCGAGCGGGTCACCCGCTGGCGCCAGCGGCACCTCAGCACGGTCAAGCGGACCATGGGCGGCAAGCCCGGCTCGGGCGGCTCCAGCGGGCTGACCTGGCTGCGCAAGTCGGCCGAGCAGGACGTGTTCCCGGAGCTGTGGACGATCCGGGACGCGCTGTGACGGGAAGAACCGAGACGGAGCCGGCCGGATCGGGCCGGACCGGGCAGGGCCGGGAACGAGGGGACCGAGGAATGGGCATGACCACGCGCGACGAGTGCGCGGCGCTGGACGCCGTCGACCCGCTGGCGGCGTTCCGCAAGGAGTTCGCCCTGCCGGACGGGGTGATCTACCTGGACGGCAACTCGCTGGGCGCGCTGCCGGTGCGCACTTCGGAGCGAGTGCGCCAGGTGGTCGAGGAGGAGTGGGGCCGGGAACTGATCCGCAGCTGGAACGACGCCGGCTGGTTCGAGCAGCCGTACCGGCTGGGGCGGCGGATCGCGCCGCTGGTCGGGGCCGACGCGGCGGAGGTGGTCGTCTGCGACACCACCTCGGTGAACCTGTTCAAGGTGCTGTCGGCCGCGCTGCGGCTGCGCCCGGGCCGCCGCACGGTGCTCGGCGACGCCGAGGCCTTCCCGACCGACCTGTACATCGCCGAGGGCGTCACCGGCCTGGTCGAGGGCGCGCGCAGCGCGCTGATCCGGCCGGAGGAGCTGGACCGGCACCTGGACGGGGACGTCGCCGCGGTCGTCCTCTCCCTCGTGGACTACCGCACCGGCGAGCTGCTGGACCTGCCCGGGATCACCGCCCGGGTGCAGGCCGCGGGCGCGCTGATGATCTGGGACGTGTGCCACGCGGTCGGCGCGCTGCCGGTCGAACTCGGCGCCGCGAACGTCGACTTCGCGATCGGCTGCACCTACAAGTACCTGAACGGCGGCCCCGGCTCGCCGGCCTTCCTGTACGTCGCCGAGCGGCACCTGGCGGCCGGTCCGCTGCAGCCGCTCAGCGGCTGGTTCGGCCACGCCCGCCCGTTCGCCTTCGAGCCCGGGTACGAGCCCAAGCCGGGCATCGGCCGCTTCCTGACCAGCTCGCCGTCCCTGCTCGGCCAGGCCGCCCTCGGCGCCTCGCTGGACGTCTGGGAGCGGGTCGACCTCGCGGCGGTGCGCGCCAAGAGCCTGGCGCTGACCGACCTGTTCATCGAGCTGACCGGGGGCCTGGACGGCATCGAGGTGGTGACCCCGCGCGACCACGCCCGGCGCGGCAGCCAGGTCGCCCTGCGGCACGCCGACGGCTACCCGGTGGTGCAGGCGCTGATCGAGCGCGGGGTGATCGGCGACTTCCGCGCGCCGGACCTGATGCGCTTCGGCTTCACGCCGCTCTACCTCTCGTACACCGAGGTCTGGGACGCCGCCCGGCAGCTGGCCGAGGTGCTGGACAGCGGCGAGTGGAGCGCGGAGCGCTTCTCCCGCCGGGGCGAGGTGACGTGAGCCGGACGTTGCGCGACGGGGTGGTGGCACCGCCGGGAACGTGACGTGACGGAGGTCATGTCGAGCAGGCGTTCGATCGCCATCTCCCCTGGGGATCCTCCTTCTTGACCAGCCGTCAACTCAAGGGGAGGTTGCTCGTGAACATCGAACTCGGCCCGCTCAAGCCCGATCCCTCCCTGACAGCCCTCGGCCTGGCCCAGCTCTTCCTGATGATGTGGGCACTCGGCTCCCGCCTGCTCCCGCGCATCGAGCGGGTGCAGACGGAACGGCGGGAGGCGATCGACGGCCCGCTCGAACGCGCGGAGGCGGTCCGCGCCGAGGCCGAGGCCGTCCGGGACGCCGCCCAGCAGGAGATCGACGCGGCCCGGCACGAGGCGGCCCGAGTCCGGCAGGAGTACGCCGCACAGGGCACGGCGGCGATCGCGGCGGCCCGCGAGGAGGGCGTCCGCGACCGCGAACGGCTGCTCACCGCCGGCCACGCCCGGATCGCCGCCGACCGGGCCGAGGCCGCCGACCGGCTCCGGCAGGACGTCGGCGGCCTGGCCGTCGCCCTGGCCGGCCGGGTGGTCGGCGAGCCGGTCCACGCCGTCGCCGCCCGGCGCCGGACGGTGGAACGCTTCTTCGAGGCGAACCGGCCCTCCCAGGGCCCGTCCTGACGGGGCAGTCCCGCTTGGGGACAGTTCTGCTTAGCGGGACAATCCGTTTAGCGGGACAATCCGTTCAGCGGGACAGTTCCGCCACCAGGCGCCGATAGGTGCCGAAGGCGGGCTTGCGCGAGTAGTCGTCGCGCAGCAGGCCGAAGCGGTGGAACGGCCCCGCGCCGGCGCTGTCGGCGTCCCGCAGGGCGAAGAACGCGTAGCCGGTGACGGTGAGTTCGGCGGCGAGCCCGGCGACCGTCCGGATCACCTCCTCCACCACCTCGGCCTGCCGCTCCTCGCTCCGCCCAGGGCCGGTGGGCCAGCCGTTCTCGCAGATCCGCACCGGGACGGCGGGCCCGATCCCGGCCTTGGGCAGCGCGTCCCGGCGGAATCCGGTGACCACCGCCCGCACCGCGTCCACGAGTCGGCCGGGCGGCACCGGGCGGAAGACGTCCGGGAAGAAGTCCAGGCCGACGTAGTCCAGGGCGCGGTGGAAGCGATCGTCGGCGAGCCGTCCGAGCTCGGGCCAGAAGGTGTCCGCGGGATCGAAGGTCGGCACCGCGTTGAACCCGACGGCCAACTCGCCGTGACCGCAGGCCAGCGCCTCCTCCTTGGCCGCGATGACGCCTTCGACCACCGCCCGGCGGACGTTCGGGATGCCACCGTCCACGGGCGGGAGGTCGAGGTTGGGCTCCTCGCAGATCTGGAGGAGGGCGATCCGGTGCCCCTCCGTCCGGACCGTCCGCCGGACGAAGTCCAGCCAACCCGCCAACTCCCCGCTGCGCTCCCGGAACTGGAGCACCAGGTCCAGCTTCCGCCCCTCCACGGCGTACTGCTCGGGCCGCTGCGGAGTGTGTGCACCGTCCGGGTACAGGCGGTAGGAGCGGACGAGGAACTCGGCTGCGCCGCCCTGGAGTTCCCGCAGGGCGGCGGTGATCTGCGCGGGGTCGTCGGGGCGGACGGGCTCGATCAGGCCGGTGTCGTCACCGAGCAGTCCGCCGAGGTAGATGCCGAAGGTGAAGGCCATGCCGCCACCGTATCCGATATTTTTGGTGTCACTGCAAGTTTGATGCGACAACATGTTTTGGTCCTAGGATTCCGCCATGGGACTTCGCGAACTCAAGAAGCAGCAGACCCGGGAGCTCCTGGCAGACACCGCCATGGGCCTGTTCGCCGAGCGCGGGTTCGACCAGGTCACGGTGGTCGAGGTGGCCCGCGCCGCCGGGGTCTCGCCCAACACGGTCTTCAACTACTTCCCGACCAAGGAGGACCTGTTCTTCGACCGGCAGGACACGGTGGTCGCCCACCTGGCCTCGGTGGTCCGGCACCGCCCCGCCGGCAGCTCCGCCGTGGACGCCGTCCGGACCGACCTGCTGGCCGCGGTCGCGGACGGGGAGCCGACGGTCGAACTCAGTCCGCGGATGGCGGCGTTCTGGCGGATCGTCACGGACAGCCCCGCGCTGCGGGCCCGACTGCTCGAACTCGGCGAGCAGGCCGAGGCGGCACTGGCCGCCGTCCTCGCCGAGGAGTCGGGGGCCGCCCCGGACGACCCGCTCCCCCACGTGGTGGCCGGAGCCGTCGCGGGAGCCCACCGGGCGGTCCTCGGCGAGATCCGGCGGGCCATGGTGGCCGGGGAGCCGGCCGAGACGGTGCGGACGCGGGTCGAGACGGCGGTGGAACGGGCCTTCGGCCTGCTCGGCTCGGGGCTCGCGGACTACCCGGCGGCGACGTAGGGGCCACTGCGCGCCGCCGGCCGGCTCCGGCGGGGTGCACGGCGCAGGCCGCCCGCGACGCGTCGTCACGGGCGGCCTGCGCCGCTGATCAGCTGTTCTGATGTGCAGATGTTCGAAGATTCGGCGGTTCGGAGGTTCGGCGGTGCAGAGGTACGGAGGTTCAGCCGTTCCGCTGTCCGGTGTGAGCCGTCAGCTGTGGCGGCCGCGCCGGCGGGCGGCCATCACGGCCAGGCCGCCGAGACCGAGCAGACCGATGCCCGCCAGGCCGAAGACCACCGGGGCGTTGCCCGCTCCGGTGGAGGGCAACTCGCCGCCGCCACCGGGGTGGTGGCTGCTCGGGCGCCCGGTCGGGTGGTGGCTGGTCGGCGCCGGGTGCGCGCTCGACGTCGACGCGCTGGCGGTCGGTGAGGTGGGGCTCGCGGTCGGGGAGGTGGGCGACGGGAAGGTCGGACTCGGCGAGGTCGGCGACGGGGACGTCGGCGACGGCGAGGTGGGGGTCACGGTCGGCGACGTGGGCGAGGGGGACGGCGACGGGGAGGACGAGGTCGGCGACGGGCTCGGCGTCACCGTGCAGTCCGGCAGGTCCCCGTCGAACGGGTAGCTGTGGATCTCGTAGCCGCCGGTGCCGGTGTGGATCAGGTTGCCCGCCAGGTACACCCGGCCGTTCATGCCCGGCTGGGCGATGGTCGTGGTGCCGCCCGGGTTCCCGGCCAGGACCGAGCCCTGGAACTGGGCGCTGCCGAGGATCCGGGCCGAGGTCGCGGTCGGGAAGTTGTAGATCAGCTTCGAGCGCATGGCGGTGGTCTGGTCGCCCGCCAGACCGGTGCCCGTGTAGGTGTTGATGATCGGGCTGTCCCCGAGCATGTTGACCACGACGGTGGCGCCGGCCGGGATGTTCGCGAAGACCAGGCCGATCTGCCCGCCGCTCGGCGAGGCGAGGTTCCGGGTGACGTTGAAGACCTGCTTGGCGCTGGTCCCGTCGCCGGTGAGGGTCGCCTGGCTGGAGGAGACGTCGACCGTGCCGGTCGCGGTGGCTCGCCCGACGCAGTCGGAGACCTCCTCGATCCGGGTCAGCACCGTCTGGTACGGCGCGGCGGCGTCCGGGTCCTGGATCGACTGCCCGGTCGGGTCGATGTTGACGGTGCCGGTCACGCTGCCCGCGTGGCGGAGGTTGCCGAAGGCCTGGCCGTGCGAGTCCCTGCCGCCGATCAGGATGCGGTTGCCGGTCTTGACGTCGACGTTGCCGCCGGTGGTCACGAAGTCGCTGCCGTTGGGAGGGGCGACGCGCGAGCCGACGCCGACGACGCCCATGTTGTAAGCGCCGCCGCCGTTCTTGTCGACGGTCAGGTTCCCCAGCGTGACGATCTTGCCCTCGGCCTCGGCGGCGCGACCGGTCACGGTGTAGTCGCCACCGGTGAAGACGTTGATGTTGGCGTCCCGCCCCGTGAAGTCGCCGTTGTTCGGCGGCGGCCAGGTCGCGGGGCAGGCCGGTCCGGCACACGCACCCAGCGGCGGGGCCAGCGGCGCGGCCGAACCGACCGTCAGCACCGCGGCCAGCGGCAGGGCGGCGACGGCGGTCGCCACCGCCACCCGGACGGCCCTGCGGCTCCGGGTGGCGGGCGTTCTCACGGCGGTCGTTCTGTGATCCGGCGAACCGGTGGCCTGACCCATCGACAATTCCTCCGCGCAGAGAAAAGGGCAGGTTCGGACGACCTGCCTCGGTCCGTGTGATCTGCTGGCAATCCCACAGATCCGTGACATCCAACCTCATATCGGACTATTCGCACCCTGTGGAGCCTTCAGGTCGGATTCGAAACGATTCGAAACTCGCCCGAACTCCGTAGCGGGCTCCCCGGCCCGCCCCCCTCGCACCTCCTCGCACTCCCCCGCCGTCGAGGCCCCGGGGTGGAGCTAGGTTGGGGGCATGACCACCGAGGCCCACGACCAGGCCGCGCCACTCGTCGCCGTGGCGTCCGCCGACGCCGTGCTGCGGCACCCCGGGGCGGGCGAGCACCTGCTGACCGCACTCGAACGGGAACGCGCCGCACGCTTCCGGCACGAGTCCGGGCGGAGCGACTTCACCGCCGGGCACCTGCTGGTCCGGCTCTGCGCCGCCCGGCTGCTCGACGTCCCGGTGAACGGCCTGGTCCTCGCGCAGCAGTGCCCGGACTGCGGGCTCGCCGACCATGGCAAGCCGTACCTGCCCGACCACCCGGGGGTGCACGTGAGCCTGTCGCACACCCGGGGCGTGGTCGCCGCGGGCGCCGGGTACCGGCCGATCGGCGTGGACGTCGAGCTGGCCGCCCGGAGCGGCTCGCTGGGCGCGGTCGCCCGCCGGGTGCTCACCCCGGCCGAGCTGGCCGCGGTCGAGGCGGACCCGGAGCCGGGCCGGGCGTTCCTGCGGCAGTGGGTGCGCAAGGAGTCACTGATCAAGATCGGGCGGGCCACCCTGGACACCCTCGACCGGATCGACCTGTCCGCCCTGCCGCTGGCCGTGCCGCCCGGCGCCCCGCTGCACAGCCGGTACGAGGACCTGCACCTGGTCGACTGGACCGATCCGGAGCACGGCGCCGCCGTCGCGGCGGTCAGCACCGCCCCGCCGCGGATCGTGGAGCTGACGGCCGCGGGCTGATCGGGGGCTGAGGGGGCAGGAGCGGGAGCGGGGAGAGAGGGGTGGGAGGCGGCCCCGGGGCCGGGCCCTGGCCTGTGGATAAGCGGTGTTAGCGTGCCTGGTCGTGGACGCGCCGACCACGCGCGCCCGCCGTCCCAGCTGCCCACCGGATCAAGAGGGTGCCCCGCCATGGCCAAGTTCCTGCTGAGCCTGCATGTCCTCGTGTCGGTCCTGTTCATAGGCCCGGTCGCGGTGGCCGTCAGCATGTTCCCCCGCCGGGCGAAGGCCGCCCTGGCCGGCGGCCCCGACCAGGCCTCGGACGCGGGCGTACTGCGCGTCCTGCACCGGATCACCCAGATCTACGCGCTGCTTGGCGTCGCGGTGCCGGTCCTGGGCATCGGCCTGGCCCAGGTGATGGACGTGATGGGCCAGTCCTGGCTGATCGTCTCGATGGTGCTGACCGCCGTCGCCGCACTCGTACTGCTGCTCTTCGTGCTGCCCGGCCAGCAGGCCGCCGTGGACGCGCTCGGCCTCGACCCGGCGGAGGCGCAGCACACCAAGGCCGTCAGCGGCCTGCGCCTGCTGCCGATGACGGCCGGGGTGTTCAACCTGCTGTGGGCCGTCGTCGTGGTGATCATGGTCATCCGTCCGGGCTCCAGCACCGGCGTCTGATCCCCGCTCCCCCGCCCCGCCCCTCCGCCTCCCTCTCCCCCGTCCCCCCTCTCTCGCGGACCGGGCCCGTTCGAGTACCGTCCTGGGCCATGACGATCATGGCGGGCATGGGCAGCCCGACGGGAACCGGAGTCGGCCCGCTGCTGCTGCAGCCCGCCGCTCAACGCGATCCGGGCCACCCTCCACCCGGACGGGCTGGCGCCGCGCATCGTCAACCTGCGGCAGTGGCGGCAGCACCGGTTGGAGCGGATGGAGCGCCGACTGGAGCTGGGGTGCGCCGAATCGCTGCGCCGGCTGTACGAGGAGGTCCGCGGCTACCCCGAGCCGGCCGACGGCCCGGCGGGCGCGGCAGAGCAGACGGGCGCGGCGGGCTTCGCGGACGGCCCGGCCGGCCGCCCGGCGGGCGGCCTACCGAGGGAGGGTTCCCGTTCGCGCTGCCGGTGCGGATCCGGCACGAGGGGCGGGTGCTCTCCTTCCTCTCCACCATCGCGACCTTCAACACGCCGCTGGACGTGACCGTCTCCGAGTTGGCCCTGGAGACCTTCCTCCCGGCCGATGCGGAGACGGCGCGGTTCCTGCAGTCCACGGTCGGGCCGGAGCGTCGGCCGTAGCGACCAGCGCCCCCTCCAGCACGGGGGCGGGGCCCCGGGCCGTGGTCACGGCCTCCGGGGCGGCTGCCGGAGCAGGACGCCCGCCCGTTTCACCGCGCGGGCGGTGATCGTGGTCTCGACGCGGGCGGCCCCGAGCGGGCCGAGGGTGTCGGTGAGGAAGCGGTACAGGCCGCCGTAGTCCGCGCAGAACAGGGTGGCCAGCAGGTTGGTCGGGCCGCTGGTGGCGAAGACGCCGTGGACCTGCGGGTGGCGGGCCAGCGCCGCGCCGACCTCGGCGAGCCGGCCCGGCGGCACGTCCAGCCAGAGGTTGGCGTCCACGGCCATGCCGAGCAGCCTCGGGTCGACGGTGGCGTGGGTGCGCAGCAGGCCGAGCCCGTCCAGGCGCTGCAGTCGGCGGCGCACGGTCGACTCCGGCGCGCCGACGGCCGCGGCCAGGGCCGCGTGGGACTGCCGGGCGTCCTCGCCCAGCCGCTCCAGCAGGACCCGGTCGAGGGGGTCCAGGGCCGGGGGTGCGGCGGGGCGCGGGACGGCGGGCCGGGCGAGCGCGGCGGTCTCCTCGTCGGTCAGGTGGCCGGCCCGCCACTGCCCGGCGTCGGCGAAGGCGTGCAGCACGGCATGGGTGGCGGTCTCGGTGACGGCGCCGGTCGCGGGCAGTTGCCCGTACAGCAGGCGGTCGCGGGCCCCGGCGTCGGTCAGCATGACGGCGCCGACCTCGTGGCCGCCGAGCATCACGTCGACGAAGGGGACGTCCGGACGGTCGGCCAGCGCCCGCGCGATCGCGTCGACCCGGCCGCTCAGCACCCGGACCCGCAGCAGCAGCGCGCCCACGGCGGCGTCCTCGACGTCGGGCAACCGGACCACCCGCAGCACGTCGGCCTGCCGCATCCGGGCCAGTCGGCGGGTGACCGTGCGGGGCGAGACGCCCAGCACCTCGGCGATCCGGCCGGGTTCGGCCCGTCCGTCGACCTGGAGGGCGCAGACCAGGCGGCGGTCGAGGGCGTCCAGGACGGTGTCCGGATCAGTCGTACTGAGGTCCATGCTGTCCGATCCCCGTCGTTGTGCGCTGCTGGAGCGACCCGTTCGGCAGCCTCGACGGTACTCCTTGTCCTCGGAAGCCGGAGCGGACCAGCCCGGCCGGCCCGCAACGAGGAGGAAACCGCTGTGACGACCGAGACGACCGCGACGACCGGACTGTGGGCGCTGGTGGAGGGCGTGGAGCGCGCGGTGCGCGAGGTCGGCGCGAAGCTGGCGGCGCACCGGTCCACCGAACCCACGACGGCCCGGACCCTCGCGGAGGCGGGGGCCCGCTTCGCGGAGCTGGACGGCCCGGCCGCCGCCGAGCTGCGGGAGCGGCTGACCGCGCTGCGCCCGCAGGCCGGCTGGGTGCCGGAGGAGTTGGACGGCTCGGTGCCCGCCGAGGGCGAGTGGTGGCTGTGCGACGCGACCGACGGCGCGGTGCAGTACCTGCTCGGCCATCCGCACTGGGCGGTCACCGCCGTACTGGTGCGGGACGGCGCCGCGGTGCTGGCCGTGGTGCACGCCCCGCAGCTGGACGGCGGGCGGACCTACCGGGCGGTGCTGGGCGGCGGCGCCGAGCTGGACGGGCGGCCGATCACGCCGATGGAGCGCGACCTGGCGGCCACCGTCGCCGCCACCAGCCAGCCGCCCCTGGTGGCCGACGACCCGGTGGCGCTGCGCAGGGCGGGCGAGTCGCTGTCCGCGATGGCGGGCGCGGTACTGGCGGTGCGCAACCTGGGCCCGACCGCGCTGCAGGTGGCGCAGGTCGGCTCCGGGCACCTGGCACTGTTCTGGCAGTACGGGCCGGACGCGGGCAACCTCCTGCCCGGCGCGCTCATCGCGAGCGAGGCGGGCGCGGCGGTGACGGACGCCACCGGGGCGGCCTGGACGGCCGGCTCCGACAGCTTCCTCGCCGCCGCGCCCGGGCTGCACGCGGACGCGCTCGGGGTGCTGCGGGCGGTGCGGTGATCAGCCCAGCCCGATCAGCTCACCCCCATCGGTTCACCCTGATCAGTTCACCCTGATCAGTTCACCCCGATCAGTTCACCCCGAACAGGGCTGCGGCGTTGTCGTGGCAGACGGCGCGCAGCCACTCCTCCCCCAGGCCCAGCCCGGCCAGCACCTCCAGTTGGTGGACGTACCGGTACGGGATGTTGGGGAAGTCGCTGCCGAGCAGGACGCGGTCCTGCAGCCCTCGCAGGCGCGGCAGTTCGGCGCGCGGGAACGGGTCCTCGGCCTCGACGAAGTCGGTGAACGCCATGGTGGTGTCCAGCCGGACGGACGGGTGGCGCTCGGCGAGGTCGAGGAAGTCGCGGTACTCGGACATGCCGAGGTGCGCGACCACCAGGACCAGCCCGGGGTGCCGGTCCAGCACCTCGCCGATCGGGCCGGGCCCGGTGAACTTGCCCGCCACCGGCCCGGATCCGCAGTGGCTGACCACCGGGATGCCGGTCTCGGCGAGCAGCCCCCAGACGTCGTCCAGCCGCCGGTCCGTCGGGTCGTAGCCGCCGACCTGCAGGTGGGCCTTGAACACCCGGGCGCCGCCCTCGACCGCCCGGGCCACGTAGCCGGGCGCCTCGGGTTCGGCGAAGAAGGTCGCGGTGTGCAGGCAGTCCGGGGTCCGGGCGGCGAAGTCGGCGGCCCAGGCGTTCAGCCAGGCGGCCATGCCCGGCTTGTGCGGGTAGAGCATGGACGTGAACGCCCGCACCCCGAACTCCCGCAGCCGATCGACGCGTTCGGCCTCGGCCTCGCGGTAGGTGATCGGCCAGGGCCGGCCGATGAGCGGGCCGGCCGCGTCGAAGTACGCCCACACCTTGTCGAGGACGCTCTTCGGCATGAAGTGGGTGTGCACGTCGATCAGGCCGGGCAACCCGAGGGCCTGCCAGAACGCGCGGACGTCCGCCGCGTCCCGGGCGCTCACGCGGGCACCGGACGGGCACGGTCGATGATCGCCCCGGTGTCGACCCCGGACGGCAGGGTGCCGAAGGCCGCCCCGTGGTCGCCGCCCAGCCGACTGGCGCAGAACGCGTCCGCCACCGCCGGGCTGCCGTACCGGACCAGCAACGAGCCCTGGAAGGCCAGCGCCATCGACTCGACCAGCCGGCGGGTGCGGAACTCCAGCTCGGTCAGGTCGGTGAGCTGCTTGCGCAGCGCGGCGACGGCCGCGTCCAGCCGGCGGTCCGCCCCGGCGGCGGCGTCGAGTTCGCCGAGGAAGGCCTCGACGCTCTCCGGGCGCTTCGCCATGGCCCGCAGCGCGTCCAGGGCGGCGACGTTGCCGGAGCCCTCCCAGATCGACACCAGCGGCGCCTCCCGGTAGAGCCGGGGCATCCCGGACTCCTCCACGTAGCCGTTGCCGCCCAGGCACTCCAGCGCCTCGGCGGAGTGCGCCGGACCGCGCTTGCACACCCAGTACTTGGCCACCGCCAGGCCCAACCGCCGCACCAGCGCCTCGGTTTCACTCTCGGCGGCGGTGCGCCCGACGGCCTGGGCGAGGTCGGTGGACCGGGCGAGGTGGGCCTGGGCGAGGTCGGTGGACCGGGCGAGCCGCATCGCGACGATCGTGGCCGCCTCGGACTCCACCACCAGGTCGGCGAGCACGTTGCGCATCAGCGGCTGGTCGACCAGCGCCCTCCCGAACGCCCGCCGGTGCAGGGCGTGGTGGACGGCCCGGGTGGCACCGTAGCGCATCCCGGAGGCGGCGCCGATGGTGCAGTCCAGGCGGGTCGTGTTGACCATCTCGATGATGGTCGGCACCCCGCGGCCCTCCTCCCCGACCAGCCAGCCGACCGCGTCGTCGTACTCCAGCTCGGCGGAGGCGTTGGACTTGTTGCCGAGCTTGTCCTTGAGCCGCATCAGGTGGAGGCGGTTGCGGCTGCCGTCGGGGAGGATGCGCGGCAGCACGAAGCAGCTGAGACCGCCCGGAGCCTGCGCGAGCGTCAGGAACAGGTCCGACATCGGCGCCGAGGTGAACCACTTGTGGCCCGTGATCCGGTAGGTGCCGTCCGGCTGCGGGGCCGCGGTGGTGGTGTTGGCGCGGACGTCCGAGCCGCCCTGCTTCTCGGTCATCGACATGCCGGCGATCAGCCCGCGCTTGGTGCGCGGCTCGCGCAGCCCGTAGTCGTACTCCTTGGCAGCCAGCAGCGGCTCCAACTCGGCGGCCAGGGCCGGGTTGGCGCGCAACGCCGGAACAGCGGCGTAGGTCATCGAGATCGGGCAGGTGTGGCCGGCCTCGACCTGGCTCCAGACCAGGAACTTCGCCGCACGGGCGGAGTGGGCGCCGGGCCGCTCGTCCCGCCAGGGCGCGGCGTGCAGACCGTACGTGACGGCGGTGCGCATCAACTCGTGCCAGTACGGATGGAACTCGACCTCGTCGACGCGGTGGCCGAAGCGGTCATGGGTGCGCAGCACGGGCGGGTTCTCGTTGGCCAGCCGGCCCCACTCGGCGGCCTGCTCGGAGCCGGCCAGTCGGCCCAGCTCGCGCAACTCCGGCTCGGCCCAGCCGGCGCCGGCCCGGTCCAGGGCGGCGAGCAGGGTCGGGTCGGCGGCGGCGTCGTGTCCGTACGGCAGAGGTACCTGGTTGGTGACCTCATGCGTCGCTGTCATCGCGTCCTCCCATGGCACGCAGGGTGAAGGAGACCAGGGCGGGAACCACCGTGGTGTTGTCGCTGTGCTGGTTGTCGCTGTGTCGGTTGTCGCTGTGTCGGTTGTCGCCGAGGTGGTCGTCACTCGGGTGGGGGGCCGCCGCGAGCGGGCCGGCCAGGGCCTCGCCGACCGCGCCGACCAGGGCCGCGGCCGTCAGCACCGGGTCCTGTTCGGGCAGTTCGCCGCTCGCCACCGCGCGGGCGATCTCGGTGGCGATCACGTCCCGGAACGCCCGCCGGAACACCAGGCGCTCGCGGTCCACCACCGCGTCGGCCGGCTCGACCAGCAGCGCGTACGCCAGCCGGCGCGCTCGCAGGGCGCGGGTGGCGAAGGTCTCGACGACGGCGGCGATCCGCTGCTGCGGGGAGTCCCGCTGGGCGACGGCCGCGTTGACCGCGTCGATCTCGCGGGTGACCACCCGGCGGAACAACTGCACCGACAGCTCGGCCTTGTTGGCGAAGTGCTGGTAGAGGCTCCCGGTGGCGATCCCGGCGCGGTCCGCCACGGCGGCCATCGTGCAGCCGCCGTAGCCGCGCTCGGCGAGCAGGAGGGCGGCCGACTGCAGTACCGCTTCGCGCTGGGCGTCCAGGCGGGCTTGTACGGCGGGCGTGCGTCGGTAGGCCATGGAAATAGTGAAGCACTGATTCAGTGCTTCGGACAGGGTCGGGGCGGGCGGGGAGGGAAGAACGGCAGGAGGCCGCCCCGGGCAGGGGCGGCCTCCTGGTACGTGGGGACCTTGTTCGCTCAAGCGTGCTCGGTGTACTCGGCGTGCTCGGCGTAACTGGGAGTGCTCGGCGCTCGCTCAGCCGCTGGTTACAGCGGGCGGCGCTCCTGCTCCAGCCGCTGGCCCTCCACGTCGAGCGGACCGAAGGACGGGATCAGCTGCGGCGACTTGGCCAGCGAACGGGCGGCGTCCTGGTCACCCAGACCGGCCCACTCCAGCACCTTGGCGGTGGCCTCCGCCGACTGCTCGGCCGGCAGCTTGCCGATGTTGGAGCCGTGGTTGCCGCCGGGCACGGTGTAGACGTAGCTGTCCTCGCTGCCCCGGCCGAGACGGAAGGGCTTGGCGCCCCACGGGTCGTTGCCGCCGTAGACGTACATGATCCGCTCGCCGTCGCGCTTCACCCACCGGTCGATGTCGGGCATCGCGTACGGGTTGAAGACGGTCGGGATCTCCTTCGGCACGTAGGAGCGGGCCGAGTACAGCTCCTTGTAGTCGTAGTGCAGCTGGTCCTTGAGGTACGAGACGTCGAAGAACGGCGCGCCCAGCTCGGTCGCGGCCTGGTAGTAGTACGCGGTGTACTTCGCCAGCGACTGGTCGCTGTTGCCCGTGATGCCCGACTGCGCGTCGAACCACGCGTACAGCTCGTCGTCGGTCGCGGTGGCGGCCACCGGCACCTTGGCGCAGTCCGACTCCAGGCTGTACTGCCAGAACGCCCAGACCACGTCCAGCACGCCCGCCTCGTACGCGCGGTCCGGGGTGCCGAGGGTGCTGAAGGTGGAACCGGCCGCCTGGTTGTCGGCGACGTAACGGGCCTCCAGGCGGTCACGACGCACCAGCAGCTCGCGCTGGGCGGCGTTCAGCTTGGCACGGCACTCGGGGGTGCCGACGGTGCGGAAGAACTCGGTGTAGGCCGAGTAGTCGTTGACGTCCGTGTTGTTCGGCGCGACGTAGGCGATCGTGCCCGCCACGTCGTCCGGGTAGAACCGGCGGTAGAAGGTGGAGGACATCCCGCCCTTGCTGGCGCCGGTGGAGAGCCACTCCTGCTGGTAGATCCGCTTGAGCGCGGTCACCAGCTTGTGCGAGTCGGCGGCCTGCTGGCGGATGCCGGCCTTGGACCAGTCGGCCGGCTCGGGGCGGGAGGGGGTGAAGTAGCGGTACTCGATGGACACCTGGTTGCCGTCCACCAGACGGGTGGGCTCGGTCCGGGACGGATTGGTGCCCAGGGTGTAGCCGTTGGTGTAGAAGACCGTCGGGCGGTCGTACCCGCGGTGCAGCAGGCTGAAGCGCTGCTGGAAGCTGCCCAGCCAGGGGCGGGCGTGGTCGATCGGCTGGGTGTAGGTGGCGATGAAGTAGCGGTGACCGGTGGTGGTCGGCTTCTCCTCGGTGATGGTCACCCCGGGGATCGCCGCCAGGCGGTCCTTGATGTCGGCGTTCGGGTCGTCGGCGGGGCTCCGGCCGTGGGCGGACCCGGCCCCCTGCGCCCCCTGGGCGTCCGCGGCCGACGCCGGGGCCGCCAGGGCACCGAACGCGAGCAGCGGTATCAGCAGGGTGGAAACCAGCAGCCTTCTCAACGCGGTGGTCATCAACTCTCCATGTGATCAATGGACATGGCTGCCGCCCGTCCTGGCGGCTCTGCCGTGCAGGTGGTGTGGGCGGTGCGGGCAGTGCGGGCAGTGCGGGCAGTACGGACGGTGCGGGCAGTACGGGCGGTGCGAGTGGCGCCGGCGGTGCGGGTGGTGCGGGCGGTGCGATGGCCGCCCGGTGGACGGCCGAATGGGCCATCCGCCGTCGGCGGATGGCCCATCGGGGTAAAGGTGCTGGTCAGCGGGGCTCCCTCGCCCGGTCTGCCGGGTGCTCGGTTACGGGCGGGGCAACGCGCAACCGGGGAGTGTGAGGTCGAACCGGTTGCCGGCCGCGAAGCAGGCCGGGATCCCGTACGTCTCCTGGGCGTAGCCGATGCCCTGGCGCACCGTCACGCCGCCGTTCTGGTCCACCTCGCAGGGGTTGTCCAGGGTGCAGCTCTCGCCGCTCTCGTTGATCGTGTTGTTGACGGCGACCACCTGGCCGGACGAGGCGTCGACCACCGGCGAGCCGGAGGTGCCGCCGATCACGTCGCAGGCCGAGGTGTAGCGGACCGAGTCCTTGAAGGTCCAGTCGGCCTCCTTCAGCCGGTAGGCGAAGCCGTCGACCGAGCAGGAGTAGATCTTCTTCCAGTAGCTGGAGACGACCCGGATCGAGGTGCCCTGGACGGGGTGGGTGGCGGCGACGGTCAGCGGGGCGATCCCGTACCGCGACTGGATCGAGGAGTAGCTGGTGTTCAGCTGGTAGATCGACACGTCGGTGTCGGTCATCGCGCCGTAGACCACCTTGGTCGCGCGCAGGGTGGCGAGCCGGCCGCCGGTGGCGCTGAGCAGCGTGAAGGACCGGCTGGAGGGCTGGTTGAGGACCACCTCACCGGGGCCGGGCATGCCGGTCTCCAGGCAGTGGCCGTTGGACAGCACGAGGGCCGGGTCGCTCGCGGCCGAGCCGGGCATCCGAACCAGCGAGCCGGAACAGTTGCTGAGCCCGACCGTCCCGGCGAAGTTGACGGTGGCCGTGGGGGCGGCCTGGACCGGGGCGGCTCCGGCGAGGGCAGTGGCACCTGCGATCAGGAGCGTGGCGAGCATGCCTATGAGCGGCTTCTTCATGAGAGACCTCTCGGTGTGGGGGGTCCACCAAAACTGTCGCGGACATGACCCCCTGTCAAGAGTCAAAGCATGACCAAGAAACCCTCCCGACGGCAATGGCCGGTTAGCAACCCCGCCCACGGCCGGAGGCCCCCGGCCCCCACCCCGCCAGGGTCAACTCCCTTGCCAGTGGCGCCGCCCCAGGCTGATCAGGCGCAGCTGCAGGCGCGCGGTGGCGGCGATCCGCCGCTCCCGGGCCGGGTCCGCCTCCTGTGCCTCCAGGAAGGCGGAGGCCGTGGACACCATGTGGTCCACGTACAACTCGGCTAGCATCCGCAGGTCCTGCTCGCTCCACCCCCGCGACACCGGCTGCAGCGCCAACGCGGCCCCCACCTCGGTGGCGAAGCGGCCGAGTTCGGCGTCGATCGCCTCGCGTACCTGCCGGACCCCACCGTGCCGCTCACGCGACAGGAAGCGGACGTGCGGGCGATGCTCACGGACATGCCGCTCGATCACATCCACCGCACGGTCGATCAGCTCCTCGGTGCCGCCGGCCTCGGCGAGCACGGAGCGGATCATGACGTGCAGGCTGGCCAGCGACTCCTCGACCAGCGCGACACCGAGGGCGGCGAGGTCCGGGAAGTGCCGGTAGAACGCAGCCGGGGAGAGCCCGGCCTCCCGGGTGACCTCACGGACACCCAGGCTGGCCAGGTTCTGCTCGGCCAGCAGGTGCAATCCGGCGTCCAGCAGGGCCCGCCGACTCTGCTGCTTCTGGGCCTGTCTGGCCCCTACGGTGTGACTCACGCCATTCAGTAAACAGTCGTTTGCCGAACTTGGCCAGTCGGCGTACAGTGGGACCGAAGTCAGCGAACACTTGTCAACCGAAACCGATTCGGTCTCGCCGGACGCCCTCCGAGCCCAGGCCCGAGCCAGAGCCCGGACCTGATCCCGAGTCCGAGTCCGAGTCCGAGTCCGAGCGACAGTCACAGCCCCAACCGCAGCCAAAGCGCGAGCCACAGCCCGAGCCACAACCGAAGGAGCCAGCCGTGATCCTGCTCTCCGCCCTCGTCGCCATGGGCGTCCTGATCGGCGCCGCCGCCCACACCTCGCTCCCGGTCTTCCTCGCCGCTTCCGCCGCCATCACCGCGTGGCTGCTCGCCTTCGGCGCCCGCGAGGGCATCTCCCGCCTGCGCCACCGCTGATCCGACGCTCCCCGGACCGCACCCGCGTCCGCTCCCCAGAGAGGACCCGCACCGCCATGAGCACCGTCACCAACCACCAGGACGTCAACCGTCAGCGCGTCAGCCGGCCGGACACCGCCGATGCCGACGGCATGGCCATCGCCTCCTTCCTCCTCGGCCTCCCGGGCCTGTTGCTGTTCAACATCGTCCTGGGCCCGATCGCCATCACCCTCGCCACCCTGGCCCTGGTGCGCGGCACCAGCCGGCGCGGCCGCGCCGTCCTCGGCCTGGTGCTCGGCATCGCCTCGCTGGTGATCCTGGCCATCACCACCGCCACCTCCCACGGTGTGCTCATGGACTTCAGCTCCTGATCAGTCCTCAACTCCTTCCGGCCTCTCCTGCGGCCGTCGAACAACTGATCCCCTCCAACCCGCCCCGCTCGCCCGGCCCGCCACGTAGGGTGGCCCTGCATCGGCCGAGCGACCCCAGGGGGCAGGAGTGACTACGGAGAACCGCAGCGACGCGGGGTCGGCGGGGCCCGCCCCGACTGGCGGACGACTGCTCGCCGTGAGCGATCTGCACATCTCCTACCAGGAGAACCGCGACCTGGTGGAGAAGCTGCAGCCCGCTCACCCCGACGACTGGCTGCTCGTCGCCGGTGACGTCGCCGAGCTCACCACCAGCATCGAGTGGGCCCTCGGCCTGCTCGCCGAGCGCTTCGCCCGAGTGGTGTGGGCGCCCGGCAACCACGAGCTGTGGACCCACCCCGAGGACCCGGTCCAGCTGCGCGGCGTGGCCCGCTACGAGCACCTGGTGGAGCTCTGCCGCGGCCTCGGCGTGCTGACCCCCGAGGACCCGTACCCGATCTGGGAGGGCGCCGACGGACCGGTCCGGATCGCCCCGCTCTTCCTCCTCTACGACTACTCCTTCCGTGCACCGGGCACGGCCACCAAGGAGGAGTCCCTGGCGGCCGCCTACGAGAGCGGCATCGTCTGCGCGGACGAGCGGATGCTCTACCCCGACCCGTTCCCGGACCGCGACTCCTGGTGCCGCGAACGCGTCCGGCTGACCGAGCAGCGGCTGGCGGCCTGCGACCCGGACGTCCCGCTCGTGCTGGTCAACCACTACCCGCTGGTCCGCCACCCCACCGAGATCCTCTGGTACCCCGAGTTCGCCCAGTGGTGCGGCACCGAGCTGACCGCCGACTGGCACCGCCGCTTCAACACCGCAGCGATGATCTACGGCCATCTGCACATCCCCCGCAGCACCAGCTACGACGGCGTCCCCTTCCAGGAGGTCTCACTGGGCTACCCGCGCGAGTGGCGCAAGCGCGGCCTGCCGAACCCGTTGCTGCGCGAGGTGTTTCCGCAGACCACGGGCTGACCCTCCGCCCCGGCTGGCCCTGCCCTCTCCGGACCCCGCCCCCTTCTACTCCGTCCTTAATCCGTCCCATTCCGTCCTCCGCCCTGTCCCGTCCTACTCCGCCGCGATCGCCCGCAGGATGTCCAGCCGTGCCGCCCGGCCCGCCGGGCGGAGGCCGGCCACCGCACCCGCCAGCAGTCCGGCCGCCAGGACGAGGGCCAGCTGCCCGGGCGGTATCGCGAACGAGCCCGTCCCGGCGCTGTCCGAGGCCCGCACCAGGGCCCAGCCGAGGAAGGCCCCGAGCCCCAGCCCGCCGACCGTGCCGAAGGCCGCCACCAGCACCGACTCCCAGCGCACCATGCCGCGCAGCTGAGCCCTGGTCTGGCCGACCGCCCGCAACAGCCCCAGCTCCCTGGTCCGCTCGTGCACCGCGAGGGTCAGCGTGTTGGCGATGCCCAGCAGCGCGATCAGCACCGCCAGTGCCAGCAGCGCGTAGACCACCGAGAGCATCGTGTCGACCCCGGAGGCCGCGCTCTTCGCGTACTCGGCCCGGTCCTGCACCTGCGGACTGCCGAAGGGAACCAGCGCCCGGGTGAGGGCCGCCTTGCCGGCGCCCGGCGAAACGCCGTCGCGCAGCCCGACCGCGACCATGGTGTCGGCCTCCTGCCCCCGGTGCGGGGCCCAGGCCTGCCTGGTTATCAGGTAGTCCCCGGCGAGCCCGCCGCCCTCGTACAGCGCGCGGATGGTGAACGGACCGCCGGCGCCGTCGGTGAAGCCGACGGTGACGGTCTGTCCGAGCCGCCACCCGTGCTGCTGCGCCTCGCTGCGGGAGACGGCCAGCCCGTCCGTGCCGAGCGCGGCCAACGAACCGTCGACCCGGCCGAGGTCGACGATCCCGGGCAGCCGGGCCGGGTCGGTGACGTCCAGCGTCCGGCCGTGCCCGTCGATCCGGGCAACGCCCCGGCCGAGCCCGACCGCCTGCCGCACCTCGGGCAGCCCGGCCAGGGTGTCCGCCACCTTGGGGCTGATCCCGCTGCCGCCGGCCCCGAACGAAGCGGTGGTGACGGCGAGGTCTCCCGCGAAGGACTTGCTCACCGTGGTGTCCAGGGTGGCCTTGATCGACGCACCGAACACGGTGAACAGCGTGACCACCGCGACCCCGATCATCAGCGCGCTCGCGGTGGCCGCCGTCCGCCGCGGGTTGCGGGCCGCGTTGCGCCGGGCCAGCACCCCGGAGACCCCGCGCAGCCTGGGCAGCGGCGCGCCCAGCGTCCGGACCGCGAAGGCGGCGGCGACCGGTCCGAGCACCACCGTGCCCGCCAGCACCGCCAGCGCCCCGACCGCCGTGAGCAGGACGGACGGGCCGTCGGTCGCGCCGAGGACGGCCACCGGCACGCCCCCGGCCGCCAGGAGCGCGCCGATCACCAGCCGAGCGGTGCCCGCGCGCCCCTGCGCGGCCCGGTCGACGCCGGTCTCCCGCAGGGCCGCCAGCGGGGCCGTCCGCCCGGCCCGGACGGCCGGCAGCAGCGCCGAGCCCACCGCGACCGACGTTCCGACCAACAGCGGCAGAACGACGGCGGTCACGCTGATCACCATGCCGCCGGTCGGCAGGGCGAAGCCGAACGCCGAGAACAGCGCCTTGAGCCCGGCGGCCACCCCGATCCCGCCCAGCAGCCCGCCGAGCGAGGCCAGCAGACCCACCGTCAGCGCCTCTGCCAGCGTCGCCCCGAGCACCTGGGCGCGCGCCGCGCCGAGCGCCCGCAGCAGCGCGTTCTCCCTGGTGCGCTGGGCGACCACGATGGCGAAGGTGTTGTGGATGGTGAACGTGGCCACCAGCAGCGCGATCCCGGCGAAGACCAGCAGCAGCGTGGTGAACATGGTCAGGAACCGCCCGGACAGCAGCTGGGTGGACTCCTGGGTGGCAGCCGTGCCGGTGATCGCCTGGACGCCGGAGGGCAGCTGCGGGGTGATCCGGTCGACCAGCTCCCGCTGGGAGACCCCGCCGGCCGCGCGGACCTGGATCGAGCCGGCCTGCCCCGCGCCCCGGGGCGTGAGGTGGTGCTCGGCGTCCGCGAAGGTCATCGCGGTGAAGGTGCTCGGCCCCATGCCGTCCGCGCTCGCCCCGAAGGTGGCGATGCCGACGACGGTGACCGGCAGCGGATCGGGGGTGCGCAGCACGGTGGTGGAGCCGAGGCGCAGCCCGCCCGCCTTCGCCGCGCCCCGGTTCACCACGACCTCGCCCGGGGCGGCCGGTGCCCGGCCCTCGGCCAGCCGGTAGGGGTTGAGCCGGCCGTCGGTGAGCCAGTTGCCCGCCAGGGTGGGCGGCCCCTGGCCGCCGATCGGCTTGCCGTCGCTGCCGATGAGCTGGCCCGCGCCCTGGACGGACGGCTCGGCGGCCGCCACGCCGGGGACCGTGCGCAGCCGGTCGGCGAGCGCCGCGTCCACCGGAGCCCGTACTCCGCCGGCCGTGCCCGGGGAGTCCAGGACGTCGGCGCTGCGGACCACGACGTCGGTGCCCGCGTTGGCGTCGGCGAAGAGGGTGTCGAAGTTGGCCCGCAGGGTGTCGCCCAGAACCATCGTGCCGGTCAGGAAACTCACCCCGAGCAGGATGGACAGCAGGGTGCCGGCCAGCCGCCGCTTGTGGGCGCGCAGCGAGCGCAGGCTGAGCCGGACGGGCGCGGCGTTCATGACCGCCCCCGTTCGAAGGCCTTCATCCGGTCCAGCACCAGCCCGGCGCTGGGCCGTTCCATCCGGTCCACCAGCCGGCCGTCGGCGAGGAACAGCGCCTCGTCGGCCCAGCCGGCGGCCGTCGGGTCGTGGGTGACCATGACCACGGCCTGCCCCATCTCGTCCACCGCCCGGCGCAGCAGGCCGAGCACCTCGCCGCCGGTGCGGGAGTCGAGGTTGCCGGTCGGCTCGTCGGCGAAGACCACCTGCGGCCGCCCGGCCAGGGCCCGGGCCACCGCGACCCGCTGCTGCTGGCCACCGGAGAGCTCGCTCGGGCGGTGCTGCAGCCGGTCGCCGAGGCCGACGACGTCGATCAGCGCCGTCAGCCAGGCGTGGTCGGGGGCGGCCCCGGCCAGGTCGAGCGGCAGGGTGATGTTCTCCCGGACGGTGAGCGCGGGCACCAGGTTGAAGGCCTGGAACACGAAGCCGATCCGCTCCCGGCGCAGCAGTGTGAGCCGCCGGTCATTGAGCGAGCCGAGTTCGGTGTCGCCGATCCAGGCGGTGCCGGCGGTGAGGGTGTCCAGCCCGGCCGCGCAGTGCATCAGGGTGGACTTGCCCGATCCGGAGGGCCCCATGATCGCGGTGAACCGCCCGGCCGGGAACTCCACCGTCACGTGGTTCAGCGCCCGGACCTCGGTGCCGCCGACGCCGTGGATCTTCACGGCGTCGGCGACCCGGGCGGCGGTGCCGCGTACGACATCGAGGGTGGTCACCTGGTGTCCCCTTCCCGGTCGTCGTCCCGGTGGGGCTCGCTGAGGACGGCCCGCTTGGCGCGGTACTCCTCCGCGTCGATGTCGCCCTCGGCGTAGCGGCGGCCCAGGACGGCCAGCGGGTGCTCCGCAGCGGATCCGCCCCCGGACCAGACCCCGGACCCGGCCCCGTACGCGTGCCCGAAGCCGCAGCCGCGACGCCGCCAGACCGTCCGGCGCAGCAGCAGGATCACCAGGAACACCACGGCGATCCAGACCAGGGGAACCAGCAGGATCCAGGGGCCGGGGCCGTGCCAGTCGGCCAGCTGCGTATACATGGTCGTTCAACTCCTCGGTGGTGGGCCTCCACGACCTCGGGTGGTTCCCGAGGTGTCTAGAGCGTCCCGCCGAGGGGTCTCATCACGCGTCCTACCAGCAGCGGCAGTTGGGATACTCCCGGGAGAGTACGGATGCCCCGCGCCACGCCGGGCCGGAAGTAGGCCCTGCCCCTGCCCCTCACCCCGGACGGCAGCCCTCAGCCCAGCCAGCCCGGCCGCACCAGCCCCGACTCGTACGCCAGCACCACCAACTGCGCCCGGTCGCGCGCACCGACCTTCACCATCGCCCGGCTGACGTGCGTCTTCGCCGTCAGCGGGCTGACCACCAACCGCCGGGCGATCTCCTCGTTGGACAGCCCCATCCCGACCAGGGCCAGCACCTCGCGCTCCCGCTCGGTCAGCATCGAGACGTCCGAGAGTCCCTGCGCCGCCGCCTCGGGTGCCTTCGACCGGGCCGCGAACTCGCCGATCAGCCGCCTGGTCACCCCCGGCGAGAGCAGCGCGTCCCCCGCCACCGCGACCCGGATCGCCCGCAGCAGGTCGGCCGGTTCGGTGTCCTTGACCAGGAAGCCCGCCGCCCCCGAGCGCAACGCCTCGAAGACGTACTCGTCCAGCTCGAAGGTGGTCAGCACGACCACCCGCACGGAGGACAGCGCCGGGTCTTCGGCGATCCTCCTGGTCGCCTCCAGGCCGTCCATCCGGGGCATCCGGATGTCCATCAGCACGACGTCCGGCAGGAGGTCGCGGGCGAGCCGCAGCGCCGCCTCGCCGTCGTCCGCCTCGCCGACCACCGTGAGGTCGTCCTGGAGGTCCAGCAGGGCCCGGAAGCCCGCCCGGACCAGCAGTTGGTCATCCGCCAGCAGTACCCGAATCACTCGTTCTCCACCTTCGGCGTCGGCAGCTCCGCCCGGACCCGGAAGCCGCCGTCGGGCAGCGGCCCCGCCGTGATGGTGCCACCGAACGCGGCCGCGCGTTCGCGCATCCCGACCAGCCCGCTGCCCGATCCGCCGGCGTCGCCGAGCACGGCCGGCCCCGGGTCCTCGACCCGGACGACCAGCACGGCGGGATCCCTCCAGTCGAGCACCACGGCCGCCTGCCGGGCCGCCGAGTGCCGGACGACGTTGGTGAGCGCCTCCTGGACGATCCGGAAGGCGGTGAGGTCGACGGCGGCGGACAACGCGCGCCTCGCGCCGTGCTCGTGGACCTCCGTCTCCAGGCCCACCCGGTCGGCCTGCTCGGTGAGCTCGTCCAGCCGGTCCAGACCCGGGGCCGGCCCGCGCGGCGCCGCCCCGGGCCCGCGCAGCGTCGCGAGCACCTGGCGGACCTCGCCGAGCGCCTCCTTGCTGGCCGACTTGATGGTGACCAGCGCGGTGCGGGCCTCCTCCGGCCGGCGGTCGAGCAGGGCGAGCGCCACCCCCGCCTGGATGTTGATCAGCGACAGGCTGTGCGCCAGGATGTCGTGCAACTCCCGGGCCATCTTGAGCCGTTCCTCGTTGGCCCGGCGTTCCTCCAGCTGCTGCCGGTAGGCCCGGTGGGCGGCGATCCGCTCACGCCGGAACCGCACCAGTTCGGCTGCCGCCATGATGAGCAACAGCCAGGCCAGCAGGCCGAGTTCCGGCAGCCAGGGGGAGCCGGCGGGCGGGGCCGCGCGCTGCCAGCCGGCGGGCAGCGCGAAGGTGACCAGCACGTGCACCAGGTAGACCCCGCCCAGACCGGCCCAGGCCGCCCGGCGGTGCCCGGCGGCGATCGCGGCGCAGCAGGCGACCAGCCAGCTCACGAAGACCGGCCCGTACGGGTACCCGGCGGCCAGGTACCCGGCGGTGACCAGCGAGGTGCCGGCCGCCGCGGCGACCGGGCGGCGTACGCGCAGCACCAGCAGGGCCGGGCCGATCACCAGCAGGAGGTAGCCGAACACGTCCAGCGGGGCCCGCCCGTGCTGGTTGTGCGCGGCGAAGGTCGAGCCGACCACCTGGACCACGGCGACCGCCACCGCAAGCCCCAGCGGCAGGCCCGCCTTGGCCGCGCGCACCCACGGGGGGCGCCACGGCTCGGGCGGCTCCTCCGCGGACGCGGACGGCTCCGGCGGCTGCGACATGGGCGGCATCATGCCCACAAGCTAGACCCGCGCCCCGTCCCCCCGCGTCCTCCACCAGTGGCGTCCGGGCGTACTCCCGCCGGAGTACGCCCGCGCCCGCACCCGAGACCGCAGCCGCCTACGCACCCGCCCCCGAGACCGCAGCCGCCTACGCCTCCCCCTCCGCTGCCCCGAAGGCCGCCGCGGCCTCCGCCCGTGCCAGGGTCACCACCAGCTCGCCGTCGCTCACGTCCGCGACCAGCGTGTCCCCCTCCCGCACCGACCCGTCCAGCAGCAGGTTGGAGACCCGGTTGTCCAGCTCCGACTGGATCGTCCGGCGCAGCGGCCGGGCCCCGAACTCCGGCTGGTACCCGCGGTTGACCAGGTACTCCTTGGCCGCGTCGGTCACCTCCAGCCGGACGCCCTGCGCCCGCAGCCGGCGCCGGCTGCGCTCCAGCAGCAGGTCCACCACCGACAGCAGGTCCTTCCGGGTGAGCGCGTGGAAGACGATCACGTCGTCGATCCGGTTGAGGAACTCCGGCCGGAAGTGCCGCCGCAGGTCGCGCATCAGGTCGTCCCGGATCTCATCCACGTTCCCCGCGTGGTCCAGGATCCGCTGCGAGCCGATGTTGCTGGTCATGATCACCACGGTGTTGCGGAAGTCGACCGTACGCCCCTGGGCGTCGGTCAGCCGCCCGTCGTCCAACACCTGGAGCAGCAGGTTGAAGACGTCCGGGTGCGCCTTCTCCACCTCGTCGAAGAGCAGCACGCTGTACGGCTTGCGGCGCACCGCCTCGGTCAGCTGCCCGGCCTCGTCGTAGCCGACGTACCCGGGCGGGGAGCCGACCAGCCGGGAGACGGTGTGCTTCTCCTGGAACTCGCTCATGTCGAAGCGGATCATCCGGTCCGGGTCGCCGAACAGCAGCTCGGCGAGTGCCTTCGCCAGCTCGGTCTTGCCGACGCCGGTCGGCCCGAGGAAGAGGAAGGAGCCGGTCGGCCGCTCCGGGTCGCCCATCCCGGCCCGGCCGCGGCGCACCGCCTGGGAGACGGCGGTGACCGCCTCGTCCTGGCCGATCACCTTCTCGTGCAGGTGGTGCTCCAGTTTGAGCAGCCGTTCCTTCTCGGTCGCGTTCAACTCCGCGACCGGGATGCCGGTCCGGGAGGACAGCACCTGCGCGATGTCGTCGGCCGTCACGTCGACGACCTCCTCGCGGGAGTCGGCGATCGCCGCCAGCTCGTCCTCGGTCTGCCGCAGCTCGGTCTTCAGGTTGGCCGCCCGGACGAACTCCTCGTCCGCGACGGCCTCCTCCAACTCCCGCTTCAGCTTGGTGATCCGGTCCTGCACGCCGGTCGCCTCGGTGGACCCGCTCAGGCTGCGCAGCCGCACCCGCGCACCGGCCTGGTCCAGCAGGTCGATCGCCTTGTCGGGCAGGAAGCGGTCACTGACGTACCGGTCGGAGAGCGTCGCCGCCGCGTCCAGCGCCTCGTCGGTGAACCGCACCTGGTGGTGCGCCTCGTAGGCGTCGCGCAGTCCCTGCAGGATCTCGATGGTCTCCTCGACGGTCGGTTCCGGCACCAGCACCGGCTGGAAGCGGCGCTCCAGCGCGGCGTCCTTCTCCACGTGCTTGCGGTACTCGTCCAGCGTGGTCGCGCCGACCACGCTCAACTCGCCGCGCGCGAGCGCGGGTTTGAGGATGTTGCCGGCGTCCATCGAGCCTTCGCCGCCACCGCCCGCACCGACCACGGTGTGGAGTTCGTCCAGGAACAGGATCACGCTCTTCTCGGCCGCCGTGACCTCGTCGATCACGTTCTTCAGCCGCTCCTCGAACTCGCCCCGGTACTTGGAACCGGCCACCAGCGCGGTCAGGTCGAGGGAGACCACCCGCTTCTCCCGGAGGCTCCGCGGCACGTCCCCGGAGACGATCCGCTGGGCCAGGCCCTCGACGATCGCGGTCTTGCCGACGCCCGGCTCGCCGATCAGCACCGGATTGTTCTTGGTCCGCCGGGAGAGGATCTCGACGGTCTGCTCGATCTCCTCGGCCCGCCCGACCACCGGGTCCAGCCGCCCCGAGCGCGCCTCCTCGGTGAGGTCGCGCCCGTACTCGTCCAACGTCGGCGTCTCGCTCGGCTGCGCGCCCGTACCGCCGCGCTCACCACCGCTGCCGCGCTCCTCCAGCACCGACTTCAGCGCCTCCTGCGAGGGCGCCGCATTGCGCAGCGCCACGCCCGCGCCGGACCGCTCCTGGTCCAGCAGGGCGCCGAGGATGTGCTCCGGCCCGATGTACGAGGCGCCGGCCGCCTGCGAACGGGCGTGCGCGGCGAGCAGGACGCGCTTGGCGGACGGGGTGAGCGCCGGCTGCCCGTCCACCCCGTCGGTAGTGCCGGACGGCAGGGTCTGCTCCAGGTCGTCGGACAGCCGGTCCGGGTCGATGCCCGCGCGCTCCAGCATCCGGCGCGAGGGATCCACCCGGGTGGCCGCCCAGGCCAGGTGGGCGGTGTCCAGGTCGCTGGAACCGTCCTCCGCCGCACGCCGCGCGGCCAGCGCGAGCAGTTCCTGCGAGGACTCGCTGAGCAGCCGCCCGATCGGCACCCGCTGCACGGCGGGCGGGGAGGCCAGCGGACTCATCCCGAAGAACCGGCTGAGCAGGTCGGAGAACGGGTCGTTCGATCCGAACGGGGGCATGGTCACAGCACTTCACCTCTCCGAAGCGGTTGCAGCCACACAAACACAGGCCGTACCGCCCCGCCTGTCGAGCCGGAAGGCACCGCGCCCCGCCCGCGACGGCTCGCCGTCAACCGGTGAAGTGGTCCAACAGCACGCCGCCGCAGTACGTCACAGCCATCGCCAGCAGCCCGCCCGTCACGTTGCGCCCCACCGCCCGCGCCGGCCCGGCCCCGCCCGTCCGGGCACTCGCCCAACCCGACAGCGTGAGCGCGGCCACCACCGACACCACCGTCACCGGCAGCCGCCACGACTCCGGCGGCAGCAGCACCGCCAACAGCGGCACCAGCGCCCCCAGCGTGAACGCGGCCGCACTGGCCAGCGCCGCCTCCCACGGACTGGTCAACGCCTCGGGGTCGATGCCCAGTTCGGTCTGCGCATGCGCCGCGAGCGCATCCCGCTCGGTCAGCGCCACCGCCACATCCCGGGCCAGGTCGTCCGCCAGCCCGCTGCCCCGGTAGTAGTCGGTCAACTCGTCGAGCTCCCCCTGCGGATCCTCCGCCAGCTCCCGCCGCTCCTTCGCCAACGCCGCCCGCTCGGTGTCCCGCTGGGTACTGACCGACACGTACTCGCCGGCCGCCATCGACATCGCACCCGCCAACAGACCGGCCACCCCCGCCGCGAGCAGCGCCGCCCGGGAACCCGTCGCCCCGGCCACCCCGGTCACGATGCCCGCCGTCGACACCACACCGTCATTCGCCCCCAGCACCGCCGCCCGCAGCCAGTTCAGGCGCGACGACAGCTCCGCCCGCGACTCCCCGACCTGCTCAGCCACCGTCCACCACTCCCAGGCACCCGACCGGTCCCCCGATCCTCACCCACCCCCTCTACCCCCGCCACCCACAACCACGTCTCCCGCCCCACCACGACATCCACCGGCCGCCCCGGCCGCCACGGCCATCCCGTTCAGCAGCCGCCCGAGGCAGAACTGCCGAGGGCCGGTCCAGGAGGCGTGTACCTCCTGGACCGGCCCTCGGGTGGTGGTGGGCGCGGACGGTTTCGAACCGCCGACATCTTAGTGGTCGGCTTCGGAAGTCCTTCGGGGGTTGACCTTGGAGCTGGTTGTGCGTGTCGGCTCGTCCGAGGTCTGGGGCGGGGAGTGGAGTTATCTCGTGTGCGGCCGCCCGATATTCCCGACCGCTGCCGAGCGCGAGCGGTTGAAGAAGATGGCCTACGGCCACAAGACCGAGTACCGGCTGCGGGTGCGCGCGCAGGTCGTCCTGGACGCGGCGCGGGGGCGCTCCAACGCGCGCATCGCCCGCGAGACGGGCCTGCACCTGGACACGGTTCGCGCCTGGCGGGGCCGGTTCGCCGACGGCGGACTGCCGGCCCTGGCCGACCGCAAACGCTCCGGACGCCCCTGCCGCTTCACCCCCGTGCAGGTCGCCGAAGCCAAGGCGCTGGCCTGCCAGTTACCCGCCGAGACCGGTACGCCCCTGTCGCACTGGTCCTGCCCGGAGCTGGCCGCCGAACTGACCGCGCGCGGGATCACCGGCAGCGTCTCCGCGTCCACCGTGCGCCGCTGGCTGCGCGAAGACGCGCTCAAGCCCTGGCAGTACCGGTCCTGGATCTTCATCCGCGACCCCAACTTCCGCGCCAAGGCCCAGCGTGTCCTGGACCTCTACGCCCGCACGTTCGAGGGCGTCCCGCTGGGCGAGGACGAGTACGTCCTCCCCAGCGACGAGAAGACCTCCGTCCAGGCCCGCTGCCGCTGCCATCCGACCCTGGCCCCGGGCCGGGCCCGGGCGATGCGCGTCAACCACGAGTACGGCCGCGGCGGCGCGCTGGCCTACCTGGCCGCCTACGATATCCACCGCGCGAAGGTCTTCGGCCGCTGCGAGCCCAAGACCGGCATCATGCCGTTCATGGCCCTGGTCGAGCAGGTCATGACCCAGGAGCCCTACGCCAGCGCCA
Organism: Kitasatospora sp. NPDC023385; assembly: GCF_055664045.1. Taxonomy (NCBI): domain Bacteria; kingdom Bacillati; phylum Actinomycetota; class Actinomycetes; order Kitasatosporales; family Streptomycetaceae; genus Kitasatospora; species Kitasatospora sp. NPDC023385. Next base: position 237,547 of record NZ_JBVOOL010000005.1, on the reverse strand, counting down.
AACGCGTCTTCTGGATCGTCGACAACGGCTCCTCTCACCGCGGCCAGCGGGCTATCGACCGCCTGGCCAGCAGGTTTCCGAACGCGGTGATGATCCACACCCCCGTGCACGCCTCCTGGCTGAACCAGGTGGAGATCTACTTCTCCGTCGTCCAGCGCAAGGTCGTCTCACCTAACGACTTCACGGACCTGACCCAGGTCGGGGACCGGCTCCGAGCATTCGAACACCGCTACAACGCCACGGCACAGCCGTTCCAGTGGAAGTTCACCACCTCCGACCTGGACGACCTGCTGGCCCGGCTCGACCGACACACACCCGCCGACCGACAAGAAGAATCCTCCGTCGCCCTGGCTGCCTGATCAACCCCCGAAGGACCTCCGGAGCCGACCACTTAGGAACGGTGGGCGCGCCTGACACCAAGCGCACTATGAGCTTCCTCAGTCGCCATATCGACTTGCACTGCCAGATAAACTCCCGGACTATCCTGGCGCTGGTTTCGCACCGGAGCGCCGCTGACTCTTGCCGGAGGAGGCGGCGCTTCGGTCTTGTTCGGGGCCTGGAAGCGAGATCCGGCGCGTCCCGGTCGGCGTTCGCCGCCGGCGCGTCAGCCGTCGGACGCGACCTGCAAGTTCCGGATCGGTGCTGATCTGCCGACCGTCATGATGCCAAGCTGGCGGAGCGGCGGCGCGCTCGGGAACCGGCCAGCCGTCGTTCCACCGGGTCTTGTCCTCGTACGGGCGCACGCTGACGCGGGGCTCCCCGCGCCAACCTCACCAGGGGCACTGACACCTCAGAGCTCGCCCTCATCACCCCGGTCGACTTCGTGCGGCATCTCGCCGAACCGCTCCAGCGCCTCCTCCGGCCCGCATCCGAAGGCGCGGCCGATGTACTCCCAGGTCATCAGGTTGCTGCGGGCCTTTCGGCCGGCCAGCAGCGCGGTCGAACCGGCGGCGCGCTCGAACCGGGCGGCCGCACGGGCGGCGGTGTACGGCTTGCTCTCCGTCAGGTCACAGATCCGGTCTACCAGTGCCGCGACCAGCTCCTCGACCTCGCGCGGCACGACGCCCTCAGCCAGGTCGACGTGCCACTCCCAGTCCGCGAACGGCCCGGTGGCCTCGCCCACCGCCTCGGTCGTTTCGTCGTCACCGAAATCCAACAGATGCGCCCGCTCACCCCGCCAGCCGCAGCTGCAACCACCGCGCACCGCAACGGCCCGAGGACCGTCCGCACCGTTGTAGAGCCACCAGGTGGTACGCCCGTCCGGCAACGGCGCCGGCTCGCTGCCGTCCCCCAACACCGCCGCCGGGAAACCCTGGTGGCGCCCGCTCTCGTCAACCCATGGCATGCCGTGTCCCTCGCGTCCCTGGAGTACAACACCAGGGTTCTCAGCCTGTGACGCCATGTCAAGGCTTCGCCACAACCGGTACGGACCCGCAGCTCAAGGGGGCGCGCACCAGCCTCCAGGCGAATCGCTCGTGGACGGTCTGCCACGGCCCGTACCGTTCCGGGAGATCACGCCGCGGTGACCCTGTCCGCAATCGCCGCAGCACACCGTTGACCACCTGCCGGTGATCACGCCACGGACTGCCGCGCCGTCCACCTGCGCGACAAGGGCGCTATCCGCTGCCACGCCGCATCCGTCAACTCACCTCTACCAGCCACAAGATCAATTCTCAGACAGGCCTTAGCACTCCCGAACGCGACGACCAACTCGGATCCGAGGTCATCGTGGCGTAGCGATGTCCGAGGGGGCCGGAGCGGGTCCGCTCCGGCCCCCTTCCACCTGCTGTTCACCCACCACACAAGCCAGGCGAACACGACGTTGCCCAGCGCACGGCCGGAGCTCGGTGCCACGCCACACTAGAACCGCCGCAAGCTGCGCCTACCCACCGCCAGGCGCTGGCGTCCGACCAGTACCAAGCCCGTGCCCCCCTGTCCTCAACTCTCCCCCACAGAACCGCCTTGGCTCTCCCGCTCGGCTTCGCGGCCGGTCTGTGCGGCCGCTGAACCCAGGAGACCAGGCGACCCACTCCCGGCTTCCGAGAGACCTCGGGGGGTCTACGCCCAGCACACCGACAGTGGCCCGAACCGTCCGAGGTCAGGCCTCGAGCAACGCCATGTACAGACCTCAACCACGCTGTCGCCAAACGGCCTTGAATGTCTGTCAAACTCTCTTCCCTATCCAGGCTTCATCTCAGGAGCGGACACGAACCCACCCAGCGCCCCGAAGCCGCCACGCAGGCGCCGGCAACCGCCCCAGCCAAGTGCGGGCAACCACCCAGCAGGCTCACCACCGTCCCCGGGCCGCCTCCGCGCCCGGCTCTCGGAGCGCGGCGTTCACTTCGACGCTCCGGACACCCCGGAGAATCGACGCCTTGCGGTGATGTTCCTCGTCGGCTTCGTGGTCGTGGCGGCCCTCGCGGCGCTTTCAGCGACCATCACCGCCCTTTCCTCCCATGATGATTCGTCGAGCACTAAGGCCGCACCGCCGCCCACTTCCGTACCTTCCGCTCAACCGCCATCGCCATCGCCATCGCCGGAGGCCCGTACATCACTGCCCGCACCACCAGTCGTCGCCAGCAGCCCTCCCACCACCGCCATCGTGCCGCCGCCGAAGGCCCGCAGCGTCTCGCTACGCATCGCTCGGGTGAAGGACGGCTACCAGCTAGTCGACTTGGACGCCCCAGAGACGAAGCCGGTATCCATGCTGGTCACAGCCGACGACTGGGACGCCATGACGCCGAAGGAGCGAACGGCTGCGGAGATCGTGGTGCACGACGTCGGCGCCCCAACCGTGATCTTCGGCAACCTGGCCGCCGCACTGCCCCCTGGAGCAGAGGTCAAGGAGCAGACATGCCGAGAAGCCGCTCGAACCGGGAGCATCAAGGAGTTCACCAACGACACGGGTCACAAGGAAGCGACCCGCTCGATGGGCATTCGCACCGGGGCGACCCTCTGCATGATGACGAGCAGCGGAGCAGTCACTTCCGCGAAGATCATCGACTTCTCGTACCCCGACTACATCTACGGCGTTCTAAGCCTCGAAGTGACGACATGGCCCGCCAAGGCCGTCTGAGCGGCGACCCAGCGCTGCCGCTGGCTGGTCAAGCAGTGTGCCGCCATAGTGCGAACGCCGCCTTGCCCAGCGGACCAGCAGCTGATCCAGTTCCACTCGGCGAGACTACCTGCGTCCACGAACCATGATCCTTGCCGCTGATCGCATTCGGCTCGAAGAGGAGCACGGTCCCGTTCCCGCTCCGGCAGTCGACGCACGTGAACATGGCACAACCCCGGTCCAGGATCGGCAGGGCACCCTTGGGCCACGACCACCAAGTGTCCGCATCCTCAGGCGGGATCCTCCCCAGATAGCCTTCGGCCACTGCTTCCTCTCCCGCCGGATTCGACCCACCCGTCAGAGGCAGCAGCGAGTCCATGGGGCCGAACCCGCCATCCCACCTCCAGATACAGCGCGGCCAGAAGCGGGTGCAGTCGGAACCCCAGTCTCTGCTCGGCCTCGTCCAGAACCTCCGCTGAGACCGAGGGCTGTAGCCGCTCACTTTCGGCCGCCTTGGCCGCGACCCGACCGACCAACTGCTCCAAGCTGTTCACGGCGACATTCTCGCGGACAGGTCCGACAGGCCCTCGGCAGGGCGAGACGGTGGCCTTCACGCGGATCCGGTCAGAGCCGTTTTCAGAGAGCCTCAGCCTCGCCAACGCCTGAGATCGCCAAGGTTCCGCCAGTCGTACGGGGCGTACCCACGTACCCCTATTGCGGGCCCAGCCAATGCGTCCCCAGCGGAGTTCACCGGTCAGCACTTCAGGTGGGCAGTGGTGGTTGCCTGATTGTTCCCCTGGAGGTCGTTGATCCAGAATTGCACGTCGGATTCGGAGGGATGGCCCGTGCCGCAGCTCTGGTTGAACGGATAGTCGATCGACCCGCCAGTGCTGGTCAGGTGCACGCGACCGTAGGACGGGCTGTCGAATGAATGCTTCTCGTAGGCCCAATGAGAACTCTTGATCCCGACGAAGGAGAACCCTCTGGCCTGATTGGGAAGGTCACGGAACTCGACAGTGAGAAACACCAGGGGACCTTCGGTGTGGATCCGGGTCCCGGTGATCTGGATCCGGCAGAGATCCGCGACGGCGGGGACCGCCGCAAGGGGAGTGGTGCAAATCTGGGCGAGCCACGCGCGGGCGACGCCCACCTCCCCGTGGAAGCAGTTCACGATGACCGTCCAGCTACCGGCGTTGGCTACGGCGCAGGCCTCCTCGGGCGTCTGGGAGGGGGCTTGTGCAACCACGCTTGGCCCCGATTCGAGTGTGGCGGTCTGTGCGACGGCCGCTCCTGCGGTCTGGAGGCCCATCAGTGCCACAATGCAGGCTGCGGGCAACGCGGGAGATCGCCAGGGGCGAGGAATTTTCATCGCAAGTTCCTCCAATCATGCATGTTAAATCATGGTGAAGCCCCGACTTCGCTCAAGAATTCCTCACTCTCCGTCAGGATGAGACTTTGTATAGAAACCACGCTAGCGGCTCAACTATGGAGTGGCAATTGCGGAAGATTCAACAGAGCCGCACCACGACGTCATCGGTTGCCGCCCCTGGCGTTCCGGCTGCACAGGCCGTCCCGGTGGCATGGGCGACTCCGGCATCGCGTTCGCCGAAGCCGCCGGTGCCACGGGCGGCGATGGCGGCTTCGGCGGGCGGCTTAACGCGCCAACCTCGGGCTCATAGAGTGCCGATGTGAACATCCCATCGACCCCTCGACCGAGAATCCTGGCTCCTGGCACAGAAACAGGTGGTGGCTAGCATCGTGTCAGGTCCGGAGGTGGTCCGCGGCTGGCCGTTCGCCCGGAAGAAATGCCCTATCAGCGGACGGGTGGGATGCCCAACCTACTCGTTACTCGCCGTGCCAGCAGACGACATCACCGTCTAACTTCGCGGCACAGTCCGGGCTGTCGCCAGCGAGGACCTTCAGTGCCGCATGTCAATGACCGTGCGCGACTTAAGCAGTACCAAGTTCTGTTCTCCGTGCCCCAGGATGTGCTGCGGGCAGCCACGGTCAACGAACGGATCGGTCTGGATACCAAGGATGCCGACCAGGGGAACTCCCAAGCCCTGCCGTGGGACGTGCTGTTCAGCTCCAGTCACTCTCACCCGTGGGACCACCGCAGCGGGAGGTCATTTTCCGTGGTCGCGCTGGCTACGTCGAGTGGATCATGCCTGCGCCACACCAACTGACGATCCAGGCGGGTATAAAACTGCCGGACGATGTTGGCCACAAGACCGCGACCCTGACGCTGGACACGTACCGTCACCTTTGGCCGGACCGCCTGGATGAGGTGTCGGACCGGCTCGACCGCCAGCGGTCGAAGGTGCTCGCGCTGGCGAAGAAGAAGGCCGAGAAGGCGCAGAAGAAGGCGGCCAAGCTCGCCGCCGAAGTCACTGACTTGGAGGCAGCTGTCGACGCCGCTGCGGCATGATGTGTTCTCAATGTGTTTCGGGCCGTGGCGCCAGCTCCTTCGAGCTGGCACCACGGCCCTCTGACCTGCATGTTTGCTGTGGGCGCGGACGGTTTCGAACCGCCGACATCTGCTTTGTAAGAGCAGCGCTCTACCACTGAGCTACGCGCCCCCGGTCGTGGCCCGGTGGGCGCACGACGAGAGCCTAGGGTACCTGGTCCCGGGAGTGGTGTGGGTCCGGGCGCGGGGAGGGGGTGGGGCGGGTGGGGTGGGAGGGGGTGACGGGTGGGTGGGGGGATCGGGGAGAATGGGGGCCGGATCAGCGGGTCGGAGCAGGGAGCGCGCAGTGACGGTGGCCGGCGGGAGCGGGCGGGGGCGGCGGCGGGCGGGGAGTGCGCTGGCGGACGCGCTGGTGTTGCCGGTGGTGCTGGCGGGTGCGCTGGGGGCGGTCGGTCTGGCGTCGGCCGGGAGCAGTGGCTGGTGGGGTCGGCGGGGCGGCGGCGAGGGTGTTCGGGCGGGGGCGAGGGAGGCCCGGGCCGCGGCGCAGGAGGCGTTCTTCGAATTGGAGGAGACGCAGCGCGAGGTGCAGCTGGCGGTGGAGACCGTCCGCGCGGCGGAGGACGGGGCGACGGCGCAGCGTTCGCTGGCCGAGCTGGCGGCCATCTCGGGCCGGGTCGACCAGGTCACCGTGAACTACCTGGGTGCCCTTGACGCCCACAACCTGGACAGCGAGGCCCTGGACGCGGGTGCGGCCGCGCAGGCCAGGCGCCAGTTGGAGGACGTGAAGGGGCAGCTCGGTTCGGCACGGGCGGAGCTGAACGACTTCCTGCGCCGCCTGCAGCCGACCCTGCAGCACGCCGAGCAGCAGCTCATGCGGGTCACGCCGGCAGTCGAGCAGGCCAAGCGGGCGCTGCTCGTGGCCTCCAACGCGCTGGACGGGGCGCGCGGCGCGGGCCTGCGGGCGGACGATCTGGCGGCCCGGCTGGCCGAGCTGGCACCGGAGCTGGGGCGGCTGAACGAGGGCCCGGCCCGACACGGGGTGGCGGGCACCCTGCAGCGCGCGGACGATGTGAAGCAGCGTGCCGAGGCGATCGCCGCCGACGCCGCGCAGTTGCCGGAACGGGCGCGGGAGATCGACCGGCGGGTGGCGAGCCTGCGGACCCGGATCCAGGCGCTGGAGACCAAGGCCGCGACGGTCGAGCCCGCGCTGAGCGAGCTGCGCCGCCGGTTCAGCTCCGCGTGCTGGCAGGACCTGCAGCGGGTGCCGGACCAGGTCGCGGAGACCGGACGGACCGCCGAACGCAGGCTCGCCGAGGCCGCCGGGGCCCGGGACGAGCAGCGCTGGGCGGACGCCACCGCCGCGATCGGTACGGTCCGGGCGCTGCTGGACACCGCGGACGGCTCGGTCGCGGCGGTGAACGACCGGCTGCGCCAGCTGAACGAGGTGCAGCACGACCCGCACCGGGAGGTCGAGCGCGCCCGCTTCGCCATCCGGGACGCGCAGCGGCTGGCGATGGCGGGGCGCAGCGCCCCGGACCCGCGGCACGCCGCCCCGCTGGACGAGGCGGTGGCCCGGCTGGACCGTGCGGTGGCCACGCTGGAGGCGGCCGGCCGCCACCCCGACTACTGGTACTTCCTCACCGAGTTGGCGGCGGTGCGGGAGTCGGCGGCGCAGGTGATCGGGCTGATCCGCGGCGACCTGGGCGGGCACCGGTAGACACGGCGGCCGGGTAGAGCGAGCAGCCCGGTGGGCCCGGCGGCCGGTGGGCCCGGCGGCCGGTAGATCCGTCGACTGCTGGTCCCCGGCCGCACCGGAGCACAGCGGTCACCATCGGCAGGACGCCCTCGGTACCCTGCCGGTATGCCACGCTACGACTTCCGCTGCCGCTCCTGCGGAGCAACGTTCGAGCTCCGCCGTCCGATGGCGCAGGCCAACGACCCCGCCGTCTGCCCGCAGGGCCACGAGGACACCGTGAAGCTGCTGTCCGCCGTCGCCGTCACCGGCGGGGCCGCCACGCAGGCCCCCTCCGGCGGGGGTGGCTGCTGCGGCGGCGGCTGCTGCGGCTGACGGACCGACCGTGGCGGACCTACCGCGGCTGACCGGCCGCTACCCGGCGGCGGCCACCTCCGCCACCACCGACGCCCCCACCGCCGACGCACCCTCACCCCTACCCGCACCCGCACCCGCCAGGAAGCGCCGGACGATCTCCTCCCCCGCCGTCACCCCCACCTCGTCGAGGGCGGTGACGCCGGGGGCCGTCCAGCCGCTGTCCGCGAGTTCGCCGTGCCCCGGCCGCCAGCCCGCGTCCGCCGCGAGCAGCAGGTCCGCGTCGAGCAGGGAGTCCCCGGCCGCGAGCACGGTGGTCGGGCCGGCCCGTCGGACGACTTCGGCGAGCGCTGCGCTCTTGGTGAGCGGCGCCGGGACGGCGTACACCTTGCGGCCCTGCAGTGAGACGGTCCACCCGTGCTCGGCGCACCACCCGGTCAGCTCCGCCAGCCAGCCGGCCGGCAGGGCGGCGCGGTCGACGACCAGGTAGGCGAACAGTTCGTCGGCGACGCGCCGTTTGTGTGTCCACTCCGGGGCGGCGCAGAGCGCGAGCCGCCGGACCACCTGCTCCAGCGGGGCCGATCCGGCGGCGATCCGCGCGGTGATCTCGGCGCGCCAGTCCCGGTCGGACACGCCGTCCACCAGCAGCCGGCCGCCGTTGGCGCAGATCGCGTACGCGGGGGTCCAGTCAGGTGTCGGGCCGGGCAGTCTGACCCGCCCGTACTGCTCCGGCGTGCGGGTGGTGGCGGGCACGAAGCAGGCCTGCCGGGCGAGGTCGGCGAGCAGTCCGGCGGCCTGTTCGGTCATGAAGGACAGCGGCCGCCCCTGGTACACCTCGACGCAGAGCAGCCGCGGCGCGAGCCGGTCGGGGACGTCCAGGGCGAGGGCCCGGTCGGAGTAGATCAGCGTCCGGTCGAGGTCGCTGGCCACCAGTGCGCCCACGCCCATCAGGATTCCCCTCCCGGAGCTTCCGGCGTCCCGGTCACGGACCGCCCGTCGGCCCCGCTCGCCCCACGACTGTAGCGGGGGTGGATCAGGCCGACGCAGGTGTACGGCAGCCCGTCCACGTCCTCGATCTCGACGCCGCGCTGGGCGGCGAGCAGTCGGACGTGGTCCAGGTCGGCGCCGGCGCCGCGCCGGGCGAGGATCCGCCAGGGGACGCGGCGCAGCAGCACCCGGGTGGTCTCGCCGACGCCGGGCTTGACCAGGTTGACGCTGTCGATGCCGTACTCGGCGCTGATCCGCTCCACGGCGGCCCAGCCGGCCCAGTCGGGCGCCCGGTCCCGGTCGGTGGAGAGCCGGTCGGCGCCGTCGGCGGCGAGGTCGCGCACCGCGTCGAAGTGTGCGGCCACGGTGTCCAGGAAGGCCGCCGAGACATCGCCTCCGGCGAGCTCGGTGTAGTGCTTGGCGCCGTGGAAGTCGTCCGGCCCGATCAGCCCGGCCCGCAGTACGGTGCGCGAAACCAGCCCGGACACCGTCGAGTTGAGGCAGGCGGAGGGGATCAGGAAGTCGTCCCGGGTGCCGTACGTGCGCACGCAGCGGCCCGGGTCGGCGAGCACCGCGAGGTCCGGGTCGAAGCCGGTGCCGGCCAGGGCGTCGGCGAGTTCGCGGGTGATGGCGCCCTTGCCGGTCCAGCCGTCCACGAACACGACGTCCTGCGCGCGGTGGTGGGCGGCCAGGTAACGCAGCGCGACCGGGTCGATGCCGCGGCCCCGCACGATCGAGACCGCGTAGTGCGGCACGGTCAGGCCGTGAGCGAAGGCCAGCCACCGGCGGATCAGGATGCCGACGGGCGTACCGGCCCGGGCCAGCGAGGCGAGCACCAGCCGGGGGCCGCGCTCGCGCAGCAGCGTCTCGGCGACGGTGCCGACGGCGAGGGCGATCCGGCGGGCCGAGCCGCGCAGCGCCTGGTGGAACAGCTCCTGGTACTGGGGGCTGGGCTGGTACTCGACCGGCAGCGACTCGGCGTAGTGCGCGCCGCCGTTCTGGACGGCCTCCTCGCGCTCCTCGGCGGGCGCTTCGAGCGCGACTCCGGAGAGGTCCTTGAGCAGCCAGGCCACCTCGTCGGCCCGGTACGAGGAGAACGCCGGGCCGTACAGCGGCTCCGGCAGCACCCCGGCAGGAAGCACCCCGGCAGGCGGCATCGCCGACGCAGCCGCCAACGGGGAAGGCGCCGCCGACGCTGCCTCCGTCGATGGATCCACCACCGGCCGGTGTGAGGGCACCACCGCCAGCACCACCCGGTCCGTGACCTGCCGCAGTTGGCCGAGCAGTGCCCGCTCGCCCCGGTGCAGGGCCGGGGTGTCGGCGACGTCGTCCACCACCAGCACGACGGCGTCGAAGCGCCGTTCGGGGTCGTTGCCGGGGGCGACGTTGTACGCGTAGCGCTCGCGCGAGGCGTCGTCCTGCGGGTCGTCGTGGGCGGGGAAGGCCAGTCGGGTGCGGATGGCGTAGCCGGGGTCGTCCACGGCCAGGACGGGCGAGCGGGTGGTGGTGGAGTACCGGACGCGGTCGCCGCCGAGCCGCTCGGCGAGCGCGTCGGCCAGGCGCAGCGGCGTGTACATCAGCTCCTCGAAGCCGAGCACCAGCACCCGCCGCGCCCCGCCGACCGTGGCCCCGGAGGGCAAGATGTCGCCGGTCAGGGCCCCGCCGGCCTGGGCCCCGCCGGCCAGCGCTTCGGCGATCTGCGCGGTGAGCCGGGGCAGGGCCGCGTCGAGCCGGGCGCGGTCGTGGGCGGTGAAGCCGTGCCGGCCGCCGTCCGGGAGCCCGGCGGGCCAGTCCAGACCGACCCGGACCAGCGGCGCGGGCTCGACCGCCGGGAGCAGCGGGGCCGGGGCCGCGTCGGCGATCAGCTGCTCGGCCCGCGCCAGGACGTCCTCGGGCAGCGAGACGGCGCCGCTGGCGGTGGCCACCAGGTCGAGCCGGGCGCCGAGTTCGGCGGCGGTGTCGGCGAGCCGGTTCCGGTCGGCGGCGGAGCGCAGGTCGACGAGGGAGACCACGACGTAGTGGTCGCGGGGGTGGCGGGCGTGCAGTTCGCGAATGGTGTTGAGCACGGTGCGGCCGGTCGAGAACTCGTCGTCCACCAGCACCAGCGGCCCGTCGCCGGCGAGGAGTCCGGGGTCGGCCGGGAGCAGCAGGTGCGCGGTGGCGTGCGAGTGCTCCTCCTCGAAGCCGCCGAGCGCGCGTATGCCGGGCACCGGGCGGCGGGTGGAGTGCAGGTAGGGGGCGTCGAGGCCGTCGGCGACGCTGTGGCCGAGGCCGGTGGCGGTCTCCGCGTAGCCGAGCACGACGGCCCGCCCGGCCGCCGGCTCGCCGAGCAGTTCGCGGACTCTGCGGCCGAGTTCGAGTCCGGCGCCGTGGACCACCGAGGGGCGCTGCGGCACGTGCTTGCCGAGCACGTTGGAGACCAGCAGGTGGGCTCGTTTGCCGTTCTCCCGCAGGGCCAGGCCCACGAGTTCGGGGAGGCACTCGGAGCCGGTCAGCGCGATGCCCGCCCGGTCGGCGACCCAACGGCCGGTCCATGTCTGCGGTGTTGCTGTCACTGCTGGTCCTGCCTTCGATGGTGCGGGTGCGCGCATTCCGCGCATTCGCGCGGTCACACGTTCACGCGTTCGTACGTTCGTCATATCCGTCCGGGAACGGCCCGGCCTCAGCCGCACAAATCAGCCGCACCACATCAGCCGCACCACATCAGCTGCACAAAGCGGCCGACAGCAGCTCGGCGAAGCTCACGTCCTCGCGGGCCACCCCGAACACCTCCGCACGCAGCAGTACGCGCTCCGCCCAGGCCCGGTGCGGCCGGGCCTCGTTCATCTTGTTGGTGTACGCCGAGCGCAGTACCCCGCCGCCGTCCTGCTCCTGCCGGAGGATGTCGCGGGCGTCGCAGTACTCCTCGTGCGTGACCACGGAGAGGGCGTGCACGGCGGGCACGTGGCTGGGGTGGATGCAGGTCTTGCCGAGCAGGCCGTTGGCCCGGTCGAGTTCGACCTCCCGAATCAGCCCGTCGAGGTCGTGCTCGATGATCCGCCGGCGGATCTCCTCGCCGCTGGCCCGGGCCGTCCCGGGGGCGGTGAAGGAGGCCTCGGTGAACGGGGTGCGGCGCAGCTGCGGCTTGAACATCCGTTCCTGGACCGGGAAGTACTCCCAGACCGGCCCGGTGACGGTGTACCCGGTGCCGTCCGCGCGGCCGAGCACGTTGACCACGTCCCCGATCACCGCCGCGACCAGCGCGACGTCGTACGCGGTGAGGTCGGGCGAGCGCCGCAGGCCGTACGCGGAGCAGAGGTCGGTGACGCCGAGCCGGACGGCCAGCACCCGGTCCCGGTGCCCGGCGAGGAGGTCGGCGATGCCGAAGAGCCGGCCGCGCCGGGTCTCCAGGTGGGCGAGTTCGGGCGACTCGAGGACGGGCATGGCGAACAGCCGCCGCCCGGTCGCGGCCTCGGCGGCGGCGAGCGCGGCCAGGTACTCGCCGCCGTTGTCGGGGGTGAACTTGGGCAGCACGAAGCCGCTGAGCAGCTCGACGGCCGGGCCGAGCCGCTCGGCCAGGTCGAGGATCTGGGTGGCGGCTCGGACTCTGATGAAGAGCAGCGGGTGACTCTGTGCACAGTCGGTGAAATCCTTGACCAGGTCATTCAGCTGCTCGACCAGGTTGCGCTCCCCGGCGTCCACCTCGTGGTCCGCGATCGCGTCCTCCAGGCAGAGCACCATCGACACCACGCCCCGAGCAGCCTGTTTGCGGATGTCGGCGGCCAGTGCGGGCCTGGTGGCGGGGCTGTAGAGGGTGCCGCCGAGCGCCGTGGCGAGCACCCCGGGCTCGCTCTGCGCGGTGAACGCGCGCGGCTGCTCCAGGAAGAGCCGGCCGCGTACGTCCTCGGCGAGGTGGCCGAAATGGCGCAAGGTGCTCTCCTCCAGGAAGTGGGCCGGCCCCCGGCCCGTTGCCGACGACACCCTGGTCAACCGGCCGACCGGGCGCCGTGGTTCCCCGGACGCGCCACCGGTGGACGTTTCTCCGTCGAATCCCCGGGGGTCCTTCGACCGCCCATCGTACGGACAGGATCCGGCCGCTCCCGGTTTCCCGGCACTGAACTCCCGGAACATCCCGATCCGCTTGGACGATCATGGGGTCGAGGCGGCAAACCCCGGAAAGCGCAAGTCTTGGCAAAGTCCGGCCCAGCACGGACCGGTCCGGTCACGTTGTCCGAAGGGGTGGCGAACAGGCAGGATGGTCGGCTATGACGCACGTGATGGCCAAGGGCGCCAACATCGCACTGCCGGCGGCGGCGGTCCGCGCCGTGCTGCGCTGGAGCGCCACGCCCGGTGCGCCGGACGTGGACGCGTCCGCGCTGCTGCTCGGCGCCAACGGCAGGGTCCGTTCGGACGCCGACTTCGTCTTCTACAACCAGCCGCGCCACCCCTCCGGCACGGTCCGCCACCTGCCCAAGCAGCAGACCTCCGGCGGCGCCGAGATCATCGACACGGTCGAGGTCGAGCTCGGCAAGCTGCCGGCCGACGTGGACCGCGTGGTGCTGGCCGGCTCGTCCGAGGGCGGGTCGTTCCGCGCGGTGCCGGGCCTGCGGCTTCTGCTGTTCGACGCCACGGCCGGTGAGGCCGCGCCCGCGCTCGCCGAGTTCGAGATCAGCGACGCCGAGAGCGTCACCGCCATGGTCGCGGGCGAGCTGTACCGCCGGTCCGGGTCCTGGAAGTTCCGGGCGGTCGGCCAGGGCTACACCTCCGGGCTGATCGGCCTGGCCACCGACTTCGGCATCACCGTCGAGGACGAGGCGGCGGGCGCCGCGCCCGACCCGGCACCGGTACCGACCCCGGCGCACGTCCCCACCGCCACGCCGACCGGCGCGGTCGACCCGCGCAGCACTCCGCTGCCGGCCCCGCGCTCTACCGCCCCCGAGCCCGGCACCTTCACCCTGGCCCCGGCCGTGCCCCAGCAGCACAACCCGGCAGCCCCCGCCCCGGTAGCCGTCCCGGCCGCCGCCGCAGGCGCGCCGACGAGCGCTCCGCCCGCCGCGCCGGCCACCCCGCCGCCGCCCACGGCCCCACCCACCATGCCCCCGGCCATCCCGCCGGCCCCGCCCACCCCGCCGCCGGTCCACCCGCCGGGCACGGGCTACGGCTACCCGCAGCAGCAGCCCGGCACGGGGTACGGCTACCCCCAGCAGCCCGGAACCGGCTACGGCTACCCGCAGCCCGCCCAGCCGTACCAACAGCAGCCGGGCACCGGTTACGGCTACCCCCAGCCCAACCAGCCCGTCCCGCCGCAGCCCAACCCGGGTGGGTACGGCTACCCGCAGGCCGGCACCGGGCAGCAGCCGCCCGTCCCGCCGCAGCCACCGACGGCCCAGCCCCCGGCGCCCACCGGCGAGGAGTTCGCGCTGCCGCCGCAGGGCCCGCAGTTCCAGCCCCGCTGAGGCGCGCCCTCGTCGACCCGGTGCGCCCGTACCCGAGCTGAACCGGTGCGCCCCCACGCCCGAGCCGAACCGGCACCCCCGGGCGGGGCCGGCCGGCGGCGGCCCCTCAGCCCCCCAACTGGCCCTTGTACCCCCGCTGCCACTGCATCCCGAACCCGTACAGCCGGTCGATGTCCGACTGGAACCCGTTGATGTACCGCACCTCTCGGCGCACCGTCAGCTGGTTGTCCCCCGAGTTCTCGATCAGCACCACGGCGCAGGAGCGCGCGGCCCGCGCCCGCTCCTCCAGCTTGATCTCGATCCGGGGCCCGGTCTGCGGCACGATCGTCACCACCGCCTGCGACTGCTCGAAGGCCGGCGTGCCGTCGTAGATGTAGACGAAGATCAGCAGTCGTTTGAACTTGTCCTTCTTCTCCAGGTTGACGTACATCGTCTCGCCGGAGGGCGCCCCGTACTGGTCGTCGCCGCTGAGCTTGACGTACGGCGGGTTCCGGAGGTCGCCGAACAGCCCGCCGAGCGGCTGCACCACACCCGTCGACCCGTCGGAGAGTTCGTACATGCAGGCCAGGTCGAGGTCGACGTTCGTCGGCTCGTTGCCCTGCGGCGAGTCGGGCTCCCGCGGGCTGAGGATCCGCGGGCTGAAGAACCGCCGGACCGTGTCCCGGGTGCTCGGCCGGGTGGCGCCGGCCCGCATCGACCAGTGCAGGTTGACGTAGAGGTAGCCGGTGGTGGCGGCCGCCCCGGTGATCGCGTGCTGCGGGGTCGCCTTGGTGAGTGTGACCTTGTGCTGACCGCCCGGGTTGTCGAAGTTGTAGCTCTTCTCCCCGCGCAGGTACTCCCAGATCGAGACCATCCCGTCCTCTCCCCCTGCTCCCGCCAGGCGATCTGACGTCCCGCCGACCAATGATCGGGCATCGGCCCGGCCGCCGGATACCCCGTCCCGCCCTGCCTTGTCCCCGGCCCGCCCCCGTCCTACCCTTCCCCCGCCCCGCCCGGCCATCCACCGGGCACGGCGGCGCCAACCCGCAGGTCCAACCCACAGGTCCACCCCACAGATCCAACCGGCGGGTCCAACCGGCGGGTCGATTGGCCGGAGCAAGCCCCCCTCCCGTAACATGCCGCCCCTTCGGACGCGATATCGTCTAGCCGCACAGGTGTCCCGTCCGCCCCTGCGCGGGCGCGGTGGGCACGCCGTGCGGCGACGAACGAAGCGTCAGGCGATGCCCGCGCCACGGGACCTGATTGCCTGTGTCGCACCGTGAACCTGTCCCCTGCGGAAACCCGAGGCCCGACCCGCAATGAACCTGACCTCCATACAGCTGGTCTGGACCGTCGTCGGCGGCGCAGCCCTGCTGTTCGTCGCCGTCCTGATGGCGACGCTGCGTTTCAAGAGCTCGAAGAAGGACGAGTCCACCGACTCCTGGGAGCGCAGCGAGGAGCGCCGCCGCCGCAAGGAGATGGTCTACGGCATCTCCTCGTACACGCTGCTGTTCTGCTGTGCCGGTGTCGCCGCCGCGTTGTCCTTCCACGGGCTGGTCGGCTTCGGCACGGAGAACCTGGGCCTGTCCGGCGGCTGGGAGTACCTCGTCCCGTTCGGCCTGGACGGCGCCGCGATGTTCTGCTCGGTGCTCGCCGTCCGCGAGGCCAGCCACGGTGACGCGGCGCTCGGTTCGCGCCTGCTGGTCTGGGTGTTCGCGATCGCCTCGGCCTGGTTCAACTGGGTGCACGCCCCGCGCGGCTTCGGCCACGCCGGCGCCCCGCAGTTCTTCTCCGGCATGTCGATCTCGGCGGCGATCCTGTTCGACCGGGCGCTGAAGCAGACCCGCAAGGCCGCGCTGCGCGAGCAGGGCCTGGTGCCCCGCCCGCTGCCGCAGATCCGCATCGTCCGCTGGCTGCGCGCCCCGCGCGAGACCTACGCGGCCTGGTCGCTGATGCTGCTGGAGAACGTCCGCAGCCTGGACGAGGCGGTCGACGAGGTGCGCGAGGAGCGCCAGGCGAAGCTGGACGCCAAGGTCCGTGCCCGGAGCGCCGACCGCCGCGAGCGCGCCGAGCTGAAGGCCATCTCCCGCCAGGGCGGCGGCATGCTGTCCCGGGGCCGCGGTGGCCGCCAGGTGCCCGCGCTCACGGCTGCCGGAGACGGCCCGAGCGCTACGGAGCCTGCCCTAGCCGCGGAATCCGACGCCACCACCTCGACCTCCTCGCCGGAGCACGCCGCCCTGGACGCCGGCCGCCGCCCCCGCGCCGCCGTCGCGTCGTCCTACTCGTCCTCGCCGTCCGGTTCGTCCTCGTACTCGGGCTCGTCCTCGTTGTCCGGGTCCTCCTCGTACTCGGGCTCGTCCTCGCTGTCCGGGTCCTCCTCGTACTCCGGCTCGTCCTCGTCCTACCGCAGCTCGACGGTCGACCTGACGGCCGACGACGACACCCTGTCGATGCCGAAGCTGGACTCGCTGGAGCGCAAGCTGCGCGCGATCGAGCAGCAGCTCGGCTGATCCCGACCCCCGGCTCCCTCGGGAGCAACGCGAACGGCCGCCCCCGGGAGATCCCGGTGGCGGCCGTTTCGCGTGCCCGGCGGGCTACTTGCCGCTGCCGACCAGTTCCGGCTCCTCGTCCGCGCCCTCGCGCCGGTTGCGCAGGATCGACGAGCCGAGCGCCAGTCCGATGAAGGCGACGCCGATCAGGCCGGTGACGATCTCCGGGATGTGGTACTTGATCCCGACCATGAGGATCACCGCCAGCGCGCCGATCGCGTAGTGCGCGCCGTGCTCCAGGTAGACGTAGTCGTCCAGGGTGCCCTTGCGGACCAGGAAGACGGTCAGCGAGCGGATGTACATCGCGCCGATGCCGAGGCCCAGGGTGATCTGGAAGATGTCACTGGAGATGGCGAACGCGCCGACCACGCCGTCGAAGGAGAACGACGCGTCCAGGACCTCCAGGTAGAGGAACAGGAAGAACGCGGCCTTGCCGGCGACCTGGACGACCGACTTGCCGGACTTC
Organism: Kitasatospora sp. NPDC023385; assembly: GCF_055664045.1. Classification (NCBI taxonomy): domain Bacteria; kingdom Bacillati; phylum Actinomycetota; class Actinomycetes; order Kitasatosporales; family Streptomycetaceae; genus Kitasatospora; species Kitasatospora sp. NPDC023385. The sequence goes on along the minus strand of NZ_JBVOOL010000005.1, from coordinate 220,622 downwards.
TCGGCCTCCTCCTCGCGCTCGGCCTCGTCCTCCAGCCCCGATTCGAAGATCGAGGAGAGGCCGCCGACCACGAGGTAGGTGATCAGGCCGAGGACACCGGCGAGCAGAACGGTTTCGGCGTGCTCGGCGGCGAACACGCGGGAGGCCACCACCAGCGCGACCAGGGCGACGATGCTGGACAGCGCGTCCAGCTTGCCGACCTTCTCCAGCGGGCGCTCCAGCCAGCTCAGCCAGGTGTGCTCCTTCTCCTCGAACACGAAGTCCAGGAAGATCATGAGCAGGAAGATGCCGCCGAAGGCGGCGATGGCCGGGTTGGCCGCCTCCAGGTACTGGCCGTACGTGAGGCCGTCGTGGGTCTTGTCGGTGTGCAGCGCGAGGTCGACGACCGTGGCGGGGTTGAGCTTCGCGGTGAGGCCGACGACCAGCAGCGGGAAGACCAGGCGCATGCCGAAGACGGCGATGAGCACGCCGACGGTCAGGAAGATCTTCTGCCAGTACGGGTTCATCCGCTTCAACACCGTGGCGTTGACCACCGCGTTGTCGAACGACAGGGAGATCTCCAGGATGGAGAGGATCAGCACGATGCCGAAGCCTTGGGCTCCCCAGAGCAGTCCGGCCGCGACCAGGCCGATGGCTGTGATCGCGAACGACCAGCCGAATGTGCGGAGGAACACGGGAGTTGGCTACCTTTCGGGTTCTGGCCGTGCGGCGGCCTCGTCCCGGGACGCCCTGGCCGGGCCGGGCCCGGTCAGGTCACCCCCGCACTGCCCTCTGTTCTCATGATCAGATCGGGCGTAATAAGACCGATAGTCCGGTTTCCGCCCTCACTGTACGTTCACGCCGAAGTCGAGCGCGATCCCGCGCAGACCGGAGGCGTAGCCCTGGCCCACCGCGCGGAACTTCCACTCGCCCGCGTAGCGGTACAGCTCGCCGAAGATCATCGCGGTCTCGTCGGACGCGTCCTCGGACAGGTCGTAGCGGGCGATCTCCTGCCCGTCGACCGAGTTGACGACCCGGATGTAGGCGTTGCGGACCTGCCCGAAGTTCTGCAGCCGCACCTCGGCGTCGTAGATCGACACCGCGAAGACCACCTTGTCCGCCTGCGCCGGGACCAGGTCCAGGTTGACCAGGACCACCTCGTCGTCACCCGTGTCGTCGCCGCCGGTGAGATTGTCGCCCTGGTGCTCCACCGAGCCCTCGGGGCTCTTGAGGTTGTTGTAGAAGACGAAGTACTCGTCACCGAGCACTCGCCCGCCACCGCAGAGCAGGGCGCTCGCGTCGAGGTCGAACGGGGCGCCCGTGGTCGAACGGGCTGACCAGCCGAGACCGATCTGGACCTGCGTCAGGTTCGGCGCGGCTTTGGTGAGCGAGACGTTCCCACCCTTGGCGAGCGTGACCACCATGACGTTCTTCCTCCCTTGCTTCTCCCGGGGCGCCTTCCAGGTGTAGTCCCCCGCGCCCCCGGCCGACCGGCTTTGGTCGGCTGAACTTCCTGAACTCACATCCTCGCAGCGCGGCGGACCGCCGCGGCACGGGGCCGGACGAAACCGGGGCGGCCCCGGACCACGGAGGTCCGGGGCCGCCCCGGGAACGTCGCGAAGCCCGCGCCGCAGGGCTGCGCCGACGATGGCTCAGACGGTGCGACTCGGACGGTGCGACTCAGGCGTTGTGACTCAGACGTTGACGCCGAAGTCCTGCGCGATGCCGCGCAGGCCGGAGGCGTAGCCCTGGCCGATGGCGCGGAACTTCCACTCGGCGCCGTTGCGGTACAGCTCGCCGAAGACCATCGCCGTCTCCGTGGAGGCGTCCTCGGAGAGGTCGTAGCGGGCCAGCTCCGTGTTGTCGGCCTGGTTCACGACGCGGATGAACGCGTTGCGCACCTGGCCGAAGTTCTGGCCGCGGTTCTCGGCGTCGTAGATCGACACCGGGAAGACGATCTTCTCCACGTCCACCGGAACGCCGGCCAGGTTGACCTTGATCGCCTCGTCGTCGCCCTCGCCCTCACCGGTGCGGTTGTCGCCGGTGTGCTCGACGGAGCCGTCCGCGCTCTTCAGGTTGTTGAAGAAGACGAAGTTGCCGTCCGAGGCGACCCTGCCCTGGGCGTTGCAGAGCAGTGCGCTGGCGTCCAGGTCGAAGTCCGTCCCGGTGGTGGTCCGGACATCCCAGCCCAGGCCGACGACCACGGCCGTGAGCCCAGGGGCCTCCTTGGTGAGCGAGACGTTGCCGCCCTTGCTGAGGCTGACTCCCACGTGTCCTCCAAGAATCAGGAGGCACGCCCTGTGGTGGTGCCCCCGGTGGTGCGGTCCGGGGCCCCGGGAGCGCACCGGCTCCCGCACCCCACCCCGCCAACGGCCCGAGCGTAGTACGCGGTTCCCGCAGGCAGCGCGGTTGCGGCCGGACACGACGTCCGCCACCCGGCCGGACGGGTGGCGGCCCGCTCCGGACGGCCGCAGCGGGGCCTCAGAGCGCGGCGACGGCCTTCAGGTACTCCTGCTCGTCCCGGGCGTCCGGGAGGCCGTTGACGACGCTCCAGCGCACCGTGCCGGCCCTGTCGATCACGAAGGTGCCGCGCAGCGGGCAGCCGCGCTCCCCATCGAGCACGCCGTACGCCCGGGCGACCTCGCCGTGCGGCCAGAAGTCGGCCAGCAGCGGGAACTCCAGGCCCTCCCGGTCGGCGAGGACGCGCTGGGAGAACTGCGAGTCGCAGGAGAGGCCGAGGACCTGGACGTCGTCGTTCTGCAACGCCGCCAGCTCGCGCTGGATCGCGCCCAGCTCGCCGGTGCAGACGCCGGTGAAGGCGAACGGGTAGAAGACCAGGACGACGTTCTTCTCGCCACGGAAGTCGGCCAGGCGGACCGTCTCCCCGTGCTGGTTGCTGAGCTCGAAGTCCGGGGCCTGGGTGCCGACCTCGATGGCCATGAACGGGACCTTTCTGATCCGACTCCGGTCCGACGCTGATCCGACTCCGGTCCGACTCGGGTCCGGTTCGGGTCCGATTCCGGTCCGGTTCGGGTCCGACCGCGCCGCGCGGCGGGCGCGGCAGGCCACATCCTCGCATTCGTTCACGGCCGTTCGGCCGAACGGATGACGCGGCCCGGACCGGCACCCCTCCCCTTTCGCCCTGGGCGAACGCCGCGCCACCCGCCCCGACAGGGCACCGAGGAAGACCGAAGCGCCGCGGACGACCGAGGCGACCGGGACGCCGGAAAGGCAGGGGCCCCGCCGGAGTGTTCCTCCGACGGGGCCCGGTGCGGGGCTTCAGAACCCGCTCAGCGCTTGCCGCCCGGCTTCGCCGTGGACTTGGTCGCGAGCCGGGTGGCCGCCCAGTCCTTGGCGATGTTGATCGAGCTGGTCTGCGAGAGGCCGGCGGTGCGGGCCGCCTCGTTGATGTCGGAGGCCTCGATGTGGCCGTCCCGCCCGGTCTTGGGCGTCAGCAGCCAGATCACGCCGCCTTCGGCCAGGTACTCCAGAGCGTCGACGAGGGCGTCGGTGAGGTCCCCGTCGTCGTCGCGGTGCCACAGGAGGACGGCGTCCGCGACGTCGTCGTAGTCCTCGGCGACGAGATCCGTCCCGGCGATCTCCTCGATTCCCTCGCGGAGATCCTGGTCAGTGTCTTCGTCGTACCCCAGCTCCTGGATGATCTGGCCTTCTTCGAAGCCGAGACGGGTCGCCGGGTTGGACTTGTCCGCGGGGTCCGCGGTCGCGCTCACGGGAATAACCTCCAGTATTCGGCTCGGCATCCATGCCGAGGCTGTGGCCGTAGTCCACACGGGCGCGGCGGTTCGCGCAAGTACCCGACCCCCGATCCCCTCCAAAGGTTGACGTGGCACACCGGGGATACGCCGCTCGACGTGTCGGGAATCACACCGATTTGCCCTTCTCTGCGTGGGACAAGGATGCTTCGGGTGGTCCCGGCCCAACAGGCCGTACGTGTGCCCGAGATGCGAACGGCATTCGGGGTCCGCGCGTGCGCGGGCGTAGAGTCTCCTGTTGGCCCTCACCCCGGCCGCCCGCCATCGGGCGGACGGGACACCAGGTCGGACCACCTCTTTTCGTAACACCCGGGGGTGTGCGGAGCGGACGAAGAGCCCGCGCCGCGCGCCGCCAGACCGGCCCGCCCACCAGGCGGAACGGTTACCGATCGGTAGAGATGACGGATCTCCGAGCGCGGTAGCACGATGGAGGCGGCGCGACACACCTCAGTTTCGACCGACAGTGAAGGAACAGCGTGGCTTCCGGATCCGATCGCAACCCGATCATCATTGGCGGCCTTCCGAGTCAGGTCCCGGACTTCGATCCCGAGGAGACCGCGGAATGGCTGGAGTCGCTCGATGCGGCCATCGACGAGCGGGGGCGTGAGCGTGCCCGTTACCTGATGCTGCGCCTGATCGAGCGCGCCCGCGAGAAGCGTGTCGCCGTGCCCGAGATGCGCAGCACGGACTACGTCAACACCATCGCCACCAAGGACGAGCCGTTCTTCCCCGGCAACGAGGAGATCGAGCGCAAGATCCTCAACGCGACGCGATGGAACGCGGCCGTCATGGTCTCCCGGGCGCAGCGCCCGGGCATCGGCGTCGGTGGCCACATCGCCACCTTCGCCTCCTCCGCGTCGCTCTACGACGTCGGCTTCAACTACTTCTTCCGCGGCAAGGACGCCGAGGGCGAGTCCGGCGACCAGATCTTCTTCCAGGGCCACGCCTCCCCCGGCATCTACGCCCGCGCCTTCCTCCTGGACCGGCTCACCGAGCAGCAGCTCGACGCGTTCCGCCAGGAGAAGTCGAAGGCCCCGTACGGCCTGTCCAGCTACCCGCACCCGCGGCTGATGCCGGACTTCTGGGAGTTCCCGACCGTCTCGATGGGCCTCGGCCCGCTCGGCGCGATCTACCAGGCGCGGATGAACCGCTACCTGGAGCACCGCGGCATCAAGGACACCTCCGACTCGCAGGTGTACGCCTTCCTCGGCGACGGCGAGATGGACGAGCCCGAGTCGCTCGGCCAGCTGTCCCTGGCCGCCCGTGAGGGCCTGGACAACCTGACCTTCGTGGTCAACTGCAACCTGCAGCGCCTCGACGGCCCGGTCCGCGGCAACGGCAAGATCATCCAGGAGCTGGAGTCCCAGTTCCGGGGCGCCGGCTGGAACGTGATCAAGCTGGTCTGGGACCGCAGCTGGGATCCGCTGCTCGCCCAGGACCGCGACGGCGTCCTGGTCAACAAGCTGAACACCACGGTGGACGGCCAGTTCCAGACCTACGCCACCGAGACCGGCGCGTACATCCGCGAGCACTTCTTCGGCAGCGACCTGCGGCTGCGCAAGATGGTCGAGTCGATGACCGACCAGCAGATCCAGCACCTGGGCCGCGGCGGCCACGACCACGCCAAGGTGTACGCGGCGTTCAAGGCAGCCCGCGAGCACAAGGGCCAGCCGACGGTCATCCTCGCCCAGACCGTCAAGGGCTGGACGCTGGGCCCCAACTTCGAGGGCCGCAACGCCACCCACCAGATGAAGAAGCTGACGGTCGAGGACCTGAAGCGCTTCCGCGACCGGCTGCACCTGCCGATCACGGACAAGCAGCTCGACGAGGGCTACCCGCCCTACTACCACCCGGGCCGCGACTCCGAAGAGATCCAGTACATGCACGACCGGCGCAAGGAGCTGGGCGGCTACGTGCCGACCCGCAAGGTGCGCCCGCGCAAGCTGGAACTGCCCGGCGACGACGCGTACAAGGCGGTCAAGAAGGGGTCCGGCAACCAGACCATCGCCACCACCATGGCGTTCGTCCGGGTGCTCAAGGACCTGATGCGGGACAAGGGCATCGGCAACCGCTTCGTGCCGATCGCGCCCGACGAGTACCGCACCTTCGGCATGGACTCGCTCTTCCCGTCGGCGAAGATCTACAACCCGCTCGGCCAGACCTACGAGTCGGTCGACCGTGACCTGCTGCTCGCCTACAAGGAGTCGCCGACCGGCCAGATGCTGCACGACGGCATCTCCGAGGCCGGCTGCACCGCCTCGCTGATCGCCGCCGGCTCCTCGTACGCCACCCACGGCGAGCCGCTGATCCCGGTGTACGTCTTCTACTCGATGTTCGGGTTCCAGCGCACCGGCGACCAGTTCTGGCAGATGGCCGACCAGCTGGCCCGCGGCTTCGTGATCGGCGCCACCGCCGGCCGCACCACGCTGACCGGCGAGGGCTTGCAGCACGCCGACGGCCACTCGCACCTGCTGGCCTCGACCAACCCCGGCGTCGTCGCGTACGACCCGGCGTACGGCTTCGAGATCGCGCACATCGTCCAGGACGGTCTGCGGCGGATGTACGGCTCCAGCGAGCAGCACCCGCACGGTGAAGACGTGTTCTACTACATGACCGTCTACAACGAGCCGATCAGGATGCCGGCCGAGCCCGAGAACGTGGACGTCGAGGGCATCCTCAAGGGTCTGCACAGGTACGCGCCGGCCACCGCCGGCCAGATCCCGGCCCAGATCCTCGCCTCCGGCGTGGCCGTGCCGTGGGCCCTGGAGGCCCAGCGCATCCTCGCCGAGGAGTGGAACGTCAAGGCCGACGTCTGGTCCGCGACCTCCTGGAACGAGCTGCGCCGCGACGCGGTGGAGGCCGAGGAGTTCAACCTGCTGCACCCCGAGGAGCCGCAGCGCGTGCCGTACGTCACCCAGAAGCTCCAGGGTGCCGAGGGCCCGGTCGTCGCGGTGTCCGACTGGATGCGCGCGGTGCCGGACCAGATCTCCCGCTGGGTGCCGGGCCAGTACCAGTCGCTGGGCGCCGACGGCTTCGGCTTCGCCGACACCCGTGGCGCGGCCCGTCGCTTCTTCCACATCGACGCGCAGTCGGTCGTCCTGGGGGTGCTCACCGAGCTCGCCAAGCAGGGCAAGGTCGACCGCTCGGCGCTGAAGGACGCGATCGACCGCTACCAGCTGCTGGACGTGGCCGCGGCCGACCCGGGCGCCGCCGGCGGCGAGGCCTGATCGCCCGCCAGGCACTGAGCTGAAGGGGTCGGACCTCCACCGAGGTCCGGCCCCTTCGGCGTTCCCGGGCCGCCACCGGTGCGAGCCGCCACCGGCCTGAGCGGCCACGGCCTGATAGCGAACAGCACGACGGCCCCGGACTCCGCCGAGTCCGGGGCCGTCGCGTAGAAGGGCCGTCGCGTACGGGGGCGCGGGTCAGATGTGCACGGCCGGGCCCGCGTCGGTGGTGCCGCGGCGGGTGAGCAGGCCGAGCACCGCGGCGGCGAAGGCCACCACGGAGGCGACCGCGAAGGCCAGCGACATGCCGCTGACGAAGGACTCGTGGACGGCGCCGGCCATCGCGTCCACCGCCTGCTGCGGCATGCCGGGCTGCGCGGGCGGGGCGATACCCAGCTGGGCGCCCTGCTTGAGGAGTTCGGCTTGCTGCGGGTCGGCGACCGGCGGCAGGCCGGCCTTCGCCCAGTTGCCGGGCAGCACGTCGCCGACCCTGGCGGCCATCAGCGCGCCCAGCACCGCGGTGCCGAGGCTGCCGCCGACCTGCATCGCGGCCTGCTGGAGGCCGCCGGCCACGCCGGACAGCTCCAGCGGGGCGTTGCCGACGATGACCTCGGTGGCGCCGACCATGACCGGGCTGATGCCGAGGCCCATCAGGACGAACCAGAGCGACATGACGCCGGTGCCGGAACCGCTGTCCAGGGTGGACATGCCGAACATCGCGGTGGTGGTGATCAGCATGCCGGCCACGATCGGGATCCGCGGGCCCAGCCTGCCGATCGCGAGGCCGGCCAGCGGCGCACCGACGATCATCATGCCGGTCATCGGCAGCAGGTGGACGCCGGCCTCGACCGGCTTCATCCCGTGCACGTTCTGCAGGTAGAAGGTGACGAAGAAGATCGCGCCGAAGAACGCGAAGGCCATCAGCACCATCAGCAGGACGCCCGCCGACAGCGGCACCGAGCGGAACAGGCCGAGCGGGACCAGCGGCTCGCGCGCCTTGCCCTGCCAGAGCGCGAACAGCACCATCAGCACCACCGCGCCGCCCAGGAACAGCAGCGTCCGCAGGTCGCCCCAGCCCCACTCGGGGGCCTTGATGATGCCGAAGACCAGCGCGAACATCCCGACCGACAGCAGCGCGATGCCGGGCACGTCGAAGGACTTCGCGGCGTTCTCGGCCCGGACGTCCTTGAGGATCCACAGGCCGAGCGCCAGCGCGATGAGGCCGACCGGGATGTTGATGAAGAACACCGACTCCCAGTTGACGTGTTCGACCAGCAGGCCGCCGACGATCGGGCCGGCGGCGGTGGAGGCGCCGATCACGCCGCCCCAGATGCCGATCGCCATGTTGAGCCGGTCGGCCGGGAAGGCCCCGCGCAGCAGGCCGAGCGCGGCCGGCTGGAGCAGCGCGCCGAAGAGGCCCTGCAGCACGCGGAAGGCGATCACGGTCTGGATGTTGCCGGCGAAGCCGATCGCGGCCGAGGTCGCGGCGAAGCCGACCGCGCCGACCAGGAAGGTGGTCTTGTGGCCGAACCGGTCGCCGATCTTGCCGGCCGTGATCAGGAAGACCGCCAGGGCGAGCAGGTAGCCGCTGGTGACCCACTGGATCTCGGAGGGCGCCGCGTGCAGCTTCTCCTGGATGACGGGGTTGGCGATGGCGACGATCGTGCCGTCCAGCGCGACCATCATCACGCCGACCGCGACGGTCAGCAGGGTCAGCCAGGGGTGGCCCTTGAGGCCGCCCCCGGACGGTGGCGTCGGCGGCGGGGCGTCCGCCTCGGAGTTCTTGACGACGGACTGGCTCATCTGGGCCCTCCGGGGGCGTGGCTCGTTCGGAACGTGGTCGTGGCGCCCCGGCCCACCCGTCCCCACAGGTGCCCCGGCCCGACGGGCGCCACTCGCCGCAGATTATGTCAGCTGCTGACATTCGGCAAACAGTGACTTCTGGCCGTTGCTGACATTTGTCAGAACGCTAAGGTTGTGCTCCCACCCGCCACCCCGCGCTCCGGAAGGCCCCGCCATGGCCGCTCGCACCCCTCGTCCCGCCGAGACCCCGGAGGACGCCGGGCGGGCACCCGGGCTGCGGGAGCGCAAGAAGCAGCAGACCCGGTACGCCCTGGTCCAGGCCGCCCACGAGCTCTTCCTCGGCCAGGGCTTCGCCCGCACCACCGTCGACGAGATCGCCTCCGCCGTCGACGTCTCCCAGCGCACCTTCTTCCGCTACTTCGCCAACAAGGACGAGGTCGCGCTCGCCGTGATGGCCGAGGCCGAGGACTACTTCATCGAGTGCCTGCGCCACCGCCCGGCCGGCGAGGCCCCGCTCCAGGCCCTGCGCGCCTCGATCGTCAAGGCCTGGCGCGACCTCGGGAACGCCAAGGCCGCCGGACCCGGCTCGATCACCAGCGCCCTCGAACTCATGCGGATGATCGAGGACGCGCCCACCCTGCTCGCCGCCCACCTGCGCCGGGTCACCGAGCAGGAGCGGATCGTGGCCCAGGTACTCGCCGAACGCGAGGGACTGGACCCGCGCGAGGACCTGCGCCCCACCGTGCTCGCCGCAGTCTTCGGCAGCGTGCTGCGCGCCGCCCACCTGTCCTGGACGGCCGACCGCGAACCCGACGGCCCGGAGGGCATGATCGCCCTGATCGAGCGTCACTTCGACCAGCTCGGCCCGGCCCTGGCCGGCCACTGGCGCACCCCCGCGCAGCGCCCCGCGTAACAGCCCGCCCGGCACCCCGCACCACACAGCACCCCGCCGAGTACCCCGTCCAGCACCCCCGTGTCATACCGGGGTATCACCCGATACCCCGGTGGCACCCGGAAGTTCGCGCTCCAGTGCGACGCCCCGCGGGCCCCGCCCTCCTAGGCTGGCCCGCGATGAAGAACCTCACCCCCGCAGACCTCCGCCAGTACGCCCTGCGTCAGCTGCGCTCGCTCTGGCACCACCTCACCACCCCGGACGCCGGCCACACCCCGCTGCTCGCGGAGTCGCCCCGGCCCTGGCTGCGCCGGCTCCCCTACGCGGCCGCGCTGATCATGCTGGCCTCGCTGATCCCCACCGGGATCGCCAACCTGGTCGGTTACTACGGCGTGGTGCTCCCGGTGGCCGCCGCGCTCACCGTCGCCCAGACCATGCCGCTGCTGCTCGCCATCACCCGGCCGCTGGCCGCCTGGTGGATCAGCGCGGGCACCCTGGTCACCACCGCCACCATCACCGCCCGGTACGACCAGCACGGCGGCACCTGGCCGTGGACCGCGCCGATGATCCTCTCGTACCTCTTCCTGCTGATCGCCCTGGCACTGCGGGAGAGCCGGCCCACCCTGGTCTCGGTCTGGCTCGCCACCGTCCTGCTCACCGCGCTCACCACCACCCTCGGCCTGCCCCGCTCCGGCGACGGCACCACCATGCTGCTGATCGCGCTCAGCGGCGCCGCGCTGCTGCTCGGCTGGGCCGTCCGGGACCGCGCCGAGGCCCGCCGGCTGCTCAGCGAGCAGGAGCACATCAGCGGGGTCGAGCGCGAACGGCGCACCCTGCTGGAGGAACGCGCCCGGATCGCAGGGGAGTTGCACGACGTGGTGGCCCACCACATGTCGGTGATCGCGGTGCAGGCCGCCAGTGCGCCGTACCGGATAGCCGACGTGCCGGCCGAGGCCGCCGAGGAGTTCGGCACGATCGCCGGCACCGCCCGCGAGTCGCTCGCCGAGATGCGCCGACTGCTCGGCGTGCTGCGCAGCGAGGAGTCCGGCGGGGAGACGGCCCCGCAGCCCGGAGTGGGCCAACTCGCCCAGCTGGTCGAGACGGTGGGACGGGCCGGTGTGCCGGCCGAGCTGACGGCCGATCCCGGGCTGGCGGAGACGGTGCCGCAGGCCGTCGGCCTCTCCGCGTACCGGATCGTCCAGGAGGCACTGGCCAACGTGGTGCGGCACGCCCCTGGTGCGCGGACCTGGGTGTCGCTGTCCGCCGACGGCCCGGCCCTGCTGGTGACCGTGGTCAACGCGCCCCCGCCGGAGCGCACCGAGTCGTTGGAGGCGTCGGTCGAGGGCACCGGGCAGGGCCTGGTCGGAATGCGCGAACGCGTCCGGCTGGTCGATGGCAGGCTGGACACCGGCCCGCTGCCGGACGGCGGCTTCAAGGTGGCCGCCGTCCTGCCCCTCGACCTCCCCCAGGAGACCGCCGCATGACCATCCGCGTGATCATCGTCGACGACCAGGCCATGGTGCGCGCGGGCTTCGCGGCCCTGCTCAACGCCCAGAGCGACATCGACGTGGTGGGGGACGCGGCGGACGGCGCCCAGGCCCTGGAGACAGCCGGACGCACCCACCCGGACGTGGTGCTGATGGACGTCCGAATGCCCGTCATGGACGGCCTGGAGGCGGCCCGGCGACTGCTCGACCCGGCCGCCGGCGGTCGCACCGGGGGCAGCGTGCACCGGCCCAAGGTGCTGATGCTGACCACCTTCGACGTCGACGACTACGTGTACGAGGCGCTGCGCGCCGGGGCCAGCGGCTTCCTGCTCAAGGACGCCCCGCCGGCCGACCTGATCGCCGCGGTCCGGGTGGTCGCGGCCGGCGAGGCGCTGCTCGCCCCCTCGGTGACCCGCCGGCTGATCGAGGACTTCGCCCGCACCCGCCCGGCCCGGCGCCGCGACCCCAAGGTGCGGCTCAACGGCCTGACCCCGCGCGAGACCGAGGTGCTGGAGCTGATCGCCCGGGGCCTGTCCAACCAGGAGATAGCCGCGCGGCTGGTGCTCGCCGAACAGACCGTCAAGACGCACATCGGGCGCATCCTCGCCAAGCTCGACCTGCGCGACCGCGCCCAGGCGGTGGTGCTGGCCTACGAGTCGGGCCTCGTCGCACCGGGCCAGTAGGCCCCTCCGTCGGCGGCTCGACCCCTCCCCCTGGTCGGCAGCTCGACCCCTCCCCTCCCTTTCGGCACCGGCGCGCCCTTCGACCAGGGCGGGCCTGATACCCGGGTAGCACCCGGGAGTTGGCCCCGCGGTGTGACGTCCGCGGGGCCGTCGCATTCCTACCTTCCTCTCCGTCGGAAGCCGAACGGACGAGGGAGAGCTGGGACATGCGCAGATTTCGGGCCAGGCGGGCCGGGCGGGCGATCGCCGCCGCCGCGATGGTGCTGGCGGCGGTACTCGGTGCGGGTGGCTGGTCCGCCGACACCCAGACGGCCGTCACCGGTCCGCCGCCCGGCAGCGCCGCCTGGACGGCCGACACCTCGATCGGCCTGCCGCTGCCCGACCCGGCCACCGCCACCCCGGCCCATATCGCCGCGTTCTTCGCCGAGTTGGCCCCGGGCCGGCAGGACGCCCTGGCCGTCCGGCACCCGCTGGTGGTCGGCAACCTGGACGGTGTGCCGGTCGCACTGCGCTACCGGGCCAACGCCCTGGCCCTCGCCGTCGAGCGCACCCGCGAACTCGCCCGGGCCGCCGACCCCGCCCTCCCCCCGCAGGACCACGAAGCCGCCCGCACCCGCGCCGAGCGCTACCGCACCCTGCTGGACGGCGACCGGCAGATCCTCGCCTTCGACCCGCGCGGCCGCGGCCAGGTCGCGGAGGTGTACGGCGACCTCACCGCCGCCCGCCGCACCGCCGTGATCGTCCCCGGCTCGGACGTCGACCTGCTCGGCTTCGACCGCGCCGCCGACCCGTACGGCGCCCCCGCCGGCATGGCCCGCGCCCTGTACCAGGCCACCGACCGGCAGACCGCCGTGATCGCCTGGGCCGGGTACACCACCCCGGTCGGCCTCGGCCCGGACGCCGCCACCGAGGACCTCGCCCGGGCCGGCGCCACCCGCCTGGCCCGGCTGCTCGACGGACTCGCCGTCAGCACCCGCCCGCAGGCCCCGACCACGGTGTTCTGCCACAGCTACGGCTCGGTGGTCTGCGGCCTGGCCCGCCCCACCCCGGCGCAGGCCTCCGGCCTGGTGGTGCTCGGCTCGCCCGGCATGGGCGTCGACTCCGCCGCCGACCTCGACCCCGGCGTCCCGCTCTGGGCCACCGCCCGCAACGGCTCCGACTGGATCGGCGACGTGCCCAACGTCCGGCTGCTCGGCCTCGGCCACGGCGCCGACCCGACCGCCCCCGGCTTCGGCGCCCGACCGCTGCCCGCCACCGGATCCCACGGACACACCGGCTACTTCGCCCCCGGCACCGCCTCCCTCGCCGCCTACGCCGCCGTCGCCGCCGGCCGCGCCTGACCCGCCCGCACCGGAAGGAGCCCCACCATGGCCCGCCTCACCGCCCCGCCCCGCACCGCCCCTGCGCGCACCCCATCCCCCCGCACCGCCCCTGCGCGCACCCCCTCCCCCCTCACCGCCCTGCGCCGCGCCGCCCGGCAGGTCGACGCGAAGACCCCCGCCACCCGCGACCGCGCCCTCGACGGGCTGCGCGCCCTCGCCCTGCTCGCCGTCCCGGTCGGACACTGGATGCTCGGCGGCTTCACCCGCTCCGCCGACGGCGCCCTGCACAACGCCAGCCCGCTCTCCTCGCTCGGCTCGCTCGCCCCGATCAGCTGGGGCCTCCAGATGCTCGGGGTGTTCTTCCTGGTCGGCGGCCACTCCTCGGTCCGCTCACTGGAACGGGCCCGGGCCCGGGGCGGGACGTACGGCGGCTGGCTGCGCGCCCGTACGGTCCGGCTGCTGCGCCCGGTGCTCGGGGTCACCGCGGTGTGGGCCCTGCTGATCCCACTGCTGCCCGCGCTGGGCGTCCCCGCCGACACGGTGCGCACCGGCGCGACGCTGGTGGTGCAGCCGCTCTGGTACATCGGGGTCTACCTGGGGCTGACCGCGCTCACCCCGCTCTGCGTGGCCGCCGGGCGCCGGCTGGGCGGCTGGTCGGCGGGCCTGCTGGTGGCCTCGGTCGCCGCCGTCGACCTGCTGCGGTACGGGCCGTGGGCGGAGGCGGTGCCGTCCTGGATCGCGCTGCTGAACATCCTGCCGGGCTGGCTGTTCGGCTACCAGCTGGGCGTGCTGTGGGCGCAGGGCCGGCTCGGCCGCCCGACGGCCCGGGTGCTGCTGGCCGGCGGCGGCGCGCTGTTCGCGGTGCTGCTGCTGGCGTTCCACTACCCGGCCAGCATGGTCGGCGTGCCCGGGGCCGAGCGCACCAACTCGCACCCGCCGTCCCTGCTGGTGCTCGCCCTGGCGGCGTTCCAGTGCGGCGCCGCGGTGCTGCTGCGGGAGCGGCTGGGCCGGCTGCTGACGCGCCGTCCGCTGCTGTGGCTGCCGGTGGTGGTGGTCAACCTGTCGGCGATGACGATCTTCTGCTGGCACCAGAGCGCGATGCTCGCGGTGGCGGTGCCCGGCGCGGCCGGCCTGGGCGCCGTCCAGGGGCTGACCACCGCACCGGACTCGGTCGGCTGGGTGGCCGCCCGGCTGGCGCTGCTGCCGCTGTTCGGAGCCGTCCTGGTGGCGGTCGGGTGGTTCACCCGGCGGTTCGACGGGCCGTGGACGTCCTTCTCCCGGGCCGGGAAGGCGGCGGCCGGCGCCGCTGCGGCGCTGTTCGCGGCGTACGCGCTGGGCGTGGTGTGAGCGGCGGCGGCCGGTGACGCGCGCGGAGCGGCGCGGGGCCACCGGGGATGCGCCCGCATGCGAACCACCACTGCGCGTGATGTCCTGTGACGGTCGGCGACCATCGCAGGACCGCGCCCGCCCACGGCCCGTCTCTCGCATTCGCCCGCCCCCGACACCCCGCTCCCTAGGAGTCCCATGTCCACGCCCTCATCACGCCCCCAGCCGCGGCGCCGGGCCCGCCACCGGCTGCCGGGCACCGCCGTGGTCCTCGCGGTGACCGCCTGCACCCTGCTGGGCACCGTCGCCCCGGCCGTCGCCCACGGCGGACCGGCCGCCCCAGGACCGTCCTCCCCCGGGGCGGACGCCCCCGCCCCGCACATCGACTCCCCCCGGGTGATGGCCGAGCTACGGGAGGACGAGGTCGCGGCCCTCGGCCCGGAGCACGCCGAGGAGCACGCCCGGATGCGGGCCGCCATCCGCGGCATCGGCGACTACCCGCAGACCACCCGCACCAACCGGTACAACGCGCTGACGGCCTCCCAGGCCGACCACAACAAGGCCTTCGACCCGGCGACCTTCGGCGCGTTCAAGGAGTACTTCCCCTCCCCCGACTTCGGCGACCACGTCGCGCTGCTGCCCACCGGCAAGGTGCTGCTGTTCTCCTTCGAGCGGATCGAGAGCAACCCGGAGAAGGAGCCCGCCCCGACCCAGACCACCGGCCGGGAGAACGCCGGGCGGGCCTTCCTCTGGGATCCCGCCAAGGGCACCGGCCCGGACGCCTTCAAGCAGGTCAACCCGCCGGTCTCGGACATGCCGGACGGCCTGAACGAGCCCCGCCCGGTCCCGTTCTTCTGCTCCGGCCACTCCTTCCTGCCCAACGGGATGCTCGGCGTCTTCGGCGGCAACCTCGGCGGCAACGGCGGCACCGGCGCCAAGCTCTCCCTGGTCTTCGACCCGTGGACGGAGACCTGGACCCGCAACCCCGACATGTCGGTCGGCCGCTGGTACCCCTCGGTGGTGACCGGCGCCGACGGCCGCCAGCTGATCATGTCCGGCCAGTCCGAACTGGGTTACGGCACCCCCACGCCGGTGGTCGAGCGCTTCCCCGCCAAGGCCTTCTCGGTGCCGGCGCGGAAGACCGACGTCCCCCGGGACACCCCGGTGGACCGGTTCAAGGTGGACGCCCCGTTCACCACCGACTACCCGCACCTGTTCTCGCTCAACGACGGCAACGTCTACGGCTTCGGCCGCCAGGCCGCCGAGCAGTGGAAGTTCGACCCGGTCGCCGAGTCCCGCACCGACCTGACCGCCCGCCCGGACGGCCGCAAGCGCAACTACGGCTCCGCCGTGATGCTGCCCGGCGGCGTCAACGGCCCGGACTCCGCGCTGGTCCTCGGCGGCGACCGGGACAACCCGAGCACCCTGCGCTTCTCCAACGGCAGTTGGACCGCCGAGAAGTCCCGCGCCTTCGGCCGCACCCAGGACGACACCGTCCTGCTGCCCAACGGCCGGCTGATGACCGTCAACGGCGCCTACGACATCCGCGACTACGGCAACGGCCCGTACAACCCCAACGCAGACCTCAAGTACCGCCAGATCGAGCTGCGCGACGACCAGGGCAACTGGCAGCTGGGCCCGGTCCAGCGGCTGCCGCGCGGCTACCACTCCAACGCGGTGGTGCTGCCCGACGGACGCGTCATGGTGACCGGCGACGAGCTCCAGCAGCTGGCCAACAACACGGACGTCAACGGCACGGTGATGGGCATCTCCGGCACCACCGCGCCGACCACCATGAACGGCACCATCGAGATCTACGAGCCGCCCTACCTGCACCAGGGCGACCGGCCCGCGCTCGCCAACGCCCCCACCGCACCGGTCGGTTACGACCGGAAGTTCACCGTCACCAGCACCACCCCGGGCCTCGCCGCCAGGGCCGTCCTGCTGGCGCCGACCACCTCCACCCACGCGGTCAACACCAGCCAGCGCCACATCGACCTGCGGCTCACCAGCCGGGCCGGCAACCGGCTGGAGTTCCAGGCCCCGCCGGACGCCAAGGCCGCTCCGCCCGGCTGGTACCTGCTCTTCCTGCTCAGCGACAAGGGCGTGCCCAGCGTCGCGCAGTGGGTCCAGCTCAGCTCCTCGGCCTGACCCCCACCCCGGAAAGGACATTCCCCCCCCATGGCAACGGACCTGAGCCTGCGCGACAGCGAGGACATCCAGGGCGACATCCTCGCCGGCTTCAAGAAGGACAACGTCAGCGTGCTGTTCCTCAAGTTCGAGGACGCCGCCCGGGCCCGCGACTGGCTCCGCAAGCTGACCCCGCAGATCTCCACCACCCGCCAGGTCGCCGCGTTCAACGAGGCGTTCAGCGAGGCCAGGCAGGCCTCCGGCGGCGACGACCCCAAGTCGTTGACCGCCACCTGGCTGGGCGTCAGCTTCACCTACGAGGGCCTGCGGATGCTCGCCTCGGCCGACCCGTTCGCGACCGCCCCGCCGGTCGGCAGCGGCCTGGAGGCGTTCAAGGAGGGCTCGGCCAGGCGGGCCGGAGCGCTCGGCGACACCGGTGACAACTCCCCGGAGAACTGGCTCTTCGGCAACGGCGTGACCCAGTCGGTCCACGCCGTGCTGAAGATCTCCGCCGACACCGAGCGGGACCTGCAGGCGGCCGTCGAGGCCCAGCGGATCGCCGCCGCCGAGTGCCGGGTCCTGATCGCCTACCAGCAGAACGCCCGGACCCTGCTGGGCAGCCGCCGCGGCAAGGAGCACTTCGGCTTCAAGGACGGCATCAGCGAGCCCGGCATCAAGGGCTTCGACCGGCCCGACCCGGCCCGGCCGGGCGAGGTGGACGGCCACCCGGGCACCCGGCTCATCCCGGCCGGCGAGTTCGTCTGCGGGCTGGAGAACGACCAGTTCAGCTTCCCCCGGGACCAGTACCCCGAGTGGTCGCGCAACGGCTCCTTCCAGGTGGTCCGCCGGCTCGCCCAGGACGTCCCCGGCTGGTGGTCGCAGGTCTCGGTCAGGCTCGCCGAGCTCCGGCAGGCCAAGGCCGTCCCGGACACCGCCACCACCGAGTGGCTGGCCGCCCGGATGGTCGGCCGCTGGCGCTCGGGCGCCCCGGTCTGCAAGCACCAGTCCACCGACGTCCCGAACAACCCCGGCGCCGCCTCGGACAACGACTTCGACTTCCGGGACGACCCGGAGGGCCTGGTCACCCCGCTCTGGTCGCACCTGCGCAAGACCAGCCCGCGGGCCGGCCTGCAGGAGAGCCCGGACAAGGCGCCGTTCGACGCCGGGGTCCTCGACGGCCGGCGGATCATGCGCCGCGGCACCCCGTACGGCGCCCCGTTCGACCCGGCCTCCGAAGGCCCCGGCGGCCCCGACGACCCGCGCGGCCTGCTGTTCGTCTGCTACCAGGCCGACCTCCAGCGGCAGTTCGAGTTCATCCAGGCCGACTGGATGGACCAGCCGAACTTCCCGCCGAACCGGGACAGCGGCGGCACCGTCCCGCCCGGGCACGCCAACCCCCGGCCGGTGCCCGGCAAGGACCCGGTCACCCAGGAGGCCCCGGACGTCGACTTCGAGAGCCGGGACGAGGGCGGCCTGATCAAGCACACTCCGGTGAGCTTCCAGCAGTTCGTCCGGACCACCGGCTCGGTGTACGCGTTCATGCCCTCCTTGAGCGTCCTGCGGGGGCTCTGCGAGGGCCGGCTCACCCCGGTCGGCGGCCAGACCAGCGGTCAGACCGGCGGTCAGCCCAGTGGCCAGACCGGCAGCCAGACCAGCGGCCAGACCACCGGCCAGCAGCAGCCGCAGCCGCAGCCGGCGAAGGCGTACCCCTGCGACGAGTTCGTCCCCGTCCCGGACCAGTACCGCCGCGGCGGGCAGAGCCAGTACTGGGCCTTCCACGGCGACCGCTGCCGGCTGGTCTCGGTCGCCGACGGCTCCGCCCACACCGACCGCAAGGTCGAGGACGACACCTGGCTGAGCACCTGGTCCTGTCTGCAGGGCGTCGGCCGGGTCGACTGCGTGCTGCCCGTACCGGACCAGCAGGACCCGGCCGGCAAGAGCGTCTACTGGGTGTTCCACAGCACCGTCGGCCGCCGGCAGTACCGGCTGGTCTCGATCACCTGCGGCGGCGGCCGCTACACCACGGCGCTCGAACGCTCCGACCGCGACCTCACCGCCTGGGGCTCGCTCGGCGGCGTCGACCAGGTGGACTGCTGGCTGCCGGTGCCCGACCAGCAGCGGGTCGGCGGCAAGAGCTGGTACTGGTGCTTCCACACCACCGCCGGCCGCCAGCAGTACCGGCTGGTCTCGATCGCCGACGGCCCCGCGCACACCGACGTCCGGGAGCGCACCGACCGCGAACTCTCCCAGTGGGGCTCGCTGAACGGCCTGAGCCGGGTGGACTGCTTCCTGCCCGTCCCGGACCGCCGGCGGGTCGGCGGGATCAGCGAGTACTGGGTGTTCTCCGGCCGGGACTACCGCCGGATCTCGATCGCGGACGGCAGCGGCCACCCCGACCGGCTGGTCTTCGGTGACCGCTCCTGCGACGCCTGGGCCTCGCTGTCCTGACCCGACGTCGGCGGCCCGCGCCCCCGGTGCGCCACGTGCGCGCCGGGGGCGCGTTGTCGGTGCCCTGCTCTAACCTGCCGCCATGGTGACGTTCGACGAGTTCCGCGCGATGGCGCTGGCCCTGCCGGAGGCGGCCCAGGAGCCGACCTGGGAGATCGAGACGCTGCGGGTCCGCAGCCGGATCTTCGCGATGGGCGCGCCCGACGGCGAACGGGTCACCGTCAAGGCCTCCCCCGAGGACCAGGCCGAACTCCTCGCCGCCGAGCCCGAGGTGTTCTCGGCCGCCCCCTACGTCGGCCGGCACGGCTGGGTGAGCGTCCGGCTGGACCTGGTCGACCGGGACGAACTGCGCGACCTGGTCACCGAGGCCTGGCGCAGGACGGCACCGAAGCGGCTGGTACGGGAGTTCGACGCGTGAGCGGAAGGCCGTACGGACCACGGGCCGAACCTCCGGGAGACGTCGGCAGGACACCCCCGGTTCATGTGATCCATCCCACAGTTTGGGCGTGCCCGACACCCCTTCGGGCGCCCTAGGCTTGCGCAGGGAAGTCAGCAGTCCACAATCGCACCCTCCGGGCACCGCCCGCGAAACGGTGACGGGCCCCAAGGGAGTTGGTGCGGTGCGCAACCGTCGACGCTGGAAGCGGGTACTGATCGGGGCGTTCGCGGGCTGCGCCGTGCTCGCCGACGCCGGAGCCTCGGCCGCCGCCGCCGCGGTCTCCTCCGAGCAGCTGGCGATCTCCACGCCTCCCGCCGGCAGCGCCGCCTGGGCCCAGGACCACTCCTTCGGCCGCTCCCTGCCCGACCCGGCCACCGCCACCCCGGCCGCCGCCGCCGAGTTCTTCGCCTCGCTCGCACCCACCGAGCTCGACCGGCTGATCCAGGACTACCCGCTGGTCGTCGGCAACTACGACGGCGCCCCGCTCGACCTGCGCTACCGCGCCAACCGGATCGCGCTGGCCGCCGAGCGCGACCAGGCCCGACTCCGCGCCGCCGACCCGAAGCTCGACGCCGACACCCGCGCGCTGGCCGTCTCCCGCGCCAACGACGTCGAGCACCTGCTCGCCCCCGGCCGCCAGATCCTGGCCTTCGACCCGCGCGGCCGCGGCCTGGTCACCGAGGTGTGGGGCGACCTCGCCGACGCCGAGCGGATCTCCGTCGTCATCCCCGGCTCGGACGCCGACCTCGGCCACTTCGACCAGGCGGCCGAGCCGCTGCGCTCCCCGGCCGGCATGGCCCGCGCCCTCTACGCCGAGGAGCAGCGCCAGGCCCCGGCCACCCGCACCGCGGTGGTGTCCTGGACGGGCTACGTCACCCCCTCCGGCCTCGGCCCGGACGCGGCCACCTCGCGGCTCGCCGACGTCGGCGCGCCGCGGCTCCAGCGGCTGCTCGCCGGGCTCAAGGAGACCACCCGGCCGGACGCGCCGCCGTCACTGCTCTGCCACTCCTACGGCACGGTGGTCTGCGGCACCGCCGCCCCCGAGATCCCGCGCGCGGCCGCCTCACCGTCCGACACCTCGGGCATCACCGACATGATGGTGTTCGGCAGCCCCGGCATGGGCGTGCAGAGCACCACCGAGCTGGGCAACGGCGTGCACGTCTGGGCCACCCGCAACCCCAGCGACTGGATCGGCAACGTGCCGTTCCTGGAGGTCGGCGGACTCGGCCACGGCGCCGACCCGACCGCGAGCGGCTTCGGCGCCGAACAGATCTCCTCGGCCCGGGCGGTCGGCCACACCGGGTACTTCACCGAGGGCACCGACAGCCTGCACAACTTCGCGGCGATCTCGCTCGGCCACTACCAGGACGTGGTCCGGACGAACTCCGGCTCCTGACGCCCGCGGCGGCCCCCGGCGCCACGCCTGCCCGCCGCCGGCTCAGGCCGGCTGGTCCTGGTACAGCCGCAGGGCATCCGCCGCCGCCCGGGCCAACTCCCGCCGGGCGGCCGGCGGGGCCAGCACCTCGACGTCCGCGCCCAGCGCCAGCAGTGAGCGGACGGCCGCCGGCGCGGGGAAGGCCATCGCCACCTCCACCCAGTCCTCGGCCGGGCCGGCGCCCCGGTGGTCCGGGCCCGCGTCCGGCGGCGCGGTGATCCGGCCGCCGTGCAGGCGCAGGAACATGTCCAGCCGCCCGCGCCGGACCCGCGCCCGGACCGGCACCTCCCTGGGCAGCCGCTCCACCTGCTCGCGCAGCACCGCCCAGGCGTCCCCGAGCCCCACCCCGGCCCGGCGGCGGACCACCTCCTCGGCGGTCTCGGCGGCCAGCACCCGGTCGGCCCGGAACAGCCGCGGCTCGCCGTGCAGGTCGGCCACCAGGTACCAGACCCCGGCCTTGCTCACCAGCCCGTACGGGTCGACGGTGTACTCCACCGGCGCGGGCGTGCCGCCGTGCCGGTAGCGCAGCCGCAGCCGCCGGTCGGCGAAGACCGCGTACTGCAGCTCGCCGAGGTCCGGGCCGGGCGCGGCAGCGGCCGAGGCGCCCCGCATCCACCGCGCCGGGTCGACCAGGATCCGCTCGCTGACCCGCTCGGCGCCCGGTCGGTGGGGGGCCGGCAGCGCCGCCATCACCTTGCGCAGCGCCGAGCCGAGCGCGCCGTCCAGCCCGAGGTCGCTGTGGGCGCCCCGGGTGGAGAGGACGAACAGCGCCCTGGCCTCGTCCGCGGTCAGGCCGGTGACGTCGGTGCGGTAGCCGGGCAGCAGCGCGATGCCGCCGTGCCGCCCGCGTTCGGTGAACACCGGCACCCCGGCGGCGGAGAGCGAGTCCACGTCGCGGTAGATGGTGCGGACGGACACCTCCAGCCGCTCGGCGAGTTCGGTGGCGGACACCCGGCCGCGGGTCTGGAGCAGCAGGAGGATCGAGAGCAGGCGGTCGGCCTTCATGTGCCAAGAATCCCAGGAATCCTGACGGTTCTTGTCAGGTTTTACCGGGAGATTGCGTTCCGAGCCCGAAAGACCGCCCGACACCACGGAGTTGACCGCACATGAGCGCCGTCCAGGACGTCCGTCCGCAGTACCTGCTCGCCCTCGACCAGTTGGAGAAGCTGTTCGTCACGATCACCCCGGCCGACCTCGACCGGCCCACCCCGTGCGCCGAGTTCACGCTGCGCCGGCTGCTGAACCACGTCGTCGGCGGCATCCACCGCTTCGCGTACATGGGCGAGGGCGGGCGCGCCCAGGACGTCGTGGCCGCCATCGAGGACCCGGCGGACGACGCCTGGCCGGCCGCGCTGGGCCGGGCCCGCGCCCGGGCCGCCGCCGCCTGGGCGGACGACGCCAAGCTCGGCCGTCCGACCGCCGCGCCCTGGGGCGAGGTGCCCGGCGGCGCCGCGGTCGGCGGCTACCTGATGGAGGTGGTGACCCACACCTGGGACATCGCCACCAGCCTCGGCAGCGGCTTCGCGCTGGACGACGCCCTGGCGCACACCGCGCTGGGCGTCGCCCAGGCCGTCCTGCCGGCCGCGCAGCGCGGCGAGGGCGGCCCGTTCGGCGACGCCCGGCCGGTCGCCGACGGCGCCGACGTCCACGCCCGGCTGGCCGCCTGGCTGGGCCGCACGGCCTGAGCCGCCGACCGGACGGGCCGCCCGGCCCGTCCGGTCACTGCCGCTGCTTCCCCTGTGCCCGCCGCTCCCGTTACTCCCGCCCGGCCGAGGTGAAGCTCATGTCCGCGTAGCGCGGCCCCGCCACCCGGTCGGCCACCGGCTCCAGCAGCGCCAGTTCCGCCGCGGTGAGCCGCAGCGTCGCCGCCGCGGTGTTCTCGGCGAGCCGGCTGCGCTTGCGGGTGCCCGGGATCGGCACCACGGTCAGCCCGTGCACCTCGGCCCGCTGGTGCACCCAGGCCAGCGCGACCTGGGCGAGCGTCACGCCGTGGGCCTGCGCGATCTCCCGCAGCGGGTCGAGCAGTTCGCCGTTGGCGGCCGCGTTGTCGCCGGAGAAGCGCGGGTGGCTGCGCCGGAAGTCGTTCTCCGAGAGCTGCGCACCGTCCTGGAACGCGCCGGTCAGGAAGCCCCGACCGAGCGGCGAGTACGGCACGAAGGCGACGCCGAGCTCCGCCGCGGCCGGCACCGCCGAACGCTCGACGTCGCGGGCGAACACCGACCACTCGGACTGCAGCGCGGCGATCGGGTGGACGGCGTGCGCCTCGCGCAGCTCGGCCCCGGTCACCTCGGACAGCCCGAGGTGACGCACCTTGCCGGCCCGGACCAGCTCCGCCATCGCGCCGACCGACTCGGCCAGCGGCACGGCCGGGTTGCGGCGGTGCATGTAGTAGAGGTCGATCTCGTCGACGCCGAGGCGGCGCAGCGAGGCGTCCACGGCGGACCGGATGTAGGCCGGGTCGTTGCGCACGGCGCGCCGGGTCGGGTCGTCCTCCGAGCGCTCGATGGCGAACTTGGTGGCGATCACCACCCGGTCCCGGTTGGCCCGGACGAAGGGGCCGACGAACTCCTCGTTGCGGCCGAAGCCGTACATGTCGGCGGTGTCGAACAGGGTGACGCCGGCCTCCAGCGCGGCGTTCAGGGTGGCGAGCGCCTCGTCGGAGTCGGTCGGTCCGTAGAACTCGCTCATGCCCATGCAGCCGAGGCCCTGGACGCCCACGAGCGGGCCGCCGGTACCGAGTTCGACGGTGGGAAGGATCGGGTGAGTCATGCGCTCTGCTCTTCCTCTTCAGGGTGGTGCTGGCATTGGACCGGGGCGCCGGCGCTGTCGGCCACCTTCCCGGCATAGAGATCGATCTTGTAGTCGAGGACGGCGAGGGTGGCCTGGAGGTCGACGATCCGCTGCCGGACCTCCTCGCGCTGGGCCACCAGCAGCAGGCGCCTTCCCTCGTAGGTCCGTTCGCCCTGCCGGGCCATGTCCACGTACTTGAGCATGTCCGCGACGGACATGCCGGTCAGCCGCAGCCGGCCCAGGAAGGCCAGCCGGTGCAGGTCGGCGTCGCAGTAGCGGCGCTGGCCGCCGACCGCGCGGTCGACCGGGTCCAGCAGGCCGATCCGCTCGTACCAGCGCAGGGTGTGGGCGGTCAGCCCGCTCGCGGCGGCGACCTCGCTGATGGTGTGCCGCGGTGTCCGGTCCGGATCGCCCACCGGGCTGCCGAACACCTCGGAGCAGCTGCGCAGGTCCACCTCGATGCGTGCGGGTACGGCCATGGATCTTTCCCCCTGTCCTGTGCGACGTGAAAAACGCTACCGAGTTGGAGTGCACTCCAAGCAAGCCCGGCAGCCGGGTGCCCCCGCCACCAGTCTCCGGCCCGCACTAGAGTCGGGCCCATGGAGAGCTTGCGGATGATCGAGGACTGGCCCGTGCCCCATGCCGCGGCGGCGGTGGTCCGGGGGGCGGACGGCGCGGTGCTGGGGGCGCACGGACCGCAGCAGCACCTGTTCCCCCTGGCGTCGGTGACCAAGCTGCTCACCTCGTACGCGGCCCTGGTCGCGGTCGAGGAGGGCGTGTTCGAGCTGGACGACCCGGCCGGCCCGCCCGGGGCGACCGTCCGCCACCTGCTCGCGCACACCTCCGGCCTGGGCTTCGACGAGGACCGGGTGTTCGCCGAGCCCGGCAACCGCCGGCTCTACTCCAACGCGGGCTTCAACGCGCTGGCGCGGGCCCTGTCCGAGGCCGCCGGGATCGAGTTCTCCCGCTACGCCGCCGAGGCGGTGTTCGAGCCGCTCGGCATGACCGACACCCTGATCAACACCGCGTCCAAGTCGCCCGCCGGAGCCGGCGGCCTGTCCACCGTCGCCGACCTCGCCCGGTTCGCCGCCGAGCTGCAGGCCCCCAAGCTGCTGGACCCGTCCACCGTCCTGCGGGCCACCCGCCAGGTCGCCTTCCCCGGCACCAGCGGCGTACTGCCCGGCTACGGCCACCGCCGCCCGAACGACTGGGGCCTCGGCTTCGAGATCCGCGACGGCAAGAGCCCGCACTGGACCGGTACCGCCAACTCCCCCGTCACCTTCGGCCACTTCGGCCAGACCGGCACCTTCCTGTGGGTCGACCCGGAGGCGGACGCGGCCTGCGTCGCCCTCACCGACCTGGACTTCGGGCCCTGGGCCGCCGAGGCCTGGCCGGCCTTCTCGGACGCGGTCCTCGCCGAACTGAAGGGCTGAACGGGCCCGTCCGCGGGGCCCGGCGCCCCAAGGCCGGCCCAAGGCCAAGACCAAGGCCAAGACCAAGGCCAGGGCCCTAGCCGTACGAGACCGGCGAGTGCATCTCCCACAGCAGGAGGTCCGCGCCGGTCTCACCCGCCGTCGGGTCGGCGAAGGCATCGCCGGTGATCCGCACGCTGTCGCCCGGGGCCATCGAGCGCCCGCCGCCCTTGGGCCCCGGGATCGTCCGGTAGCCCAGCGAGCCGGCCGTCAGGTGCGCGTAGCGCCAGGCGGCGGCGGGCAGTTCGGGCAGCGGCTGCCACGGCCCGGCGGTCGCCCGCCAGAGCGCGGCGTCACCGCGGCGCAGCCGCAGGGCGCCGGTGCCGGCGTCGCGCTCCAGTCCGGAGGCGAGCAGCGTCAACCCGCCGTCCGCCGGTTCCACCCTGCGCAGCCCGTAGGCCGGGGCGGCGCCGAACTCGTCGGGCTGGAGCCACATCTGGACGAAGCGGACCGGGCCGGCGGCGCCACCGACGTTGCGTTCGGTGTGGGTGACGCCGGAGCCGGCGCTGAGGTGCTGGATCATCCCGGGGCGGACCACCCCGCTGTGCCCGTGGGAGTCCCGGTGGGCCAGCGCGCCCTCCAGCACCCAGGTGAGGATCTCGGTGTCCCGGTGCTTGTGCTCCTCGAATCCGGCGCCGGGGGCGAGGAGTTCCTCGTTGCACGCGAGCAGTGCGCCGAAGTGCGTGTTCCTCGGGTCGTAGTGGCCGGAGAAGGAGAACGCGTGTCGGGTCTCGATGCCCTCGGCCGGGGTGGAGCGGTAGCGCTCGGCGGTGCGGCGCAGGTCGGCGCGGGGGCGGTCAGCGGCGGCGGTCACGCGCCTTACCGTACCCCCGCCGACCGGCTCGTTGGCGGGCGCCGGGGCGCCCGGCGCCTGGCGCGTGCAACCCCTGCCAGGGTGCCGCACGACCGGGGGGTGTGCGCGAGCAGTCACTCGCGTGAGGCAGTCTTGTCCTTGTGCCAGCCGCTTCCGCGAACTCCCAGAGCGAACCCAGTCCCGTACCCGAACCGTCCGGGAAGAGCCCGGCTCCCCGGGCGGGCCGCGACCGTCCCGGCCGCGCGGCGCCCCGCCTGACGGCTCAGGAGCGCAGAAACGCCGCCGAGCGCGCGGAGCGCCGGGCGGCGACACTCAAGCGGCTGGAGAAGTCCGCGGGCAAGCTGGCCACCGCCGCGATCGCGCGGATGGACGACCAGCTGGGCTGGTACCGGCGGATGCCGCCGGAGCACCGGTCCTGGATCGGCCTGGTCGCCCAGGCCGGTATCGCCGCCTTCACCGAGTGGTACCGCCACCCCGAGGCCGCCAAGGCGATCTCCACCGACGTCTTCGGCACCGCCCCGCGCGAGCTCACCAGGGCGATCACCCTGCGCCAGACCGTCGAGCTGATCCGCACCACGATCGAGGTGATGGAGGAGGCGATCGAGGAGGTGGCCGCCCCCGGCGACGAGGCGGACATGCGCGAGTCGGTGCTGGTCTACGCCCGGGAGATCGCCTTCGCGACGGCCCAGGTGTACGCGCAGGCGGCCGAGGCGCGCGGCGCCTGGGACGCCCGGCTGGAGGCGCTGGTGGTCAACTCGCTGCTGTCCGGGGACGCGGACGAGGGTGTGCTGTCCCGCGCCGCCGCGCTCGGCTGGGGCCAGCCCAGCCAGATCCGGGTGGTGGTGGGCAGCGCTCCGGACGGCGACAGCGAGCTGGTGGTCGAGGCGATCCGCCGGGCCGCCCGGTACGCCAAGCTGCACGTGCTGACGGGTGTGCTGGGCAAGCGCCTGGTGGTCGTGGTCGGCGGCGAGAAGGAGCCGGTGCAGGCGGCCAGGGCGCTGATCGGCCAGTTCGCGCCGGGCCCGGTGGTGGTCGGTCCGACGGTGCCCGACCTGCTCTCGGCGACCCGCTCGGCCCACGCGGCCGCGGCCGGCCTGCGGGCGTGCGCCGCCTGGCCGGACGCCCCCCGCCCGGTGCTGGCCGACGACCTGCTGCCCGAGCGGGCGCTGGCCGGCGACCAGGCCGCCCGCCGCCAGCTGGTGGAGGAGATCTACACACCGCTGGACGAGGCGGGCTCCGCGCTGCTGGAGACGCTGAGCGTCTACCTGGAGCAGGCCTCCTCCCTGGAGGGCGCGGCCCGGATGCTCTTCGTCCACCCCAACACGGTGCGCTACCGGCTACGACGTGTGACCGACGTCACGGGGTACGCCCCCTCCGACGTACGTTCGGCGTTCACCCTGCGGATCGCGCTGGCCCTCGGCCGGCTGACCGCCCACGGGGAGCCCGGCTGAGCCGGAGTGTAGGGACCATACAATCCCGGATGGTTTTCTTCGTTACCGTCGCCTACCCGCCCCTGGGCGCCTGGCGAGAGAGGGTTGAACCGTGCTCGTAATCGTCGCCCCTGGACAGGGTGCCCAGTCCCCCGGTTTCCTCAGCCCCTGGCTGGAGCTCGACGGCGTCGCCGACCGCCTGCGCGGCTGGTCGGAGGTCGCCGGGCTCGACCTGGTGCACGCCGGCACCGAGGCGTCCGCCGAGGACATCAAGGACACCGCCGTCGCCCAGCCCCTGCTGGTCGCGGCCGGCCTGGTGACCGCCCGTGCCCTCTTCCCGGACGAGGAGCTCGCCCGCAAGCAGGTCGGCGCGGTGGCCGGCCACAGCGTCGGCGAGATCACCGCCGCCGCCGGCGCCGGAGTGCTCGGCGCCCACGACGCGCTGACCTTCGTCCGTGAGCGCGGCCGGGCCATGGCCGCGGCCGCCACCGTCACCGAGACCGGCATGACCGCCGTGCTCGGCGGCGACCCGGAGGCCGTCGCGGCGAAGCTGGCCGAGCACGGCCTGACCGCGGCCAACAACAACGGCGGCGGCCAGATCGTCGCCGCCGGCACGCTGGCCCAGCTGGAGGCGCTGAAGGCGGATCCGCCGGCCGGCGCCAAGCTGATCGCCCTGAAGGTGGCCGGTGCGTTCCACACCGAGCACATGGCCCCGGGCGTCGAGCGGCTGGCCGAGCTGGCCCCGACCCTGACCGCGGCCGACCCGCAGGTCCGCTACGTCTCCAACAAGGACGGCGGGGTCGTGGACTCCGGCGCCGAGGTGCTCGCGCGCCTGGTGTCGCAGGTCTCCAACCCGGTCCGCTGGGACCTCTGCATGGAGACCCTCGGCCGGCTGGGCGCGACGGCCGTGATCGAGCTCTCTCCCGCGGGCACCCTCACCGGGCTGCTCAAGCGCAACCTCAAGGGTGTGGCCACGCTCGCCCTCAAGACCCCCGCCGACCTGGACAGGGCCCGCGAGCTCGTCGCGGAGCACGGCGGTCAGGACCAGGAGATCCAGGCATGACCAAGCCCCAGATCCGCCCCGCCAGCGGTGCGCAGTACTCGCGCATCCTCGGCGTCGGCGGCTACCGCCCGGTCCGGGTGATTCCCAATGCCGAGGTCCTGGAGTGGATCGACTCCTCGGACGAGTGGATCCGCACCCGCAGCGGGATCGCCGAGCGCCGCTGGGCCGGCCCGGAGGAGACCGTCACCGAGATGTCGGTGCAGGCCGCCGGCAAGGCCATCGCGCAGGCCGGGATCTCCGCCGACCGGATCGGCGGCGTGATCGTCGCGACCGTCTCGCACTTCAAGCAGACCCCGGCGGTCGCCACCGAGATCGCCGAGCGGCTCGGCTGCGGCACCGCCCCGGCCTTCGACATCTCGGCCGCCTGCGCCGGCTTCGGCTACGGCCTGGGCCTGGCCGACGGCATGATCCGCGGCGGCAACGCCGAGTACGTGCTGGTGATCGGCGTCGAGCGGCTCAGCGACCTGACCGACCGGTCGGACCGCTCGACCGCCTTCATCTTCGGCGACGGCGCCGGCGCCGCGATCGTCGGCCCGTCCGACGTTCCCGGCATCGGCAAGCTGATCTGGGGCTCGGACGGCTCGCAGGCCGACCTGATCACCCAGACCGAGTCCTGGGACACCGCCTTCGCCAAGCCGGACGCCGTCAACGGCGCGAGCGAGCACCCGGAGCAGGGCGTCAAGTGGCCGGCCCTGCGGATGGACGGCCAGCCGGTCTTCCGCTGGGCGGTCTGGGAGATGGCCAAGGTGGCCCAGCAGGCGCTGGACGCCGCCGGGGTGAGCGCCGACCAGCTCGGCGCGTTCATCCCGCACCAGGCCAACATGCGGATCACCGACGCCATGATCAAGGCGCTCAAGCTGCCCGAGTCGGTGCCGGTCGCCCGGGACATCGCCGAGACCGGCAACACCTCCGCCGCCTCCATCCCGCTGGCGATGGAGCGCATGCTGGAGGCCGGCGAGGCCCACAGCGGCGACCTGGCGCTGATCATCGGGTTCGGGGCGGGTCTCGTGTACGCCGCGGCAGTCGTTACGCTCCCCTAGGCGCGTTTCGCCCACTCATCCCCAAACCTGTGTCCGGCCGCCGGTCGGACGCGTTCAACACTGCAGAGGAGCAGCCAGTATGGCTACCAAGGACGATGTCCTGTCCGGTCTCGCCGACATTGTCAACGAGATCGCCGGCATCCCGGTCGAGGACGTCGCGGTCGACAAGTCGTTCACCGACGACCTGGACGTCGACTCGCTGTCCATGGTCGAGGTCGTCGTGGCCGCCGAGGAGCGCTTCGACGTCAAGATCCCGGACGACGAGGTCAAGAACCTGAAGACCGTCGGCGACGCCGTGGACTACATCCTCGCCAACGCCAGCGCCTGAACGATCGACTCGTTCGCCTCGGCCAGCCCGTCCGGCGTTCCACACGCCTCCGCCGGCTGACCTGTCGGCCCGGCTCATCCGAGCCAGGCCGATCCTCCGGCCGGGACGCCCCACCGGGGCGCCCGGCCGGGCCCGTCCTCGGCTCCCGCCGACCCCCCGCACAAACGTGAGAGAAGAAGAAACCAGTGACCGCTGAAAACCGCACCGTGGTCGTCACGGGTATCGGCGCCTTCACGCCGCTGGGCGCCGACGCCGCCAGCACCTGGGAGAGCCTGGTCGCCGGGAAGTCCGGTGTGGCGGCCCTGACCGAGGAGTGGGCCGAAGAGCTGCCGGTCCGGATCGGCGCGCGCACCGCCGTCGAGCCCGGCGAGATCCTGCCCCGTCCGTTGGCCCGCAAGCTGGACCGCTCGGCCCAGTTCGCCGTGATCGCGGCCCGCGAGGCCTGGGCCGACGCCGGCTACGAGACCCCCGCCACCGACGAGTCCTCCAAGCTCGCCCCCGAGCGCCTGGGCACCGTCGTCGCCTCCGGCATCGGCGGCGTGACCACCCTCCTCGACCAGTACGACGTACTGAAGGAGAAGGGTGCCCGCAAGGTCTCCCCGCACACCGTCCCGATGCTGATGCCCAACTCCCCGGCGGCCAACGTCGGTCTGGAGGTCGGCGCCCGCGCGGGCGTGCACACCCCCGTCTCCGCCTGCGCCTCCGGTGCCGAGGCGATCGGCTACGCGATCGAGATGATCCGTACCGGCCGCGCCGACGTCGTGGTGGCCGGCGGCACCGAGGCGGCGATCCACCCGCTGCCGATCGCCGCGTTCGCCAGCATGATGGCGATGTCCAAGAACAACGACGACCCCCAGCACGCCTCCCGCCCGTACGACAAGGCCCGGGACGGCTTCGTGCTGGGCGAGGGCGCCGGCGTGGTGGTGCTGGAGTCGATCGAGCACGCCGAGGCGCGCGGCGCCCGGATCTACTGCGAGGCCGTGGGCCAGGGCCTGTCCTCGGACGCCCACCACATCGCCCAGCCCGAGCCCACCGGTGCCGGCGTGGCCCGCGCGCTGGCCGACCTGTTCGAGCGCAACGAGCTGGACAAGGCCGAGATCGTGCACGTCAACGCGCACGCCACCTCGACCCCGCAGGGCGACACCGCGGAGCTGAAGGCCCTGCGCAAGGAGCTCGGCGACGACCTCGACCACATCGCCATCTCGGCCACCAAGTCGATGACCGGCCACCTGCTGGGGGGCGCCGGCGGCGTCGAGACCGTCGCCACCGTGCTGGCCCTGCACCACCGCCTGGCCCCGCCGACCATCAACGTTGACGAGCTGGACGACGACGTGGACGCCGACATCGTGCGCGGCGAGGCCCGCAAGCTGCCCGAGGGCCGGATCGCCGCGCTGAACAACTCGTTCGGCTTCGGCGGCCACAACGTGGTGCTGGCCTTCCGCACCCGCTGACGCCCATGACGAAGGGGCCGGCGCTCTCCGCGAGCGCCGGCCCCTTCGTCATGCCTGCCGACCCGTGCCGTCGGCCCGTGTCTGCCGGTCTCAGACCACCTGGTGCAGCCAGCGCACCGGCGCGCCCTCGCCCGCGTACCGGAACGGCTCCAACTCGTCGTCCCAGGGCTTGCCGAGCAGCCGGGCGATCTCGTCCTCCAGGTCGGCCCCTTCGCTGCGGGCGCGCAGCAGGACGGCCCGCAGCCGGTCCTCGGGAATCAGGATGTCGCCGTGGATGCCCGTGACAGCGTGGAAGATGCCGAGCGAGGGCGTGCTGCTGTAGCGCTCGCCCTCCGCAGTGGCGCAGGGCTCGCTGGTCACCTCGTACCGCATCAGCTGCCAGCCGCGCAGTGCGGAGGCGAGCTTCGAGGCCGTACCGGGCTCCCCCTGCCAGGAGAGCTCGGCACGCCAATGGCCGGGTGAGGCCGGCTGGCGGATCCAGTCCAGGCTCACCCGCACACCGAGCACCCCCGCGACGGCCCACTCGACGTGCGGGCACAGCGCGCGGGGCGCGGAGTGGATGTACAGAACTCCACGGGTCGTCACCGGGACCTCCAGGCTGTGGACGAGGGTCGCCTTCCCCAGCTGCCTCGTGCCTGCAGTTGATCCACAGTTACCCACGTTAGCCGACATTAAGCCACTAAATTGAGCAAAACGGACAGGCTTTCGCTCAATGCTAGTCGAATCCTCAACGAGGTCTACCCCTCGGCCGGATCTCTCCCCCGAACGGCCCCATCGCCAGGCTGGACCACCGTACCGCGCCGTCCCGCCCGATGGATGACGCACTTTCGGATCCGGCCGGAATGCGGTAGTGCGGCCCCGCTCCCTGCGCCCGACCGCGAACCTTCCGACAGCGAACCGCCCCGCGCGCCCGGTCGGGGCGGCGGGGCGGTTCGACCACCCGACGCTGCGTCAGCTGTCCAGGCGGACGACCATCTTGCCGGTGTTGACGCCGCGCAGCAGGTCGAGGAAGGCGTCGGCGGTGTTCTCGAAGCCGTCGACCACGGTCTCCTCGTGGCGCAGTTCGCCGGACTCCAGCCAGCCGGCCACCTCGGCGACGAACTGCGGCCGCAGCGCGGCGTGGTCGCCGACCAGCATGCCCTCCAGGCGCAGCCGCTTGCCGATGGCGAGCGCGAGGTTGCGCGGGGCGGACGGTGCGGTGGTCTCGTTGTACTGGGCGATCGCGCCGCAGAGCACCGCGCGGCCGTGGACGCCGAGGGCGCCGATCGCGGCCTCCAGGTGGTCGCCGCCGACGTTGTCGAAGTAGAGGTCGATGCCGTCCGGGGCGGCCTCGGCGAGCTGCTCGCGGACCGGGGCGTCCTTGTAGTTGAAGGCGGCGTCGAAGCCGTACTCGTCCACCAGCTTGGCGACCTTCTCGGCCGAGCCGGCCGAACCGACCACCAGGGCGGCGCCCTTGAGCCTGGCGATCTGGCCGACCATCGAGCCGACCGCGCCGGCCGCGCCGGAGACGAAGACCTTGTCGCCCTCCTTGAGGCCGCCGACGGCGAGCAGGCCGGCGTAGGCGGTCAGGCCGGTCATGCCGAGCACGCCGAGGTAGGCGGGGAGGGGGGCGGCAGCCGGGTCGACCTTCACCGCGTGCCGGGCGTCCAGGGTGGCGTACTCGCGCCAGCCGAGCCCGTGCAGCACCGCGTCGCCCGGGGCGAAGCCCTCGGCCTCCGAGGCCACCACGTAGCCGACGGCGCCGCCGTCCATCGGCTTGCCGAGCTGGAACGGGGGGACGTACGAGGCGACGTCGTTCATCCGGCCGCGCATGTACGGGTCCACCGAGAGGTAGGCGTTGCGGACCAGGATCTCGCCCTGGCCGGGGGTGCGGACCGGGGCCTCGGCGAGGGCGAAGTCGGTCGGTACGGGCCAGCCCTGCGGACGGGCGGCGAGGTGCCATTCGCGGGCGGTCGCGGGGGCGGCCTGCTCTGCCATGGGTGGTGCTCCTTGCGGTTCAGGTGCGGTTCAGGTGCATGAAAGGTTGAGAAACTTAAGTAACGATGGACATGAAAGGTTCACCTTGTCAACTTTTCAGGTAGACTCTGGACCATGGACACTCAGCCGGTCCGGGACGCCACGCCGCAGCCCGACGAGATCACCCGCGAGGTCGTCGACCTGATGGCCAACCTGGTCGCGCTCTTCCACCGCGAGTACGAGGAGGCCGCCGCCGCCCGCTCGCTCACCGGCGCCCAGGCCAAGGTCCTCGCCCTGCTG
Source organism: Kitasatospora sp. NPDC023385 (assembly GCF_055664045.1). NCBI lineage: Bacteria > Bacillati > Actinomycetota > Actinomycetes > Kitasatosporales > Streptomycetaceae > Kitasatospora > Kitasatospora sp. NPDC023385. The sequence goes on along the minus strand of NZ_JBVOOL010000005.1, from coordinate 187,037 downwards.
CGGCGCGGCCCGATGCCGATGCGCCAGATCGCCCAGACGCTGAGCTGCGAACCGTCCAACATCACCGGCATCGTCGACCGGCTGGAGTCCCGCGGCTTCGTGACCCGCGAGGCCGACCGGCAGGACCGCCGGGTCAAGCTGGTCGCCGCCACCGCCACCGGCTCGGCCGCCTCCGAGGAACTGCGCGAGTCGCTGAACTTCGCCCGCGAGCCACTGGCCGCGCTCGGCTCGCAGGAGCGGACCGTCCTGCGCGACCTGCTCCGGCGGATGCTCACGGGCGCCGCCGGGCCCGGCGCGTGACCAGCATCACAGGCCCGACGGGCAAACCGTTCGCCCGTCGGAGGTAACCGAACGGCCCTCCGGAACGTCTAACGTTCGAACATCGAACGCGAGAGACCTGAGGACGGGGGGCACGGAGGATGAGCACCAGCACGCGCCGACGCCGCTACCTGCGGACCGCCATCGGCCTGGCCGCCGTTCTGGTGCTGTCGGTCGTGGGTGCGGGAGCCTGGTTCTACCACCGGCTGGACCACAACATCACCACCTTCGACGCGGGCGGCGTCGCCACCGAGCGCCCGCCGGCCCCCGTCCCGGCCAGCCCGGGCGCCTCCGTCCCGGTCAACGTGCTGCTGCTCGGCTCGGACACCCGCGACAACGGCAACGACTCGCTGGGCGGCGGCGACGAGGGCGTCGGCCACTCGGACACCGCGATCGTGGTGCACGTCTACGCCGACCACAAGCACGCCGTCGGCGTCTCCATCCCGCGCGACACCCTGCTCACCGTGCCGTCCTGCAAGCTGCAGAACGGCTCCTGGACGACCCCGAAGACCGACCAGATGTTCAACTCCGCCTTCACGGTCGGCGACTACCCCCAGGGCAACCCGGCCTGCACGCAGAACACCGTGGAGAAGCTCACCGGGCTGCGGATCGACCACACCGTCGTGGTCGACTTCAAGGGCGCCGCCGCGATGGCGGACGCCGTGGGCGGCGTGGAGGCCTGCGTGCCCAACGACGTCAACCAGTTCGGCATCCACCTCAAGAAGGGCCTGCAGAAGCTCTCCGGGCAGTCCGCGGTGGACTACCTCCGGGCGCGCCACGGCATCGGCGACAACTCCGACATAGGCCGGATGAAGCGCCAGCAGGCGTTCCTCTCCTCGATGGTCAAGAAGGTCCAGAGCCAGGGCTTCTCCCTGCCCACCCTGCTGCCGCTGGCCGACGCGGCCACCAAGTCCCTCACCGTGGACGAGGGGCTGGGCACCGCGATGAAGCTGGTGGAGTTCGCCCGCTCGATGCAGGACATCAAACTCTCCGACGTCACCTTCGTCACCGCGCCCTGGCGCTTCGCCGGCGAGCGGGTGCGGCTGGTCCAGCCGGACGCCGACGCGCTCTGGAAGCTGCTGCGCGAGGACCGCACCCTGGACGGGCAGAGCACCACCGGGACGGGCCAGGCCGCCTCCTCCCCCACCGCCGGCCCGGGCACGACGGCCGGCACCGACACCCCGCTCGGCCCCGAGCAGGCCGCGGCACCGATCACCGTGGTCAACGGGGTCGGCACCGCCGGACTGGCCGGCTCCGGCGCGGAGGCGCTCAAGGGCCGGGGCTTCCGGAACGTCACGCTCGGCGCCAACGAACCGGGGCACCAGACCACCCTGATCTCCTACGACCCCGCACTGAAGGCCACCGCCGACCAGGTCACGGCGCTCTTCCCCGGCACCCGGACGGTCGAGGAGCCCGGCTCGGGATCGATCACCGTCACCCTCGGCGCCGACTACCACGCGGCGGGCACCCGGATCGACTCGGCGTCCTCCCCGAGCCCGGAACCCGGCACCGCGGCCGGCAGCACGCCCGGCGCCACCCAGCCCGGCGCCGCCCAGCCCGGCAGCGTCCCCACCGGCATAGCGGAGAACACCCGCAACGCCGACACCGACCCCTGCGCCAACCTGACCTTCGGCTGAGGCCCTATTCGGGATCCGGCAGCCCGGTGACGACGGCGGTGAGGCGGGTGCCGGGCGGGAAGGTGCCCGCCGCCGCCAGGTCGGCCAGCGCCGCGAGCAGCTTGGCGACGTAGCGGCGCTCCAGCGGGATGCCGTGCCGGCGCTCGAACCGCTCGGCGAAGTGGGCCAAGTCGGCGCCGACCCTGCCGTAGCCGCCGCCGTGGTGCCCGTGGTCGATCCGCCAGTTCCCGAACTCGCGTCCGTACGCGGCCCGGTGGAGCCGGGCGACCTCCGCCTCCAGATAGCCCTCGCCGCCGCGCAGCACGGCCACGCCGAGCGCCCGCGCGCCCGGCGGCAGGCCCGCCGCGATGCCTGCCAGGGTGCCGCCGGTGCCGACCGGGCAGCAGACCACGTCGCGCTCGCCCAGGTCGGGCAGTTCGGCCGGGATCGCGGCCGCGCCGACGGCGGCCAGGGCGTTGGAGCCGCCCTCCGGGAGCACCAGGCAGGGGCCCCAGCGGCGCTGCAGGGCCTCCGCCGTACCGCGCCCGTCCGTACGGTCCTGGCCGTCGGCCCGGCCGGTGGCCTCCCGGTAGGCGGCCCGGGTCAGGAACTCCAGCCGCATGCCGGCGGCTTCGGCGGCCCGCAGCGACCAGTTGCGCGGCCGGTCGGCCAGTTCCTCGCCGCGGACCAGCCCGACGCTCTCCAGCCCGAGCGCCCCGGCGGCGACCGCGACGGCCCGCAGGTGGGTCGAGTACGCCCCGCCGAAGGTCAGCAGCCGGGTGTGGCCCCGCTCGACGGCGGCGGCCAGGTTGGGTGCGAGCTTGCGCCACTTGTTGCCGGGGACGCTCGGGTGCAGCAGGTCGTCCCGCTTGAGCCGCAGCTCCACCCCGGCCCGGGCGAAGGCTTCGTCGGTGCAGTCCACCAGCGGGGTCGGCAGCAGGGCGGGTTCGAGCACCCGGCCAGCTTACGGGGCCGCGGACGGCGGTGGCCCGGCCGCCGGATCGGCGGCCGGGCCTTCGGGAGCGGGCTGGTCAGCCCCCCGCCGCCCCGTCGGCGCGCCCGGCGCTGACGGCCCGGCGCAGGGCGCGCGGGACGGGGCCGGCGGCGGGGGCGAGCTTGCCGATCCGGGTACGGAACTCGCGCCGCTGGCGCCAGGTCAGCACCGAGCCCAGCCGGGCCGCGTCGACCAGGGCGACCAGGGCGGCGTCCGCCGGGTCGACCCTGCTGAGCGGCCCTGTCAGGGCCGAACCGACCGACGCCACGACCGCCTTGCGCAGCCGGGGCTCCGCCAGGGTGACCCGGGAGCAGGGGAACAGTCCGAGCGCCCGGCGCCGCTCGATCCGGATCCGGCCGGTCGCCGCGAGGCCGTCCCGGACCACGCGCGTGGCATGGGAGGTGGGGCCCCGGTTCCGGCCGACCCAGCTCTGCCAGCCGCGCCGCCGCTCCTGCCGGATCTGCTCCAGCAGGGCGGCGGTGAGCGGGTCGAGGCCTTCGGTCGGTCCGCCGTCGACGGCGGCCGGGTGCCGGCCGTCCTCGCGGATCAGTCCGCGCCGCAGGAGTTCGGCGAGCGCCGCCGCCCGCAGCGGCATGTCGAGCGTGGCGCCGCCGGGGACGCGCTCGCGCCGCGGGTCGTAGGCGAGCAGGTAGAGCTTCTCGGGGAGGGTGGCGGGCAGGTCCATGTCGGTCTCCGAAAGGTCTTCGCACGCCCGGTCACCGGTCAGCTCTCGTCGGAGCCGCCGTCCTCCGGGCTCTCCTTGGGCGGGCGTCCGCGCCGGGGAAGCCGGTTCGCGCCGCCGGGCATCCGGCCCGCGTCGCCGAGGGCGCGGCGGAGCAGGAACTCGATCTGCGCGTTGGTGCTGCGCAGGTCGTCCGCAGCCCATCTGGCGAGTGCGTCGTGAACTGAAGGGTCCAGTCGCAGCAGGATCTTCTTCCGTTCCGTCGCCACTGCCGCGCCTTTACTGGTAGAGGGAGCCGGTGTTCACGACGGGCTGGGTGCCGCGGTCGCCACAGAGCACCACCAGGAGGTTGCTCACCATGGCGGCCTTGCGTTCCTCGTCGAGCTCGACCACGTCGCGCTCGGCGAGGCGGTCCAGCGCCTCCTCGACCATACCGACGGCGCCCTCGACGATCAGCCTGCGCGCCGCCACCACGGCCCCGGCCTGCTGGCGCTGGAGCATCACCTGGGCGACCTCCGGCGCGTAGGCGAGCCGGGTGATCCGGGACTCGACGACCCGCACGCCGGCCGAGGCGACGCGTTCGGCGATCTCGGCGGAGAGCTTGCGGGCGATCTCGTCCGCGCCGTCGCGCAGCGACAACTGGCCCTCGTGGTGGGCGTCGTACGGGTAGCTGGTGGCGATGTGCCGGACGGCCGTCTCGGTCTGGATGGCGACGAAGTCGGTGTAGTCGTCCACCTCGAACACGGCCATCGCGGTGTCCTCGACCTGCCAGACCACCACGGCGGCGATCTCGATCGGGTTGCCGTCCGCGTCGTTGACCTTGGTGGTCTCGGTCTCGTGGTTGCGGATCCGCAGGGAGATGTGCCGGCGGCTGGTGAACGGGTTCATCCAGGTCAGCCCCTCGGCGCGGATGGTGCCCCGGTAGCGCCCGAGCAGCTGGACCACCCGGGCCTGGCCGGGCGAGACGACCGTCAGGCCGCCCAGCAGCACCAGCGAGGTCACCACCAGCACCGGCCCGGCCACCATCAGCACGGCCCCCAACCCCTTCTGCCCGTCGGCCAGTTGGAGCGCTCCGGCGATGATCGACCCGACCCCCGCGACCAGGCCGAACAGTATGCCGAAGAGCACCGGCAGCCCAGCGGCCCCGGTGATGACCCGTTCGGTGATCTTGGGGACCGGCAGGTCCAGAACAGCACCGTCCTCGACGGCGTAACGCGGTGTGGCCATGAGCCCGACTCCTCCAGCGAGTGTCCGCATCCGATGGCAAAGTGATATCACTTTTTTCGCGCACCGCGCCAGGGGTCGGCAGCGAGGGACACCCGGGGGGTGCGGAGGCGGGGAGCCGTCAGGAGAGCGCCGGGGCCGATGCCCACGGGCGGGTGAATTCCGGCGCGCCACACGGGACAGGGGATGGCCGCGCCCTAGACTCTGCGTCGTCGCAGGCGGCCGAGCTCCAGCTCAGGGGCCTGCCCGCGGACGGTCGGACGACTCTCGTCGCCCATCGAGAAGGTGGGGCGGGTGGGACTCGAACCCACGACCAAGGGATTATGAGTCCCCTGCTCTAACCGGCTGAGCTACCGCCCCGGTTCGCCGTGCGCCGGTCTCGGCCACGGCAGCAGCAGACGGCCCCAGCGAGGCCGTCCCGGGCAGCATAGCCGGTCGATCACCCGTGGTGCGCGCCGGGGGCGCACCCGGGTACGGGAGGGCGCGCGCCTCCGGGCGGTGCAGCCCGGGTGGCGGCGGGGCGCCCGTCCGGGGCAGCCTGGACGGATGACGAGACGCAGGGAGGGGGCCGCGGCCGGGGTGCTCGCGCTGGCGCTGGCCGCGGCGGGCTGCACCACCTCGGCCGGGCCCGGCGGGGGCGTGCCCACGGTCACCTCGGCACCGGCCGCGGCCGCCTCGGCGTCGGCCTCCCCGGGCGGCGCCCACGGCTGGAACCGGCAGCGGTTCAAGGGCGCGGCCGGCCGGCGCACCGGGGTCACCCGCACCGCCAAGCCCACCGTGCTCAACGGACTGGTCGGCGCGGTCTTCACCCGCAACGCCGACGGCGACCACTTCTGCACCGCCAGCGTCATCGACAGCGCCGGACTCAACCTCATCGTCACCGCCGCCCACTGCGTCTGGGATCCCAAGCTCGGCCGGCGCAGCGACCTGGTCTTCGTCCCCGGCTACCGGGACGGCGACACCCCCAGCGGCGTCTGGCCGCTGCTGGCCGTCACCGTGGACGACGCCTGGAAGGACCACGCCGACCCGGACGTGGACGTCGCCTTCGCGGTCGTCCAGGCCCAGAACGGGCAGCAGGTCCAGCAGGTGCTCGGCGCCAACCGACTGGGCGTCAACCGCGGTTACCGCCTCCCGGTGAAGGTCACCGGCTACCCGGGCAGCAGCGAGGTGCCGATCACCTGCTCCAACACCACCTCCGAGCAGAGCCCCACCCAACTGCGGATCGACTGCCCCGACTACACCGGCGGCACCAGCGGCAGCCCGTGGGTCACCGACTTCGACCCGGCGACCAGGACCGGCACCGCGGTCGGCGTGATCGGCGGCTACCAGGAGGGCGGCGACAGCCCCGGCACCTCGTACAGCAGCTACTTCGGCGACCGCGTCCAGGCGTTGTACGACCGCGCCACCGGCTGACCTCGGACGGGGCCAGGGGCGCGGCGGTGGCGCTGCCGGGCACGGCCTGGTAGATCTTCCTCACGAACGGCGGAACGCACGGCCCGGTGCCCGCCCCCGAGGAACGAGACGGAGCCCCGATGGCGCCCCGCCAGGTACGGCCCGCGCACCCGGCACGAACGGCCGCGCTGGCCGTCCTGCTGCTCGCCGCCGGCACCGCGTGCGGCGGCCAGCAGGACGGGGCGCCGACCGCCGAGGTCGCGCGGCAGAGCGCCGAACGGGACCGGATCGGCACCCTCGCCATCCACTCCGCGCAGGGCCCCCGGGCCTGCACCGCGAGCGTCGTGCAGAGCCCCCGGCACAACCTGCTGGTCACCGCGGCGCACTGCGTGCAGAGCCGCCGGATCGGCCTGCTGGGAGGCCTGGTCTTCACCCCGGGGTACCGCAACGGGACTGCCCCGTACGGGTCCTGGCCGGTGCGGACGGTCACCGTCGACCCGCGCTGGGCGGCCGGCGACGACCCCGAGTACGACGTGGCCTTCGTCACCGTGGGCCCGGTCGACGGCCGTCAGGTCGAGGAGGCGGTGGGCGGCAACCCGCTCGGCACCGGCCAGGGCTTCGGGCTGCCGGTCTCGGTGACCGGCTACCCGAACGAGAGCGACGAGCCGATCACCTGCGCGGTCCGGACCAGCTCGCAGAGCGCCACCCAGGAGCGCTTCGACTGCGGCGGCTACACCGACGGCACCAGCGGCAGCCCGTGGGTGACCGGGAACGGCTCCGTGGTCGGCGTGATCGGCGGCTACGAGGAGGGCGGCAGCACGCCGGGCACCTCGTACAGCGTCACCTTCGACCAGCGGGTCACCGACCTCTACCGGCAGGCGACCGCCTGATCCGGGCCCCTCGGGGCGGGCGGTGCGGCCGCCCCTCCCGGGCCTCGTGGCGTGACGCACCCGACACCGCGCGGGGACAACACGAAGGCCCCCCGGTGACCGAGGGGCCTTCGCTCTGAGCAGTCACCGGGCGGGCCCGGTGCAGCTCCCGCAATTGGACTCGAACCAATAACCTGCCGATTAACAGTCGGCTGCTCTGCCAATTGAGCTATGCGGGATCGCGGTACTCGACTTCGGCACCACGGACGGGAACGGAGCCCGGAGGGGCCTCGTCCCGAGCTCCCCCAATTGGACTCGAACCAATAACCTGCCGATTAACAGTCGGCTGCTCTGCCAATTGAGCTATGGGGGATCGGCTTCCGCCCCGGCCCCGGTTTCCCGGACTCCGCGGCGCTCGCTGCGGGACATACATTAGCGCACTCGGGGGGGTGGTCCGCCAATCGCTTTCGGCGGCCGCCACCCGGGGTCGCCGCCCGGCGTGCCCCGCGCGCGGCCGGCGCCGTGCGCGGCGATGCTGGGGGCGCGGGACGGTTCACCGCCCCGACGGACGGGTAGGGCAATGCGGCAAAGGCCGCCAGGAGAGGGTGGATCCGATCATGTGGAAGCTGTCGTTGGCCGCGGGCTTCGCGGCCGGCTACGTCCTGGGCTCGCGGGCCGGGCGCCGGCGCTACGAACAGATCGCCAAGGTCACCCGGCAGATCGCCCAGAACCCCACGGTGCAGGGCGCGACCGACCGGGCCCGGCAGCAGGCCGGCGCGGTCGCCGGCAAGGCCGCGGACGCGGTCGCGGACCGCGTCGGCGGCCGGCTGCCGACGGCCGTCACCGACCGGGTGCCGTACTTCAACCGGCCACGGCCGGAGGACGACGGCTGGGGCACCTTCCGCCCGTGACGGGGCGGTGACGCGCAGGGCCCGCCGTCGGGCTCCCGCCGCTCCTCGCGGACGGGAGCCCGACGGCGGGCCCCCGGCAAAGCGCGTCCCAACCGGCGGTCGCGAACCGGCAACGGCCCGCCCGGCCCGGACGCGTCCCGGGCCGGGCTGAGGCATGATCTCGACATGGCCATCGTCGCGGGGATAGACAGCTCGACCAGCCGCACCAGGATCGTCGCGTGCGACACGGACACCGGCGCCGTCCTGCGCTCCGGCAAGGCACCCCACCCCGTCCCCGAGGACCAGGACCTGCGCCCCGGCGAGGCCGACCCGCAGGTCTGGCTGCACTCGCTCGGCGACGCCGCGGCCGGGGGCCTGCTGGAGGGTGTCCGGGCGATCGGCGTCAGTGCCCAGCAGCACGGCATGATCGGCCTGGACGCGGGCGGGGTGCAGGTCCGCCCGGCGATCCTGTGGAACGACCCGCGCTCCAGCGGCGCCGCCGCCAAACTGCTGGACGCCCTCGGCGGCCCGGCCGCCTGGACCGCCGCGATCGGCGCGGTGCCCGCCCCGACGTACACCATCGCCAAACTGCGCTGGCTGGCCGAGTTCGAGCCGGCCAACGCCCGCCGGGTCGCCGAGGTGCTGCTGCCGCACGACTGGCTGGTCTGGCAGCTGCTCGGCCACCCCAGGCGCCGCACCACCGACCGCGGCGACGCCTCCGGCACCGGCTACTGGTCGCCGATCACCGGCGAGTACCGCCAGGACCTCGTCGAGCTGGCGCTCGGCCACGAACTCCGGCTGCCCGACGTCCTTCCCCCCGCCGAGCCCGCCGGGCACACCCCCGAAGGGCTGCTGATCTCGGCCGGCACCGGCGACAACATGGCCGCCGCACTGGGCCTGGGCCTCGGCCCCGGCGACGCGGTGGTCTCCCTCGGCAGCGCCGGGACGATCTTCGCGGTGCACGAGCACGCCGTCGTGGACGCCTCCGGCCTGGTCTCCTCCTTCGCCGACGCCAGCGGCCGGCACCTGCCGATGGTCGCCACCCTCAACGCCGCCCAGGTCCTGCGCTCCACCGCCGCGCTGCTCGGCCGCGACCTGGAAGGCCTGAGCGACCTCGCCCTGCACTCCTCCCCCGGCGCGTACGGGCTGGTGCTGCTGCCGTACCTGGACGGCGAGCGGACGCCCGCGCTGCCGCACGCGGCGGGCACCCTGACCGGCCTGCGGGCCGAGGCGATGACCCCGCAGCACCTCGCCCGGGCCGCCGTCGAGGGCATGCTGTGCAACATCGCGGACGCCCTGGACGTGCTGCGCGCCCAGGGGGTCGAGGTGAAGCGGGTGTTCCTGCTCGGCACCGCCGGGCGGCTGCCCGCCGTCCGGCACGCCGCCCCGATGCTGTTCGGCGTCCCGGTCGTGGTGCCGCCGCCCGGCGCGCACGCCGCCCGCGGGGCCGCCCGGCAGGCCGCCTGGGCCCTGGCGGGCACCCCGGAGCCGCCGGAGTGGGACCTGCCGGACGCCGAGACCGTCGAGCCCGACGGGGAGCAGGACCTGGCGATCGGCTCGGCGGTGCGCCAGCAGTACCGGGCCGCCCGCGACCAGGTCCACCCGGAGGCCGCGGCCTGACCGCCCGGCCGCGGTGCCCCGTGAGGATGCGTCACCCGGCGCCCGATGGCAGCGTGGGACGGGACACGGCCACCGACGCGAAGGGCGGCAGGACTCCATGGCGCTACGCGGCCGGGGCCCGGCCCAACCTGGTGATGGGCGTCAACGTGCAGGTGTGCTGGGAGAAGTTCTGCACCTTCTGGGAGATCGAGCCGCGCACCGCACCGATGGAGGGCGAGCGCTTCCACCTCGACGCCGAGCAGGCGGTCGCCCTGTGCGACGAGGACACCGTCGGCGTGGTCGGCATCCTCGGCTCCACCTTCGACGGCTCCTACGAGCCGATCGCCGAGATCTGCGCCGCCCTGGACGCGTTCCAGGAACGCACCGGCATCGACGTCCCGGTGCACGTGGACGGCGCCTCCGGCGCCATGGTGGCGCCCTTCCTCGACCCCGGGCTGGTCTGGGACTTCCGGCTCCCCCGGGTCGCCTCGATCAACACCTCCGGCCACAAGTACGGCCTGGTCTACCCGGGCGTGGGCTGGGCGCTGTGGCGCGACCGGGTGGCGCTGCCGGAGGAACTGGTCTTCCGGGTCAACTACCTCGGCGGCGATATGCCGACCTTCGCGCTCAACTTCTCCCGGCCCGGCGCCGAGGTGATCGCCCAGTACTACGTCCTCCTGCGCCTCGGCTGGGACGGCTTCCGGGCCGTCCAGGGCGCCTGCCGCGAGGTCGCCACCTACCTTGACGGGGAGATCGGCGAACTGGACGGCTTCCGGCTGCTGACCAACGGCGACCAGGTACCGGTGTTCGCCTTCACCACCGACGGGGACGTCCCGTTCGACGTGTTCGACGTCTCGCGGCGGCTGCGCGAGCGCGGCTGGCAAGTGCCCGCGTACAGGTTCCCCGCGAACCGGGAGGACCTGTCGGTGCTCCGGGTGGTGTGCCGCAACGGCTTCTCCCGGGACCTCGCGGACCTGCTGCTGGCCGACCTCCGCCGGCTGCTGCCGGAGCTGCGGCGCCAGCCCGTCCCGCTCAAGGAGCTCGGGGTGCCGATCCGGTCGGGCTTCCACCACTGAGCCTGCCGGGCGTCCCGCCACTGAGGACGTCCACGGCCGAGAACCGCCCGGCCGCAGCCGCCGTCACGACGGGAGGGTGCGGTGAAGCACCCTCCCGTCGGGTGTCCCGGACGGTCGGGGCAGCCTCCCCCCGCGAGGCTGCCGCGACCCGTGGGGGAAATCCGGGACGGGATGCCGGACCCGGCGACTGAACCGGCCGGGTCCGAACGAGGCGGCCGGCGGCAAAACGCACCGGCCGGGCAACTCTGCACGACGAACGCATGACTGTTCGAGGGTTCCCGGGGGTTGTGAGACACTTCCGTCCGTCTCAACGCCATGACCTGGGATTTGAGAGGCCGCTCCACCGGGGTTGGAGAAGGGGGAGACACCGAACGGCCCGGGTCGGGCCCCCGTCACTCGCCCGCCCCCTGTCCCCGTCCCCCGTCCCCGTTCGTGACTTTGGAGCGCCGCAGTGGGTTCCGCCTGGAAGCAGCTGCCCGAGGAACTGTCCGAACCGGCCCGACGCCTGACGGAAGAGCTCCGGGCCATCAAGGACACCGCCGGGCTCTCGCTGTCCGAGCTGGCCGCGCGCACCCACTACAGCCGGGCCTCCTGGGAACGCTGGCTGAACGGCAAGCGGGTGGTCACCGAGCAGGCGCTGGAGGCGCTGATCCGGACGGTGGACTGCGACGCGGCGGAGCTGCGGCGGCGGTGGCGGCAGGCGGTGGAGCCGGCCGTCGAGTCGGCCGGTGAGCCGGCCGGTGCCGAAGCAGCGCCCTCCGACGAGTCCGACGAGGCCGCCCCGGAGGAGGCCGCCCCGGTGGATGCCGCCTCCGCGGAGTCCGGGCCCGACGGACCGATCGCCGAGGAAGCCCCGGGGCGCGCCCGCGTCGCCTGGTGGCGGCGTCCGGCCGCACTGTTGTCCGTGGCGGCGGTACTGGCGCTCCTGCTGGTCCTGGCCGGCCTGCTGACCTCCCGGCACGACGGGCAGGCGTCGGCGGCCGACGAGCCCTCCCCGACCGCCGAGGCCACCCCCGGCGCCAAGCCCGCTCCGGCCGACCCGGCCTGCCAGGCCGTCGGCTGCGCCCACAAGGACCCGAAGACCACCGGCTGCGGCAAGGACGCCCGGACGCTGCAGACCCAGGTGATCGGCAAGGTCGTCGTCTACCTCCGGTACAGCCAGACCTGCCGGGCAGCCTGGGCGGCGATCACCGAGGGCGAGCCGAAGGACTACGCGACGATCACCGACGGCACCGGCGAGAGCGAGACGGCGCTCATCCACTGGGGCTACGACAACTACTCGCCGATGCTGAACGCGGCGAACCCGGCCGCCACCTTCCAGGTCTGCGGCTACCAGCCGGCCGGGCACGACTGCACCGGGACCGTCGCCGACCTGGCCTCGGTGGTGGCCTCCACCCCCATCCCGATCGGCCCCGCCTCACCGCCGCCGGGCACCGGCACGGGGGCGGCGACGACCGCGCCGACGACCACGGCGCCCGCACCGGCCACGACGGCCACAGCGCCCGCACCGGCCGCGGCCACCGGCACGCCGGGGCCGTCCTAGTCGAGGTAGCCGCGCAGCTGCTCGGCGAAGGCGTGGTCGCGGAGCTTGACCAGGGTCTTCGACTCGATCTGCCGGATCCGCTCCCGCGTCACGCCGAACACCGCGCCGATCTCCTCCAGCGTCCGCGGGCGGCCGTCGTCCAGCCCGTAGCGGAGCTGGACGACCTGGCGCTCCCGCTCGCCCAGGGTGGCCAGCACCGCGTCCAGGTGCCGGCGCAGCAGCAGGAACGTCGCGGACTCGGCGGGTGAGGCCGCGTCGGCGTCCTCGATCAGGTCGCCGAGCGCGACGTCGTCCTCCTCGCCCACCGGGGTGTGCAGCGAGATGGGCTCCTGGGCCAGCCGGAGCAGTTCCCGCACCCGCTCCTCGGTCAGTTCCAGGACCGCGGCGATCTCGGCCGCCGTCGGCTTCAGGCCGCGCTCCTGCAGCAGGCCCCGCTGGACCCGGACCACCCGGTTGATCAGCTCGACCACGTGCACCGGCACCCGGATCGTCCGGGCCTGGTCGGCCAGCGCCCGGCTCATCGACTGCCGGATCCACCAGGTCGCGTACGTGGAGAACTTGTAGCCGCGGGTGTAGTCGAACTTCTCCACCGCGCGGATCAGGCCCAGGTTGCCCTCCTGGACCAGGTCCAGCAGGGTCAGCCCGCGGCCGACGTAGCGTTTGGCGACGGAGACGACGAGGCGCAGGTTGGCCTCGATCAGCCGGCGTTTGGCGATCCGGCCCCGCACCACCAGCGTGTCCAGGTCGGCGACGAGGGGGTCGGGCGGCGCCGGGTGGCCGTTCAACCGCTCCTCGGCGAACAGTCCGGCCTCGATCCGGCGGGCCAGCTCGACCTCCTCGGCGGCGGTGAGCAGCCGGATCCGGCCGATCTCGCGCAGGTACTGGCGCAGCAGGTCGGCGGGCGGCCCGCCCTCGCCCGGGGCGCGGCGCTCGTCCGCCGCGTCGGGGTCGGTATCGGTGTCCGCCTCGGTGGCGGCGTCGAGGTCGGTGGCGGTGTCGGGGTCGGTGGCGGTGTCGGGCTCCGGTCTGTCCGGATGGCCCTCGGGCAGGCCCTGGACGGGGATCCGCGCACCGTCCGGGGGCGCTGCCCCGGCCCGGCCGTGGTCGGTCTCCTGCTCCCCGGCCGGTCCGGCGGGTTCCGCTCTCGTACTGGTGGTGGTCGCTGCGGCGAGGCCTTGCTCCACGGGCATCCCCTCGGGGCGGGCGCGACTCTGGCGGACCCGCGCTGGTGGGAGGTGGGACGCCTTCCAGTGTGCGGTACGCCACGCTCCGTGGCCGAGACTCGTGCGCCGACTTTCTTCGCTACAGCGCCGCGGCGCCCCGGCTGCGCAGCTCCTGCCCGTACTGCTGGAGCTGCCACAGCTCGGTCTGCACCGCGTGCAGCTGAGCGGCGTCGGCCCGGGGGCCGAGCCGCTGGAGGTAGCCGCGGACCTCGGTGACCCGCCGGTCGACGGCCAGCAGGCGCAGCTTGACCAGGAACTCGCCCGCGTAGATCGCGTCCGCCTTGCGGCGCGAGCGGACCGGCTCGACGGTCAGCTCGGTGACCAGCGAGCGCACCTGGTCGTCCGGGGACGCCTCGCGCACCACGCTGGTGAAGTCCGGCAGGGTCGCCCCGTAGGCGGCGCCGCCGGCCTTGGCGATGGCCTGGCGGACGGCGGCGTACGGCGGGGTCGGGAACTCGTCGTCCCCGTAGTGGTCGAAGGCCGGGCTGACCAGGTCCGGGTGCTGCAGCGCCAGCTTGAGCAGTTCGCGCTCGACGAACTGGGCCGGGTCGCGCGGGTTGAGCCGGAAGGCGGGCTGGGCGGGGCGCGCCTGCTGCGCCGGCTCGGGGCGGCGCTGGGCGGCGGCACCGCGCGGGTTCTGCTGGCGTTCGCGGTCCCAGCGGGCCAGCTGGGAGATCCGGCGGACGACGAACTGCTCGTCCAGGATGCCGAGCATGCCGGCCAGCCGGACGGCGTACTCGTGCTGGATCGAGCGGTCCTTGATCCTGGCGACGATCGGGGCCGCCTCCTCCAGCGCCGCCGAACGGCCCTCCGGGGTGTCCACCCGGTGCCGGGCCACCGCCGAGGTCAGCGCGAACTCGAACAGCGGGACGGGGTTGTCGATCAGCAGCCGGACCGCGTCGTCCCCCTGGGCGAGGCGCAGGTCGCACGGGTCCATGCCGCCCGGGCTGACCGCGATGGAGGTCTTGGCCGCGAACTTCTGGTCGTCCTCGAAGGCGCGCAGGGCGGCCTTCTGGCCGGCCGCGTCGCCGTCGAAGGTGAAGACCGTCTCGCCCCGGTACTGGGAGGTGTCCATCAGCAGCCGGCGGATGATCTTGATGTGGTCCTCGGCGAAGGCGGTGCCGCAGGTGGCCACCGCCGAGGTGACCCCGGCCAGGTGGCAGGCCATCACGTCGGTGTAGCCCTCGACCACCACCGCCCGGCCCGACTTGGCGATCTCCTTCTTCGCCAGGTCGATGCCGTACAGCACGTGGGACTTCTTGTAGATCGGCGTCTCGGGGGTGTTCAGGTACTTCGGGCCGTTGTCGTCCTCGCGCAGGCGGCGGGCGCCGAAGCCGACCACCTCGCCCGCGATGTCCCGGATCGGCCAGACCAGCCGGCCCCGGAAGCGGTCGATCAGGCCGCCGCGCTGGCCCTGCGAGGCCAGGCCGCCGAGCAGGATCTCCTTGTCGGTGAAGCCCTTGCCGCGCAGGAAGCGGACCAGGTGCTCCCAGCCGACCGGGGCGTAGCCGACGCCGAAGGTCCTGGCCGCCTCCTCGTCGAAGCCGCGCTCGGCCAGGAAGCGGCGGCCGATCTCCGCCTCCGCCGAGGCCAGCTGCTCCTGGTAGTAGGCGGCGGCCACCTTGTGCGCCTCGACCAGGCGGGTGCGCTCGCCCTGCTGGTGGCGGGGGCTGTAGCCGCCCTCCTCGTAGCGCAGGGTGATGCCCGCCTGGGCGGCCATCCGCTCGACGGCCTCGGCGAAGGTGAAGTGCTCGATCTTCATCAGGAAGGCGATGGTGTCGCCGTTCTCCTGGCAGCCGAAGCAGTGGAACACGCCCTTGGCGGGGTTCACGTAGAAGGAGGCGGACTTCTCGTCGTGGAAGGGGCAGACCCCCTTGTACTCGCCGCCACCGCCATTGGTCAGCTGTACGTAGTCGCCGACCACCGCGTCGATCGGCAGTGCGCTTCGCACCGCCTGTACGTCTTCGTCCCTGATCCGCCCGGCCACCCCGGAAGTCTACTGGGACGGCCGGGCTTTCCGACGGGGCGTGGGATCCGGGGTGTATCCGAGGGTGTATCCGAGGGTGTGTCCGGGGACGCCGCCGCCACCGCTCCCCGGCTACGCCCAGGCCGCGCCGACCAGCTTGGCGTGCAGGGCCAGGGCCGAGGCGTCGGTCAGGGTGGCGATCTGGTCGATGACCGTGCGCAGGGCGGCACGGTCGTCCTCGGCCTCGCGGTACATGTCGGCGAACACCGGGTCCAGCCCGTCCGGGGCGCGCTGGTTGAGCACGTACGCCAGCTCGGCGATCACGATCCGCTGGCGGGCCCGCAGCTGGGCCTGCTCGTCGCGCTGCATGACGAACCGGACGGCGACCGCCTTGAGCACCGCGCACTCCAGCCGCACCTCGCGCGGCACCACCAGCTCCGCCGCGTACCGGGTGAGCCGGCCGGGGCCGTAACGGGCGCGGGTGGCCTGCTCGGCGGCCAGGCAGAAGCGGCCGATCAGCTGGCTGGTGAGGTCCTTGAGCCCGGCGCGGGCGCGCGCGGTGCCGTCGTACGAGTGGGGCCACCACTCCTGGCCGAGCAGCCGGTCCAGGGCGGCGGCCAGCTCCTGCGGATCGGCGTCGCGGGCGTAGCGCTCGGCGACCTTGAAGAGTTCGGCGCGCTCGCTCGGGGCGCGCAGCGCGGCCGGGTCGAGGTGGCCGGCCTGGAGGCCGTCCTCGACGTCGTGGGTGGAGTAGGCCACGTCGTCGGACCAGTCCATCACGGTGGCCTCGAAGCACTTGCGCCCGGCCGGGGAGCCGGCCCGCAGCCAGCGGAACACCGGCAGGTCGTCGGCGTGGACGCCGTACTTGGGCGACTGCGGGTCGGCCGGGTGGCCGCCCTTGGTCCACGGGTACTTGGTGGCGGCGTCGAGCGCGGCGCGGGTCAGGTTGAGGCCGACGCTGCGGCCGGGCCAGGGGGCGAGCCGGGTCGAGGGCTCCTCCTGCGGGGCGAAGCGCTTGGGTTCGAGCCGGGTGAGGATGCGCAGCGACTGGGCGTTGCCCTCGAAGCCGCCGCACGCCTCGGCGGCCTGGTCGAGGGCCTCCTCGCCGGTGTGGCCGAAGGGCGGGTGGCCGATGTCGTGGGCCAGGCAGGCGGTCTCCACCAGATCCGGGTCGCAGCCCAGGGCCGCGCCCAACTCCCGGCCGACCTGGGCGCATTCGAGGGAGTGGGTGAGCCTGGTCCGCGGGAAGTCGGCGCGCATCGGGGCGACCACCTGGGTGGTGCCGGCCAGCCGGCGCAGCGCCGCCGAGTGCAGCACCCGGGCGCGGTCGCGCTGGAACGCCGTACGGCCCGGGCGCTTGTCGGGTTCGGGCACCCAGCGGGCCTCGGCGGCGTGGTCGTACGGGATCGGGGCGGCGAGGCGGTGCGCGGTGTCATCCATATGGTCCTCACGGTACGCCGCGGCCCTGACACGGGAGGTGTGCCGCGCGCGAAGGGGCCCGGGCCAGGGCGTGAACGCCGCGCGGCGCGCGGGTGCCCGCCCCGGTGGGTCCGCCTCGCCCGGACGGCTCAGCCCCGGACCGCCTTGAGGACGACGCCGGCCATCGCCTCCTGCCCCTTGGCGTTGGGGTGGATCGGCGCCAGGCCCCGGCCCGGGAACGGCGGCTCGATCCAGCGCTCGGCCTCGCCCGCGCACATGTCGTGCCCGGCCGAGGCGCCGGCCGTGTCCACGAACACCGCGCCGGCGGCCTGCGCCCGCTTCCTGAGCATGCCGTTGAGCTGCTGCTCCTTCTCGGTGAGGAAGCCGAGGTCAGGCCCGGCCACGGTCGTGCCGAGCACCGGCAGGCAGCTCGACGGGTCGGCCGGGAGCAGGGTCGGGTACCCGATCACGTACACCCGGGCCTTCGGGGAGCGGTGCTTGATGTCCTGGAGGACCCGGCCGAGCCGGTCGCCGGCCGCGTCCACCTTGTGCTGGACCTCGTCGGTGCCGTCGCCGGAGGAGTAGTGGTCACGGCAGGGCGAGGGGGCGCGGGTCTGCTTGACCGCGCCCTTCACCGCGTCCACCAGGTTGTCCCTGGCGCACTCGACCATGACGTTCATGAAGCCGGCGTCGTTGCCGCCGATCCCGACGGTGACCAGCCCGGTGTCCGGGGTCAGCGCCTCCAGCTGGGCCGGGTTGGTGCCGCTGCCGGTGTCCTGCGGCGCCGTCAGGTCCACGGTGCGGGCGCCGGAGCAGCTGACGTCCCGGAACTGCGCGGCGGCCAGGCCGAGCTCCTTGGCCACCAGGGACGGGTAGTTGACCCCGGAGCGGGAGCAGCCGCGCGGCTCTCCGGTCAGCGGGGGGATCTGCAGGCCGGCCGTGTACGAGTCGCCGAGCGCGACGTACGGTCCGGCGGGTGGCGGTGCGGGGGTCGGCGCTGTGGGGCTCGGCGCTGCGGGAGTCGGCGACGAGGCCGCGCCGGCCTGGGCCCGGCCGGGGCCCGCCGCACCGGTGCAGCCGGCCAGCAGCAGCGCGGCCAGCCCGGCCGTCAGGGCGACGGTCGGGTGTGTGGTCCTGGGCATGGCATCCCCCCGGGGGTACGACGAGCACGGTCGGCTCCTTGCGGCGGCCCGCCGCCCCGGGCACCTCCGGCTCCAACGAACGGACTGCGGCGATGGCTCCCGATCCGGAACGACCGCCGGGGAAACCTTTCGGGAAACCTGTCGGAAACCTCAGCAGAAGGATCCGCGCGGGCCACCCGCGCCCGCGGCGCCACTGCGCGCCGCTACTCCGCGCCGCGCTCGTGCTCGGCCAGGAACTGCTCGAAGCGTCGGCCCAGTTCGTCCGCCGAGGGCAGGTCCGTCGGCTCGGCCAGCAGGCTCTCCCGGCTCTCCGCGCCCGCCACCGCGTCGTACTGGCCCTCCATGCCGCGGATCGCCGAGCGCAGCTCGCCGTCGCCCTGCGTCAACTGCTCCTCGATGTCGGCGTAGACCTCGCCGACCCGCTCGCGCAGCCGGGTGCCGGGCAGCACCAGCCCGGTGGCGGACTGCACCGCCTCCAGGATCAGCACGGCCGCCGCCGGATACTCCGAGCGGGCCACGTAGTGCGGGACGTGCACGGCGAAGCCCAGCACGTCGTGCCCGGCCTCGGCCAGCCGGTACTCCAGCAGCGCCTGGGCGCTGCCCGGGACCTGGGCCTGCTCGAACCACTGCGGGTACCCCGGCGCGAGGTCGAGCCGGTTGCCGTGCGGCGTCAGACCGACCGGGCGGGTGTGCGGCACACCCATCGGGATGCCGTGGAAGTCGACCGAGAGCCGGACCTCGAAGCGCTCCACCAGCGCGCGGACGGCGCGCGCGAAGCGCTCCCACTCCACGTCCGGCTCGGGGCCGGTGAGCAGCAGGAACGGCGCACCGGCGGCGTCGTGGACGAGCTGGAGCAGGATCTCCGGCGGGTCGTAGGACGTCCAGTGGTCTCGGTCGAAGAGCATCGCCGGGCGGCGCGCCCGGTAGTCGACCAGCCGGTCGTGGTCGAAACGGGCCACCACCTGCGGCGATCCCGTCTCCAGCAGGTGGGCCACCACCTGGCCGCCGGCGTCCCCGGCGTCCATGAAGCCCTCGAAGTGCTGGAGCAGCACCAGGCCGGCACCGGTGTCGCGCAACTGCGCGTTGGCCGTGGCCACCGCGGCCACGCCCTGCTGATCCAGCTCGTACAACGCCTGGAAGTCACGCACCGCGCACCCAACCCCGTTCCCTGCTCGTCCCGGCCGACCGGCTTCTCGACTTGTGCAGCGTGCCGGGCGCCGCCGGAATTCCCGCCACGCCGGACGAGCCGTCCGGCGGCCGCCTCCGCAGCCTCCGGACCATGATCGCACCCGGCGGCGAAGTGCCTGGTCACAGGCCCGAGCGGACTCGGTCCCGGACCCTGCGAAACGGCCCGCGCGGCCATTCGCGTGCCGCGAAGTGACGCACCGCCTTCTGGCGGGTATCGTCCTCTCGCTGCCTCGCATCGTCGCGTCGTCGTCACGTCGTTCGTCACGTCGTCGGCCACGTCCCGGTCCGGTGCTCGGCCAGTCACCCACGACGCACCTTGCCTTCACCTGGCCGCCTGCTTCCCTTCGCGCTCTCGTTTCCTCCTCGGCCATTTCGCGGACGCACACTGTCCCCTCGCTCTTCCCGCCGGACCGGTCCGAGGATCCGTGTCCGTTCCGGCACCCGCGCCGCCCGTTCCGGGCCGCCGCCCCCCGCCCAGCCCGACCGGACCTCCGGCGTGCGCGGCCACCCGGCGGACGGATCCGGACCGGGGCGAAGTCCCCGCACCCCGTGCCGCACCACCGGCATGGGAGGCACCCTCCGACCGATGAAGGACCGAAGGTTCCGTGCCCGTACCTGTCATCCTCACCGGCCGCACCGTGCGGCTGGAGCCCCTCGCCGCGCACCACGCCGAGGCCATCGCCAAGGCCGGCGCCGAGGACCGTACGACTTACGCCTTCACCCCCGTCCCCCACGGCCTGGAAGCGGCCCGCGACTACATCGCGCGGGCCCTCGCCGACCAGGCCGCAGGACGGTCGCTGCCGTTCGCGACGGTGAACGTCGCCGACGGCCGGGTGGTCGGCTCGACCCGGTTCCTCGAACTGGACTACTGGCGGGGCCCGATGGTGTGGCCGCCGGTGCCCGGCGTGCCGTTCGGCGATCCGGCCACGGCCGTCCCGGACGCCGCCGAGATCGGCAACACCTGGCTCTCGCCGCGCGCCCAGGGCACCGGCATCAACACCGAGGCCAAGCTGCTGATGCTGCGCCACGCCTTCGAGACCTGGGGCGTGCAGCGGATCTCGCTGCGCGCGGACGCCCGCAACCAGCGCTCGCGCGCCGCCATCGAGCGGCTGGGAGCGACGGCCGAGGGCGTGCGCCGGGCCCACTCGCGCGGCCTGGACGGGGTGGTGCGCTCCACCGCGTTCTACTCGATCCTCGACGACGAATGGCCGGCCGTCCGGGACATCATCGAGCTGCGGATCGCCGCCGCCACCTCGCCGAGCGCCCCGGATCCGGCGATCAACCAGGAGTGCCTTAGACAGGGCGGCAGCGGCGCCGGGCAGCTGATGACCACGGTCTGAGCTACGACCGGTCGCCGTCCCCGGCCAGCCGGCGGAGAAGGGCTTCGGGGACCTGGTGTCCGCCCGTGTAGTGCTCGGGGTGCGCCTCGACCAGCGCGGACACGGGCCGCCAGCCGCCGCCCTTCACCGGGGCCACCCGGACGTTCCAGACCGCCCGGCCCGTCCAGCCGCGGTGCAGGTGCAGGACGCCCTCCGAGGTGTGGAACTCCGGCGGCCAGCCGCTTCGCGTCGCCGCCCTCGCGGACCAGCCGCAGCATCCGGTTGGCGGCCGGGCCGTAGCCGCGGTCGAAGTCGTGGCGGCGGGCGAAGGCGTGGGTGAGGTCGAAGGTGTCGATCGCGCCGCGCTCGGTGTGCGCGGCGTACACCGAGCAGGCCATCTCGGTGTCGTCGGTCCACGGCCACGGGCCGGGCGGGTCGGTGCGGGCGGCGAGGTGGGTACGGGCCGTCCCGGGGACGAAGAACTGGGCGCCGAGGGCGTCGCCGACGGAGAGGCCCTGGAGCGCGTCGAGCGCGGGGCCCGGGTGTGGAGTCGTCATGTGGGCACCAGCTCAGCCGCTCGGCCGCCGGTTCGTCAACACGTTTGCCGGTGAGCCCCCGACGGGGGATGTTCCGCATACACCCGATCCGGGCGGGCAGCACCCTGGCATGACCCGCGCGAACCCGCTCGACCCGGTCGCCCTGCTCGGCGCCGACCAGCAGCACATCGCCACCCGGGCGCAGCTGCGCCGGCTCGGGGTGCCCTCCGGCACCATCGCTCACCGGCTGCGCCCGGCCGGGCCCTGGCGGCAGGTGCTGCCCCGGGTGATCTGCCTGCAGAACGGGATGTTGACGGCCCATCAGCGGCTGCGGGCCGCACTGGCGTACGCGAGCCCGAAGGGGCGTGAGCCGCGCGCCGGGGAGGTGCTGCTGACCGGCTTCGCGGTGCTGTCCGACGCCGGGCTGCCGAGCGCCGGGCACCCCGCCGACCTCGACGCGGTGGACGTCCTGATCCCGCACCAACGCCGCGTCGGAGAGCGGGAGTTCGTCCGGATCCACCGGTCGGCGGGGGCGATGCCGGGCGGGTTCGAGCGGGACGACGGGCTGTGGAGCACCACGGTCGCGCGGGCCCTGGCGGACCTCGCGCCACGGGAGAGCGGGCAGCGCCGGTTCCGGGCGCTGTGCGCGGAGGCCGTCCAGCGGCGGCACTGCGAACTGGGCGAACTGCTCGACCAGTTGCTGACCAGGCCCGGCGCGCTCGGGCAGCCGCACGTGGCCCGGGTGGTGGAGGACCTGACCGCCGGGGTGCGCTCGGTGGTCGAGGGCGAGGCCCGCGAACTGCTGGCGCACGCGGGCCTGCCCGAACCGCTGTGGAACCCGGTGCTCTTCCTCGACGGCCGCTTCCTCGCCGTCCCGGACGCCTACTGGCCGCACGCCGGCGTGGCGCTGGAGATCGACTCGCGGGCCTGGCACCTGCGCCCGGCCGAGCACGAACGCGGCCTGTCCCGTGCCAACCGGTTCACCGCCGCGGGCCTCCCGGTGGTCCGCACCACGCCGGTCCAGCTCCGCCGCGATCCGGCGCCGGTCCTGCACGAGCTGACCGCCCTGGTGACCACCGGCCCGCACGGCCCGCACGCCCGGATCACCTGGCGCCGGGCGCGGTGAGCGCGCCCCGCGTACGGCGGCCGAGGCTGGCGGCCGGGGCCGCACGGCGGGGGCTCAGCAGCGGGGGTCGATCTCCTGGAAGGTGACGTAGTGGTCCGCGGACCAGTACTGCTCGCCGGAGTCGCCGGTGACCACCCGACGGGTGCCGCGGTCGTTCGAGCCCGGGGTGAGCACGGTGTACTCGTGGTAGTAGCCGCCGGCCTTCCGGGGGAGGCGGCTCTCGCGGTTCTCGAAGACGATGCCGTCGCGGTTGTAGGGGTAGGGGCCGCCCTTGGCGATCAGGCCGATGGTGTCCTGGGCCTGGCTGGGGAGCTTGGTGCGGCAGACGTCGGCCAGTGCGGGGTCGGCCGGGGTCCAGGTGCCGGCCGGGGCGGACGGGCCGCCGCTCGGCGGGGACGGCTTGGGGGCCGACGGCTTTGGCGCCGAGGAGCCGGACGTCGAGGGGCCTGCGGTGGCGGCCGCCGTGGGGCTCGCGGCGGCCTTGGGGTGGCTGCTCCCCTTGTTCGCGAGGAGGTACCCGGCCCCGGCCAGGACCGCCAGGATCAGCACGGCCACGACGACGAGCGGGTTTTTGCGACTGGTCATGCGCTCCAGCTTGGCAGGCGGCCGGGCCCGGGCCGGCGAGCCACCCGCGTGGTCACGGCCACACCCGCCCGTGCGCAGACGCACGGCCGGGCGCAGACGCACGTCCGTGGGAGGACGTACGGCCGGGCGGGGACGGACGCCGTTGTCCGTCCCCGCCCGGCCGTGTCACGTACGCCGGTTCTCCTGCGCCGAGCTCCGGTGTACGCCCTCCCGGTGGGAGGGAGCGGTCAGTCGTACCCGCGCGTGAGGGAGGGGATGCCTTCCCTCACTCAGCGCGAGTCGCTGCCCGCCGTCTCGATGGCGGCGCGGCCGGCCTCCAGGCGCGCCACCGGGATCCGGAAGGGGGAGCAGGAGACGTAGTCCAGCCCCACCTCGTGGAAGAAGTGGACCGAGTCCGGGTCGCCGCCGTGCTCGCCGCAGACGCCGAGCTTGAGGTCGGGGCGGGTGGCCCGGCCGGCCTCTACGGCGTGCTTGACCAGGGAGCCGACGCCGTCGCGGTCGATGGTCTCGAACGGGGAGACCCCGAAGATGCCCTTCTCCAGGTAGGCGGTGAAGAACGAGGCCTCCACGTCGTCCCGGGAGAAGCCCCAGACCGTCTGGGTGAGGTCGTTGGTGCCGAAGGAGAAGAACTCGGCGGCCTCGGCGATCTGGCCCGCGGTGACCGCGGCGCGCGGCAGCTCGATCATGGTGCCGAGCTTGATGTCCAGCTGGACGCCGGTGGACTGGGCGACCTCGGCGAGCACGCGCTCGCACTCGTCGCGGACCAGCTCCAGCTCCTGGACGGTGCCGACCAGCGGGATCATCACCTCGGGGCGCGGGTCTCCGCCGGCCAGCTTGCGCTCGGCTGCGGCCTCGGCGATGGCCCGGACCTGCATGCCGAACAGGCCGGGGATGACGAGGCCGAGGCGGACGCCGCGCAGGCCGAGCATCGGGTTCTGCTCGTGCAGCTTGTGCACCGCCTGGAGCAGGCGCAGGTCGTTCTCGTTCGGGTCCTTGCGGGCCTCGGCGAGGGCGACGCGCACCGACAGCTCGGTGATGTCCGGCAGGAACTCGTGCAGCGGCGGGTCGAGCAGCCGGACGGTGACCGGCAGGCCGTCCATCGCCTGGAAGAGCTCCAGGAAGTCGCCCTTCTGCATCGGCAGCAGCGTGGTGAGGGCGAGCTCGCGGTCCTTGTCGTTGTCCGCCAGGATCAGGTGCTCGACCTCCTTGCGGCGCTCCTCGCCGAGGAACATGTGCTCGGTGCGGCACAGGCCGATGCCCTGGGCGCCGTAGCGGCGGGCGCGCGAGCCGTCCTCGGCGTTGTCGGCGTTGGCGCGCACGGCGAGGCGGCGGCGGCCGTCGGCGTGCGACATCAGCCGGTGGACGGCCTGGACCAGCCCGCCCTGGACGTCGGCGCCGGCGTGCAGGGTGCCCTCGAAGTACTCGACCACGGGGGACGGCAGGACGGGTACCTCGCCGAGGTAGACCTTGCCGGTGGCGCCGTCGATCGAGACGACGTCGCCCTCGTGGATCACCTGGCCGCCGGCGGTGGTGAAGCGGCGGCCCTTGGTGTCGACCTCCAGCTCCTCGGCGCCGCAGACACAGGTCTTGCCCATGCCGCGGGCGACCACGGCCGCGTGGGAGGTCTTGCCGCCGCGCGAGGTGAGGATGCCCTCGGCGGCGATCATGCCGTCCAGGTCGTCCGGGTTGGTCTCGCGGCGGACCAGGATGACCTTCTCGCCGGAGCGGGACCACTTGACGGCGGTGTACGAGTCGAAGACGACCCTGCCGATCGCGGCGCCGGGCGAGGCGGCGAGGCCCCAGGCGATCTGCTGCGACTCGGCGTTGGGGGCGAAGCGCGGGAACATCAGCTGGGAGAGCTGGCCGCCGGTGACCCGCATCAGGGCCTCGTCCAGGTCGATCAGGCCCTGGTCGACCAGCTGGACGGCGATCCGGAAGGCGGCCGCGGCGGTGCGCTTGCCGACGCGGGTCTGCAGCATCCACAGCTTGCCGCGCTCGATGGTGAACTCGATGTCGCAGAGGTCGCGGTAGTGGGTCTCGAGCTTGTGCATGATCGCCATCAGCTCGTCGTACGACTTCTTGTCGAGCTTCTCCAGCTCGGCCAGCGGCAGGGTGTTGCGGATGCCGGCGACGACGTCCTCGCCCTGGGCGTTGGACAGGTAGTCGCCGTAGACGCCCTGGGTGCCCGTGGAGGGGTCGCGGGTGAAGGCGACGCCGGTGCCGGAGTCCTCGCCGAGGTTGCCGAAGACCATGCTGCAGACGTTGACCGCGGTGCCGAGGTCGTTCGGGATGCGCTCCTGGCGGCGGTACAGCCGGGCGCGGTCGCCGTTCCAGGAGTGGAAGACCGCGTGGATGGCGAGGTCCATCTGCTCGCGCGGGTCCTGCGGGAAGGCCCGGCCGGTCTCGCGCTCGACGATGCCCTTGAACACCTCGACGAGTGCCCGGAGGTCGGCGGCGTCCAGGTCGAGGTCGTTGACGGTGCCCTTGGCGTGCTTGGCCTCGTCCAGGGCCTCCTCGAACAGCTCGCCGTCGACGCCCAGCACGGTCTTGCCGAACATCTGGACCAGGCGGCGGTAGGAGTCCCAGGCGAAGCGCTCGTTGCCGGACTGGGCGACGAGGCCGACCACCGAGGCGTCGGAGAGGCCGATGTTGAGGACGGTGTCCATCATGCCGGGCATGGAGAACTTGGCGCCGGAGCGCACCGAGACCAGGAGGGGGTTGTCGGCCTGGCCGAGCTTCTTCCCCATCTCCTGCTCGAGGGCCTCCAGGTGGGCGCTGATCTCCTCGTGCAGGGAGGAGGGCTCGCTGCCGGTCTCCAGGAAGACCTTGCAGGCCTCGGTGGTGATGGTGAAGCCCGGCGGCACGGGGAGGCCCAGATTCGTCATCTCGGCCAGGTTCGCGCCCTTACCGCCAAGAAGATCCTTGAGGTCCTTGTTTCCTTCGGTGAAGGAGTAAACAAACTTCTGCTGGGACGGCACGGGTCGGTCTCCTCGTACGCGGTTGCCCTGACGCCGGAGAACATACCCATTTCGAAGGCTCTTCTCTGCCCTGAATAGGCCACCCGAGGCCGGTACCGAGAGGTAACCCGCTAGATCGAATGCACATAAAGGCGTTCACCTCTGTTGGTGAAATCGTCCGGCTGACGCTAGCAAGCCTTCAACTCTTGAAGGCAATGAAACCCGAAGATCACACGATTCGGACGCTGGGTAGCGGGCGTGGGTCCACCGCGTTGCCCCGGCTTGATTTCCTGCACCCCGATCGGCCGATCACCGGCCGGGCGGCTTCGGGAAGCGATCCACCACCGACCTGTCCATTTCGTCCACTGACCCGCCGTCAGCCGCCACCGCGTGTGGCAAGCGTCACCAGCGGATCTCACCGGCCGAACGTAGACCGCCTCCGCCGATCGTCGCACAGCGTCCAGGAACGTGCCCGTTCCGTGACGTTCGGCCGCCGAAAAGGAGCCCTCCTGTCCAGAATGGACAAGAGGGCTGCTACCTAGTGGCAGCCGGGCCGAGAAGGCCCGTTTTGCCGATCCGTACAGATCATCCGCCGGAGGTGTCCGATTCGGCATCAACACCCGGCCGGGCGCAGTCGTACGGATCGTCCAACCACCCCTCCGGCAGGACCACCCGGTTGTTGCCGCTGGTACGCCCCCGCGGGCCGTCCGCGCCGGCCGGCCAGCCCTGGGTCTGCTCGACCTCCGCGAGGGTTTCGGCCAGTTCGGCCAACGAGGAGGAGTTGGCGAGCCGCACCCGCAGCTCGGAGCCGACCGAGAAGCCCTTGGTGTACCAGGCGACGTGCTTGCGGAAGTCGATCACGCCGCGCGTCTCGTCGCCGATCCACTCGCCGAGCAGCTGCGCGTGGCGCACCATCGCCCGCGCCACGTAGCCGAAGTCGGGGCGGGCGTAGTCGACGTCGCCCTCGAAGATCGCGACCAGGTCCTTGAACAGCCACGGCCGGCCCAGGCAGCCGCGACCCACCACGACGCCGTCGCAGCCCGTCCCGCGCATCATCCGCAGCGCGTCGTCGGCCGACCAGATGTCCCCGTTGCCCAGCACCGGGACGTGCGCCGGCACGGCCTCGCGCAGCCGCGCGATCGCCGACCAGTCGGCCGTCCCGCCGTAGTGCTGGGCGGCGGTGCGCCCGTGCAGGGCGATCGCGGCCACGCCCTCCTCCGCGCCGATCCGGCCGGCGTCCAGGAAGGTGAGGTGGTCGTCGTCGATGCCCTTGCGCATCTTCATGGTCACCGGCAGGTCACCCGCGTTGGCGACGGCCTCGCGCAGGATCGCGCGGAGCAGATTGCGCTTGTACGGCAGCGCCGAGCCGCCCCCCTTGCGGGTCACCTTCGGGACGGGACAGCCGAAGTTGAGGTCGATGTGGTCGGCCAGGCCCTCGTCCGCGATCATCCGGGCGGCCTTGCCGACGGTCTGCGGGTCCACCCCGTACAACTGGATCGACCGCGGCTTCTCGCTCGGGTCGAACGTGATCAGCTGCATGGTCTTGGCGTTGCGCTCGACCAGCGCCCGGGTGGTGATCATCTCCGAGACGTACAGGCCCTTGCCGCCGCTCTGCTCGCGGCACAGGGTGCGGAACGGAGCGTTGGTGATGCCGGCCATCGGTGCCAGCACGACGGGTGGCCACACCCGGATCGGGCCGATGTCGAGCGGCGCGAACTCGGTGTCGGACGCGGTGGGTGCGGACGTGGCTGTCATGCGCGGCTGACCTCGGGTAAGGGGACGGGACTCTCCATTGTCCCCCACCCGGGTGAGCGGCTTCCGCGGGCCGGGCTACGACGGCTTGGACGGAGTGACGGAGATCGACCCCGAGGCGACCGAGACGTGGATGCGGTTCGGGCTGTCCGGGTCCGCCAGCTGCGGGTCGATCCCGCCGCTGCCGGAGCCGACCTCGCTGGAGAAGGCGTAGCGGCTGCTCCCCGGCAGGGTCATCGCCACCGACCCGGAGACGGCCCTGGTGGTCACCTCCTGCGGGGCGTTGGCGAAGTTCAGGTCCATCGCGCCCGAGGTGGTCTGCGCCTCCACCCGCCGCGCGCTCAGGTTGTCGCCCTGGATGTGCCCGGACGTGGCGTGCACGGACACGTCCCCGGAGGTGTCGGCCAGCAGCAGCTCGCCGGAGGTGAGGTCCAGCCGCACGCTCCCGCTCAGGCCCTCCAGCCGGACCGATCCGGAACCCACCGACCCCGACACCTCGGTCGAGGCCGGCACCTCCACCTCGATCTCGGCACCGCAGCCGAAGTCCACGACCGGCAGGACCTGCCGGCAGTGCATCCCGACGGTGACCAGGTCGCCGACGATGACGGTCGACACCACCGGCTTGCGCACCGTCCAGTCCAGTCGCTGGTGGACCACCACGTGGCCCTCCCGGCCGGGCCGCACCCGGACCGACGCGCTTCCGGTCTCCAGCCGCAGCCGGTGGACCGCGACGCCGTCGTACGACCGCGCCGTGCTCGTGTGCTGCTGCGCCACCACCGACCAGGCCTGCAGCGCGCCGCCGAGCACGACCAGGACGGTCACCAGCGTCCCGGTGACCTGCCAGGACTTCGCCACCCCCACGGTTACCCGACCTCCAGGAACCGCAGGACCGCCAGGACCCGGCGGTGGCTGTCCTCGGCCGGCGGCAGGTCGAGCTTGGTGAGGATCGAGTTGATGTGCTTGGCCACCGCGCTGTCGCTGACCACCAGCGACGCCGCGATCGCGGCGTTCGAGCGGCCCTCCGCCATCAGGCCGAGCACGTCCCGCTCGCGCGGGGTCAGCTTCTCCAGCGGATCCCGGTGGCGGCGCACCAGCAGCTGGGCGACCACCTCCGGATCCAGCGCGGTGCCGCCCTCGGCGACCCGCTGCAGCGCCTCGACGAAGTCGTCCACGTTGGCCACCCGCTGCTTGAGCAGGTAGCCGACCCCGCTGGTGTTGGTCGCCAGCAGGTCGGCGGCGTAGCGCTCCTCCACGAACTGGGAGAGCAGCAGGACGGCCGTCTCCGGCCACTGCCGGCGGATCACCATCGCGGCCTTCACGCCCTCGTCGTGGAAGCCCGGCGGCATCCGGACGTCGGCGACCACCACCTTCGGGCGGTGCTCCTCGACGGCGGCCAGCAGTTCGGTGGCGTCCCCGACGGCGGCCACGACCTCGAAGCCCACCGCCTCCAGGACCTTGACCAGGCCGACCCTCAGCAGGACCGAGTCCTCGGCGATCACAGCGCGCACGGCAACTCCACGGTGATGGTGGTGGGGCCCCCGAGGGGGCTGAGAACGGACAGCGTGCCGTCGACCGAGGCGGCGCGCTTGCGCAGACCGGTGAGCCCGGTGCCGCGCGAGGGGTCCGCACCGCCCACGCCGTCGTCGCTGATGACCAGGAGCAGCCGGCCGCCGGCCGTGCGCACCGAGAGGTCGACCCGGGCGGCCCGGGCGTGCTTGGCCACGTTGGTGAGCGCCTCGGAGACGGTGAAGTAGGCGACCGCCTCGACGGTCGGGGCGATCGGCTCGGTCAGATCGACGTCCAGGCGCACCGGCAGCGGGGCGCGGGCGGCGACGCCGGACAGCGCCGCGTCCAGGCCGCGGTCCTCCAGGACCGCCGGATGCAGGCCGCGGACCAGGTCGCGCAGCTCGTCGATGGCCGCCTGGGCCTCCTCGTGCGCGTCGACGATCACCTGCATGACCTCCGGAGGGACGTCCTTGAGGGTGCGCCGGGCCAGGCCCAGGTTCATCGCCAGCGAGGTGAGGCGCTGCTGGGCGCCGTCGTGCAGGTCGCGCTCGATCCGGCGGCGCTCGGTGTCCACCGCGTCGACCAGCCCGGCCCGGCTCTCCGCGATCTCCTCGACCCGCCGCTCCAGGGCCTCCGCCCGGTCCGGGCCGAGCAGCAGCCGCGCCGCCCGCACCTCCACCCAGGCCATCAGCGCCGCCGCCCACGGCAGCGCGACCAGCAGCAGCACCCCGGCGGCCGTCAGCCCGACGTCCAGCCCGGCCAGGTCCGAGCGCAGCGCGGTGCCGGCGGGCATCAGCCAGATCCAGCCGTACACGGTGGCCAGCACCAGGGCGGCGCCCCAGGCGTACACCACCCCCAGCGCGCCCGCCGCCAGCAGCGGTCCCACCAGCAGGTGGTGGAGGACCTGGCGCCAGGTCAGGCCCAGCAGCAGGATCCGGCGCCCGGCGAGCGGCCGCGGCGGCGGCACCTCCACCCCGTGCAGGGCGCGCAGGCGGCCGCGGTGCAGGGCGGTCAGCGGACGGGTGCAGACCAGGACGGCGGCGAGCACCGGGAAGAGCAGCTTGGACTCGGTGACGGCCAGCCAGACCGGCAGGGCCGGCGGGATCCCGGCGGCTATGAAGCGGGTGTCCCGCCAGGCGCCGGGCGACCACGGTGGGCGCCGGAGGCTCCTGACGAGCGCTCGGCGCAACGTGGTGGAGGACATGCCGGACAGCGTAGGGCCCGGTGATCACCGACCACCATGAAGGGGGGTGCCCGGTGGGGGTGTAGCCAGGTACACCCCCGATTCGGTCCGGAGGACCACCGACAGGAGGGGGTGTCCGGCGGAAAGCTTGCGGACATGACGAGCACCGCATCGCACTCCGCCACTCCGCCGCACGGGCGGCCCGTCCCCGGGAGCCACGGGGGTGTTCCCGGGGACGCGCTCCGCCCGGCGCCGGAGCCGGCGGGGGCGGCGCCCGTCGGAGGTGGGCCCTGGTCGGTCCGCAGCGTCGGATCCGGCCGCGGCCGGGTCGCGCTGGAGCTGTACCAGCACGGCGAGTTGGCCGACGTCCTGGTCGCCGCCCGGCTCACCCCGCAGCTGCTGCGCGGGGCTCGGCGCAGCCCGGCCGTCGGGCGGGCCTGGCAGGTGCTCGCCTGGGGCCGGCTGGCGGCCGACGGTACGGCGCCCTCGGTGGTGTTCACCGGGCGGCGGCCGTTGCGGGCGGCGCTGCCGTTCCGGTCGGGGTGGTCGGGCGGGGCGGTGCTGCCGTTCCGGTCCAGCCGGTCCGGCCGGTCCGGCCGACCCGCCGTCGCGGCCGAACTGGCCACGGTGGCCGGGGAGTTCTGGCTCGCCTGGGCCGAAGGGCCGTTCGACGCGGTGCTGGTCGAACACCCGGCAGGCGGGCCTGCCGAGCGGCTGCCGCTGGAGCGGGTCCGGGTCCGGGTCCGGGTCCGGGAGCACCGCGCCGGGGGCGCCGCATGAGCACCGTCGCCCTCTCCGCCCGCACCGTGCCGGCCGCCCGCACTCTCCTGTCCGCCCGCTCCATGCCTGCGTTCGTCCTGCCCGAGCGCTTCGCCCGGGTGCCGGCCATGGCGGCGGTCGCCCTGCTGCCCTGGCTGGCGATCCTGGCCGTCAACCACGAAACCCCGTGGGTGGTACTCGACCTGATCGAGTTCTCCGCCCTGCTCTCGCTGGACGCGGGGCTGCGCCGGCGCAGCCCCGCCGCACTGTGGGCGGGCGCCGCCGCGGCCCTGCTGCTCACCGGGGACGCGCTGGCCGACATCGCCCTCGCCGGCCCGGGCCACGCGGTGCTCGCGGCGCTGGTCATGGCGGCCTGCATCGAGCTGCCGCTCGCGGTCGTGTGCCTGCTGCTCGGGCGGGACGCGGCTACCGGGGCGGCTCCGGCTGGTCCGGCTGGTCCGGCTGGTCCGGCTGCGGCGGTTCCGGCGTAGGGCGGGTCAGGACACCTGGGCCGCGGTGGGCAGTTCGGCCATCAGCGCGCGGGTCTCCTCGTCCAGCGGGGTGTAGGTGATCATCCGGCTGCCGTGCCGGGGGCCGAGCCAGAAATTGGTGTACTCGCAGCTCAGCAGCCCGACGCCGGGCACCTGGAAGCGCTTGATGCCGTTGCCCGGCCGCATCACGTCGTGCCGCTGCCAGAGCTCCGCGAAGTCCGGCGAGGCCTTGAGCACCCGTGCCAGCAACGCCTTCCAGGCCGGCTCCGAACTGTGGTCGGCCATCGCCGCGCGGAACCGGGCGACCATGCCGAGGCGTTCGGTGCGGTAGTCGATCAGCACGTCGCGGAACCGCGACGGTGTGAACGCCATCCACATCAGGTTCCGGTCCTCGGGCGCCATCGCGGCGAGGTCGCCGACGATGCCGGTGTACTGCGCGTTGTACGCCAGCACGTCGTAGCGGGAGTTGACCACCACGGCCGGGTACGGGGCCATCTGCTCCAGCACCAGCCGCACGCCCGGGGTCACCGAGGGGCACTCCTTGACCGGTGCCGGATCGTCCGCGCCGGCCAGGGTGAACAGGTGCGCGCGTTCGCTCGGGTCCAGCAGCAGCGCCCGGGCCACCGCGTCCAGCACCTGGGCGGACACCTGGATGTCCCGGCCCTGCTCCAGCCACGTGTACCAGGTCACCCCGACCGCGGCGAGCTGCGCGACCTCCTCCCGGCGCAGCCCCGGCGTCCGGCGGCGGCCGGTCAACGGCAGGCCCACCTGCTCGGGCGCGATGCGCTCGCGGCGGCTGCGCAGGAACGCCGCCAGCTCGTGCCGGCGGGCGTCGTCGGGGGTGACCGGGTGCTGGCCGGCCGCACCGGTGCGGCCCTGCGCGGCGGGAGCCGTACGGGCGTGGGGGGCGGCGGCCGTACGGGCGTGGGGGGCGGCGGCCGTGCGGGCTTGCGGGGTGGAAGCCGTACGGGCTTGCGCGGCGGGGGTGGCGAGGCTCATGCTCCCCAGCATGCGGCAGCCGTCAGCCTGTTGCCAGGTACTTCTTATACCTGGATAACCACACTCTGGTACCAGGGTAAGGCGCGGCGGATCGTATGACCCGTGACCCAACAACTCGCCGTCGCTCCCACCCCGAGCCGCACCGCCACCGCCCCCGGCACCGCGGCCCCCCACACCTCCTCCACCGGCACCCCCACCACCGGCACTCCCGCCGCCCTCGGCACCGCGGGGCTGGTCACCGTCCTGCTCGGGGCCTTCCTGCCGATGCTCGACTTCTTCATCGTCAACGTCGCCCTGCCCACCATCGACAAGGACCTGGCCGCCGGGCCCGCCGTCCTCGAACTGGTCGCCGCCGGCTACGGCATCGCCTTCGCCGTGCTGCTCGTCCTCGGCGGCCGCCTCGGCGACATCTTCGGCCGCCGCCGGCTGTTCGTCGCCGGCGCCGTCACCTTCGCCCTCACCTCGCTGGCCTGCGGCCTCGCCCCCGACGC
The DNA here is from genome assembly GCF_055664045.1 of Kitasatospora sp. NPDC023385. Lineage (NCBI taxonomy): Bacteria > Bacillati > Actinomycetota > Actinomycetes > Kitasatosporales > Streptomycetaceae > Kitasatospora > Kitasatospora sp. NPDC023385. Next base: position 154,192 of record NZ_JBVOOL010000005.1, on the reverse strand, counting down.
GTGGTCCCTGGTCGCCGCCCGGGCCGCCCAAGGCGCCTCGGCCGCACTGCTGATCCCGCAGGTACTGGGCACCATCACCGCCGCCACCGACGGCGCCCGGCGCGGCCGCGCACTCAGCGTCTACGGCGCGGTCGGCGGCATCGCGGTCGTGATCGGGCAGGTGCTCGGCGGGATGCTGGTCGCCGCCGACCTGTTCGGCACCGGCTGGCGCTCCGTGTTCCTGCTCAACGTGCCGTTCGCGCTGCTCGCCGTGGTGATGGCGGTCCGCTTCGTCCCGGAGAGCCGCGCCCCGCAGGCCGCCCGGGTCGACGTGCCCGGCACCGCCCTGCTCACCGCCACCCTGCTCGCCCTGCTCATCCCGCTGATGGAGGGCCGCGCCGCCGGCTGGCCGCTCTGGTCCTGGGTGCTGCTCGGGCTGTTCCCCGTCCTGGCCGCCGCCTTCGCCGTCGTCGAGCGGCGCGCCGAGCAGCGCGGGGACACCCCGCTGGTGCCGCCGAGCCTGCTGCGCATCCCGGAGATGCGGCGCGGACTCGGCATCGCCCTCCCCTACTTCGCGGGCTTCGGCGGCTTCATGTTCGTCATCGCGGTCGCCCTGCAGCAGGGCCTGAAGCTCGGCCCGGTCGCGGCCGGCTGGGCACTCGTCCCGATGGCCGTCGGCTACTTCAGCGCCTCGCTCGCCGGCCCGCGCCTGATCGGCCGCTGGGGCAGCCGGGTGCTCAGCGCCGGCGCCGTCGTCCAGGCCGCCGGCCTCACCACCCTCGCCGTGACCGTGCTCGCCTCCGGTGCGCACTTCTCCCCGCTGCGGATGGCCCCGGGCGTCGCCCTCGCGGGCATCGGGCAGGGCCTGATCGGCACCCCGCTGTTCCGGGTCGTCCTCGCCAAGGTGCCCGCCGCGCGGGCCGGCGTCGGCAGCGGCGTCCTCGCCACCGGCCAGCAGTCCAGCCTCGCCCTGGGCGTCGCCACCCTCGGCAGCCTGTACCTGGCGCTCGCGCCCGGCCTCGGCATGGACCGGGCGCTCGCCCTCTGCCTGGGCATCCAGCTCCTCGGCTCGTTCACCATCTTCTACCTGACCACCCGGCTCCCCCGGTCCATCGGCTGACCGACCGGGCCTGCGGGCCCACCGGCGACGGCAACGGCCCCGCGATCGCACGTCGATCGCGGGGCCGTCGGCGTCGCGCCCGGATTCCCGCCGGCCAACTCCGGCAACTCCGGCAGCTCACAGGCGAGTCGGCCGACCGGGTCGCGGCCGGCAGGCGCATCGGCATCACCCGCATCGGCCGGCCGAGCTGCGGGCGGAACGGCCGCGGACGCTCAGTGGGCTTCCAGCGAGCCGACGAAGCGGTCCAGACGGGAGACGACCTGCCGCAGGACGTCGATCGAACCGAGTGCGTCGTCCGGGATTTCGAGGCCGTGGTGGGCGAACGGCACTTCCAGGACCTCGTGGCCGGTCGACGCGGCGATCCGGCCGTCCCACATCCCGTCGGCGGTGCCGCCGACGAGGAGCGTGGGTGCCGTGGTGCGGCGGAGGGAGCGGGCGACCTGCTCGAAGGTCAGGGCGGGAGTGAGCCAGGCTGCGGCGAGGTTCCGGTCGGCGGCGAGGCCGCCGGCGAAGGAGGCCAGGGACTTGCCGACGAGCAGGCGGCAGGCGCCGCCCTCGGCGTCGACGGCTTCGGTGACCTGCCGCTCGACCCAGGCGATCCGCTCCTCCGGCTCGAACTCGCCGAATTCGTCCGGGATCTGCCACCACAGCTCCTGGACCGTCCAACCGTGCTGGAGGAGCACCGAGCGAGCGAAGTGGAGCAACGGCCTGGCCGGGGTGTACCCGACGCCCGGGATGACGAGCGCGACGCGGTCGGGGGCGCCTTCGAAGCGGGTGGGGATGGCGAGCGGGGAGGGTTTCGGCATGGCCGCAGGCTATCTGCGCGGTTTCCGGGGCGGCCCGGATCAGCGGCACAGGGCTGTGTCGACGACGGTTTCGAGGTGCCGGGTGACGTCGTAGTCGGTCGGGACGGTGGTCACCGCGATGTTGACAGCACGACCGTCGTCGGTGACACCGCCGCGGGTCTCGTACCCCGGGATGTCGCCGCCGTGCCCCCAGTAGACCCCGCCGCAGGAGAGCGGCCTGCTGAAGATCCCCAGCCCGGCGCCCGCACCGGTGTCCCCGACCGGGACGGTGGTGCGCATCTGGGCGAGTTGGGCCGGCGGGAGGAGGCGTCCGGCGAGCAGCGCGGCGAAGAACCGGTTGAGGTCGGAGTCGGTGGAGATCATCTGCCCGGCCGCCCAGCCCGCCGAGGGGTCCATCTCGGTGAAGTCGAGCAGCGGCCCGTCGGCGGAGTCCCTGCGGTAGCCCCTGGGGTGGGGCTCGCGGATGGTCCGGTCGCCCGCGGCGGGGAAGTAGGTGTGCCGCAGCCCGATTGCCCGGACGATGCGCCGGTCGATCTCCTCGGCGAGCGGCCGGCCGGTGACCTTCTGGACGATCAGTCCGGCCAGCACGTAATTGGTGCTGCTGTAGCTGAACTTGGGCTCGGTGGCGAGCTCGCGCTTCTGCCGGAAGGCGATGTCCAGGAGTTCGCGGGGCTCGAAGTACCGGTACCGGAGGGACGCTTCGTCGAGGAGTCCTTCGTAGTCGGGCAATCCGCTGGTGTGCTGCAGGAGTTGGCGGACGGTGATGAGCCCGCCGTCGATTCCCTCGCCGCGGACCAGGCCGGGAAGGTAGGTGTCGACCGAGGCGTCGAGGTCGACCTTCCCCTCCCCGACCAGCTGCAGGACGACGACGGCGGTGAAAGTCTTGGTGTTGCTGCCGATCCGCACCTGCCCGTCGACCGGCACCTTCGCCCCGCCGGCCAGGTCCCCCACTCCTGCGGTGTAGTGACGGGCCCGGCCGTCCCGGCCCTGCACCGTCGCCAGTGCGGCGGGCACTCCGTCCGTCCGCACCAGCGCGTCCAGCCCCTGCTGGACGGGGTTCGGCCTGGTGCCGGCCGTGGCGGTGGACGGCATCAGCGCACCGACGGCGATGGCGGCCGAGAGCGCGAGCGCCATGTGGCGGATCTTCCTACGCACGAGTCAACTCCTCTGCGATCGTCGGGAGTAGAACCTCCCTGGTGACGATCGCCAGTCTGGTCGCGCGGTTCGCAGGCGACCTCCCCCGATCGAGGGAGCGTCTTCGCCCACGGGTCAAAACCGGGCAGGCCCGCGGGTCAGGGCCGGGCGGGCCCGCGTGCGGGTAGCGTCCGGCTGTAGACGACGCTCGTGGTGGTGCTGCCGAAGCCGGCCAGCTCGTCCACGAGGGTTTCCAGGTGTTCCATGGAGGTCGCCGCCACCTTCAGGGTGTAGCAGTCGTCGCCGGTGGTGCGCAGGCATTCCAGGAGCTCCCGCCGCTCGGCGAGCATTCGGCGCAGCGGCTCGTGGCGGTTGCCGGGGTACTTCAGCCGGACGACGGCGAGCACCGGGTAGCCGACCTTGGCCAGGTCCACTGCGGCGTGGTAGCCGGTGATGACGCCCAGCGATTCCAGGTTCCGCACCCGTTCGGTGGTCGCCGACGGGCTGAGGCTCACTCGCCGCCCCAGCTCGCTGAGGGAGATGCGGGCCTCCTGTTGCAGCTGTTCGATGATCGCCCAGTCGGTGTCGTCAAGATTCACGGCCATGGCGCGATTTTACCGGGAGAACCACGGAAAACCACCGCTCGTGGCGGGAAGGCTCCGTTCCGTTCGCCATGATCACGGGGATAGCCTCGATGCATGCAATTTGGCGTCAACGTACCGAACTTCGGACCGGGAACCGACCCGGGTGTGCTGCGCGACTGGGCCCGGACCGTGGAGGGGCTCGGCTTCGACCTCCTCATGGTCTCGGACCATGTGGCGATCACCCCGGACGTGGCCCAGCGGTATCCGGAGCCGTTCTACGAGCCGTTCACCACGCTGTCCTGGCTGGCCGGAATCACCACCGGCCTGCGGCTGGGCACGACCGTGCTCATCCTGCCGTACCGGAACCCGCTGCTGGTGGCGCGGATGGCCGGCAGCCTCGACCGGCTCAGCGGCGGCCGGTTCGTCCTCGGGGTGGGGGTCGGCTGGGCCCGCCAGGAGTTCGACGCGCTCGGCGTGCCGTTCGGCGCGCGCGGCAGGCTGACCGACGAGTACCTGGGCACGCTGCGGGAGGCACGGCCCACGGACGGCGAAGGCGGAGCGGTACCGGTCTGGGTCGGCGGCCACAGCGAGGCGGCACTCCGGCGGACCGTCCGCTTCGGCGACGCCTGGCACCCCCTGCGGCTCCCCCTCGACCGGATGCGGTCCGTGCTGGCCGAACACCCGGTGCCCGGGTTCGCGCCCCGCATCGCCCTGCGGCTGACGACCACGCCGGTCGACGGTCCCGAGCGGCCGGCCGGCGTCGGCACCATCGATCAAGTCCTCGACGATCTCCGGCAGTTGCGCGATCTCGGCGCCGAGACCGTCGTGTTCGACCCCTACCACGGGGATCCGGAGGAGACCCGCCGGCCGCAGACGGCCTGGCAGGACCTCACCACCGTGGCCACCCAGTGGAAGGCAGCGACATCGTGATCACCGAAGCCGACGAGATGCTCCTGCGCCATGCCGTCGCCATCGCGGCCCGCGCGGTCGCCCTGGGCGACGCCCCCTACGGCTCCCTGCTGGCCGGCCCGGACGGCGAAATCCTCTCCGAGGCCCACAACACCGTGCGCCGCGACGACGACATCACCGCCCACCCCGAGCTGAAGCTCGCCCGCTGGGCGGCCCGCGAACTCGACCCGGACACGGCCGCGCGCACCACGATGTACACCAGTTGCCAACCGTGCGGGATGTGTGGCGGCGGCATCGTCCGGTCGGGCATCGGCCGGGTCGTGTACGCGCTGTCGACGGACCAACTCGTCGCCCTCAACCCCCAGTCGGGCGCCTGGCCGACAGTGGCGGAGGACGGACCGGCGCTGTACGCGGAGGCCCGCATCCCCATCGAGGCGTACTACCGGCCGCGTTGAGGGGTTCCGGGTCCGGGCCGCCCGCATCGAGGCGGTCAAAAAGAGTTTTTCTCCTGAGACCGATGAGTCCAGGCGGTGGCGGCGGTCAAACCCAGGAAAGCAACCACAGCCGACCAGGGAGACCTGAAATGTCCAGCACCGCCACCAGCCCCAGCACCGCCACCGCCACCGCCACCGCCACCGCCACCGCCTCCAGCTCCAGCTCCAGCTCCAGCTCCAGCAAGACCGTGATCCGGGTGGTCTGGGCGCTGCGGATCCTGCTCGCGCTCTTCTTCGCCGTGGCCAGCGCGCTGCCCAAGCTGCTCGCGCTCCCCGCCGCCACGACCGTCTTCGACGCCATCGGTGTGGGCCACTGGTTCATGTACCTGACCGGACTGGTGGAGTTGGCCGGAGCGGTCGGCCTGCTGGTCCGCCGGCTGGCCGGGCCGGCCGCGACGGCGCTGATCGTCTTCCTGGCGTTCGCGTTCGTCACCCAGCTCACCGCGATGCACGGCGAGAACGCCGGAACCCCGTTCATCTTCATGGTGCCGCTGGCCGTCATCGCCTGGAACCGGCGCGCCGAGACCGCCGAGCTGCTCGGCCGCCGGCGCTGACCCGATGCGCCCCGCCGCATCACCCCGCGCATTCCCGCCGCCTGGATCCCCGACCGCCCCGCCCTCCGTCGGGAAATGCAGTTGGTCCGACCTGGTCATCAGTCCGACAATCACCGGATGACCGATGACCAGAGCGAGTTCCACCGGCGCCGCGCGGCCCGCATGGCCTGCAAGCAGTTCCTCTCCGGCGACCGCATCATCAGCATCCGCGACCGCCTCACCCAACTCGCCGCCCTGGACGGGCTGGACGTCTGTCCCGACTTCTACGGCAGCGACGGTCCGGTACGGCAGTTGGAGGAGCGGACCGCCGCGCTGCTCGGGAAGGAGGACGCGGTCTTCTTCCCCACCGGCACCATGGCGCAGCAGGTCGCCCTCCGCTACCACGCGGAGCGCACCGGCAACCCGGCTGTCGCCCTGCACCCGCTCAGCCACATCGAGCGGCACGAGCGCCACGCCCACACCCAGCTCACCGGCCTGCGCGGCCTCTGGCCCACCACCGAGCACCGCCAGCCGACGCCGGCGGAACTCGCCGCGCTCGGGGAGCCGTTCGGCAGCCTGGTGGTCGAACTGCCGCTGCGCGACCCCGGTTACCTCCTCCCCAGCTGGGACGAACTGGCCGAACTCGTCGCCACGGCCCGCGAAGCCGGCGCCCGGGTGCACTTCGACGGTGCCCGCCTCTGGAACACCACGGTCCACTTCGGCAAGCGGCTCGACGAGATCTCCGCCCTCGCCGACAGCGTCTACGTCTCCTTCTACAAGGACCTGGGCGGCATGAGCGGGGCCGCCCTCGCCGGCGACGCCGCCCTCACCGCCCACGCCCGCACCTGGCGCCACCGCTACGGCGGCCAGCTCTTCCAGCAGTGGCCGGCCGCGCTCGCCGCCCTCCACGGCCTGGATGCCGTCCTTCCCCGCATCCCCGGGTACACCCGCCACGCCGCCACCCTCGCCCCCGCCCTGGCCGCGCTCCCCGGTGCCCGGCTGTACCCGGAGACGCCGCCCACCCACGAGTTCCAGCTCTGGCTCCCCCACCCGGCGAAGGCGTTGAACGCCGCCCACCTCGCGCTCGCCGAGCAGGAGGGCACCTGGTTCGTCTCCCACTGGAAGGACGCCGCCCCCGGCCTCGCCATGGCCGAGGTCAGCCTCGCCGGGCCGGCCGGGTCCTGGACGGCGGACGAGGTCACGGAGGTCGGGCTGCGTTTCCTCGCCCTGGCCGCCTCCCCGGCGGGGTGACCCGGAGCCCGGAACCCGAAACCCGTTAGGCCACCCCCAGGCTTTGTGTCACTATGACGATATGAGCGAGATGCACGTGGCGGACCCTGCCGCCGTCCGCAGCCGCGAGGAGCTGGCGGCGCTGATGGCGGACGGGGTGCACCCGAAGTGGGTGATGTTCTGGGGGCACACGGCGCGCAAGAGCGGCGGCACCCGGCAGGAGTGCCTGAGCCAGTGGTGGCCGGGCGAGTTCACCGTCGAGGGGGTGACGTACGCCTCCGCCGAACACTGGATGATGGCCGGCAAGGCCCGGATGTTCGGGGACGAGGCGATCGAGCAGCGGATGCTGGCCGCCCGGACGCCCGCCGAGGCGAAGCAGCTGGGCCGGCTGGTCAAGGGCTTCGACGACGAGACCTGGGCGGCGGGGCGGTTCGAGCTGGTCGTGGCGGGCAACGTCGCGAAGTTCGGGCAGGACGAGGCGCTGCGCGCGTACCTGCTGGGCACGGGCAGCCGGGTGCTGGTCGAGGCCAGCCCGGTGGACCGGATCTGGGGCATCGGGCTCGCGGCCGACGACATCCGGGCGCAGCGGCCCACCGAGTGGCGCGGGCTGAACCTGCTCGGCTTCGCGCTGATGGAGGCGCGGGCGCGGCTCAGCGCACGGGCCGACCTGAGCGTGTGAGCACGTGAGCGCGGTCACGCCGCTGCTGGACGGGACGGTGGTGGCTTCGGCCGCCGCCGCCCTGGTCCTGGCCCCGAAGGCGGTGCGGACCGAGGCCCGGCCCGGCCGCGGGGGCGCGATCGGGCCGGAGGCGGCGCTGGCGGCGGTCGTCGTGCTCATCTGCCTCAACCAGGTGCTGGTCGCCGTGTACGTGAACCGCGTCCACGGCGGGGATCCGTCCTTCATCGCCCGCTACCTGCCCCCGGGCTGGTTCGACGTCCCCCGGTTCGACGCCCGTACACCCCTCGGCGCCCTCGCCGCGCGCTTCCCGGCACCGGGGCTGCTGGCCCCGTCCGTCCTCCGGGTGCAGGCGTTCCTCGAACTGCCGCTCGTGCTGCTGGCGTTCGTCGCGGTCGTCCGGCGGCTGGACCGCGACCTGTACGTCCGGCTGGCCCGCTCGGCGTTGGTCCCGCTGGCCGCCGTCTCGTACACCGTGGCGTTCTGCGCGGTCGAGTGGGACCTGCGGAATCCGTACACTGTGGACGACCTCGTCCTGCGCGTGCTCTCCGCCGCCGTGACGCCGTCGCTGATCGCCTGGACGGCCCGGCGCGAACCGGCCCCCGCCCGCCCCGCCCGCCCCACCCGCCCCGCCCGCGCCAATCCGCTGCTCTTCGCGCTCGACCTGTGGGCGTACGGGCAGCTGATGCTGGCGCTGTACGACACCGCGCTGCTCTACAACCTCGCCCGGGTCGGCGGCCATCTCCTCGCCGTGGCCGCCGCGTTGACGGTCCTCGCCGCCACCCGGACCGTCGCGCCCCGGATGCCGGCCCCCGACGGCCCCCGCACCACCGCCCTCACCGAGACGATCGGCCGGGCGCTCGCCCTCTTCCTCGTCCCTGCCCTGTCGATCCGGTACGCGGAGACCTTCGGCACACCCGAACTGGCCACCGCTGCCGGGCTCCTGGTGATCGGAGCGGCGGTCCGGCGGGATACCCTGCGCCTCCTCCTGCCCGCCGCCGCAGGCGCAGCGGTCGGGTACGCCGTCGCCGTCCTCGCCCCCGGCCCGTACTACGAGGCGACCCTCCTCCGGAGCGCGACCGGCGCACTTCTCGCAACGACCGCCCTCTGCGCGCTCCTTGACACCACTCGGGCACGACTGGTCGTGCGCCCTTAACTCTCCCGCCACATACCGACGCCAGGATGTCCTGCAGTCAGGGTCTGGATGGACAGGTTGGGGCGATCATGCGCATGCGGCCGACGACACAATCCGCAGGCCGGCAGCCGGGGGGCGAGCACCAGGCCGATGAACTCCGCGCGGAGCTGGACGAGTTGCTCCGTGCGAGCCGCTACGCGAGTCAGCGCGAACGGCGACTGGACGAGGCCCTTCGGGCGAGCCCGGGCCGCCGCCGGCCCGACGGGGACCTGCTGCGGCAGCTCGCCCAGGCCCGCACCCTCCGCGAGGGGCTGGGCGCCCGCTGCCTTCAACTCAGCGACCAGTTGGAGGCATTGGAGACCCGGCTCAGACACGAGCAGCAGGAGCCACCACAGCAGCGCCACCCAGAGCCAGAACCAGAACCGGAACCGCAGCCGCAGCCGCAGCCACAGCCGGAACCGTCTCCCGAGCAGCCCCCACCACCCCCCGTCCGCCCCGACATCGGCGCCCTCACCGAGCGGATCACCGCCCTCCACCGCAACGGCGCCCGCCCCGGGGCCACCGAGCTGATCGACCAGGCCGCCACTCGCCTCACCCCCGCCGACGCCGCCCTGCTGGCCGGGATGCTCGCCCGGTACGGTCCGACCGGCGCCTCGCTCCAGCTGGCCCGCAGTGCCGCGCAGTCGCCCCCCGAACACGCCGTCGCCGTCCTGGCGGAGCTGCGCGACCTGGGCCTGGCCGAGGAGGCCGCCGAGCTGTTCCACGCCTTCTGGGCCTACCCGGCCGCCTCCGTCCCCGGGCTCCTCTCGGCGCTGGAGCAGGCGGGGCAGCACGCCGACGGCGCGACGCTCCTGTGGGAGTGGGGTTCGGCACCGACGTCCGAGCTGACGTCGCTCGCCGCCTGCCTCCAGCAGCACGGCCGCCCCGGCGACGTCCGGACCCTGCTGCGCCAGGCCGCCGGCCGTCCGACCGCCGACCTCACCACCCTCGCCGCCGAGTTACCGCCGGCGCTCGCCACCGCCCTGCTGCACGAGCTGGCGGCGCTCCGCCCGCCCGTCGAACTGGTCCGGCTGGCAGCCGCGTTGGACGGCGCCGGCGACCGGAACCTGTACGGCGAGCTGCTGGGCGCCCTCCTCGCCGACGGGCCCCGCCACCGCACCACCCTCGCCGCCCTCCGCTCGGCCGGCCTGCCGACCGCCCCGCCCACGGCGCCCCGCTCCCGCTGGGGGCGGCGGTGACGGCCGACGCCCGCACACCACCCAGAACCACCCCGAACGACCCTGGACGTCCCGCACACCCCCCCGGACAGCAAGGAGCCCCCGCCCGCCCCGACCAGGGCGAACGGGGGCTCCGCGAGCGGGCGGGCCCGAGCTAGCAGCCGATCAGGCGCGCCGCGAGGTACGCCTTGACCTGGTCCAGCGAGACGCGCTCCTGCGACATGGTGTCGCGGTCGCGGACGGTCACCGCATTGTCCTCGAGGGTGTCGAAGTCGACCGTGACGCAGAACGGCGTGCCGATCTCGTCCTGGCGGCGGTAGCGCTTGCCGATCGCGCCGGCGTCGTCGAACTCGACGTTCCACGCGGTGCGCAGGTCGGCGGCCAGGCCGCGGGCCTTCGGGGAGAGGTCGGAGTTACGCGACAGCGGCAGGACGGCGACCTTGACCGGGGCCAGGCGCGGGTCGAGCCGCATGCCGACGCGCTTCTCCATGACGCCCTTGGCGTTCGGCGCCTCGTCCTCGAAGTAGGCGTCGATCAGGAAGGCCAGCATGGCGCGGTTGAGGCCGGCCGCCGGCTCGATGACGTACGGGAAGTAGCGCTCGCCGGATTCCTGGTCGAAGTACTTCAGGTCCTGGCCGGACGCCTCGCTGTGCACCCGCAGGTCGTAGTCCGTGCGGTTGGCGACGCCCTCCAGCTCGGAGAACTCGGAGCCGCCGAAGTTGAAGCGGTACTCGATGTCCACGGTGCGCTTGGCGTAGTGGGAGAGCTTCTCCTTCGGGTGCTCGAAGAAGCGCATGTTCTCGGTGCGCAGGCCGAGGTCAACGTACCAGTCCCAGCGCTGCTGGAGCCAGTACTCGTGCCACTGCTCGTCCTCGCCCGGCTTGACGAAGAACTCCATCTCCATCTGCTCGAACTCGCGGGTGCGGAAGATGAAGTTGCCGGGGGTGATCTCGTTGCGGAAGCTCTTGCCGGTCTGGGCGATGCCGAACGGCGGCTTCTTGCGCGAGGTGGTCTGGACGGCCTTGAAGTTGGTGAAGATGCCCTGGGCGGTCTCCGGGCGCAGGAACGCCAGGCCGCTGGCCTCCTCGGTGACACCGAGGTGGGTCTTCAGCATGCCCGAGAAATCCTTGGGCTCGGTGAACTGGCCCTTGGTGCCGCAGTCGGGGCAGTTGACGTCCTGGAGGCCGTTCGGCGGCGGGAAGCCGTGCTTGGCCTCGTACTTCTCCTCCAGGTGGTCGGCCCGGTGGCGCTTGTGGCAGGAGAGGCACTCGGTCAGCGGGTCGTTGAAGGTGGCGACGTGGCCGGAGGCCTCCCAGACCTCGCGGGCGAGGATGACCGACGAGTCGAGTCCGACGACGTCCTCACGGGCCTGGACCATCGCGCGCCACCACTGGCGCTTGATGTTCTCCTTGAGCTCGACACCCAGCGGACCGTAGTCCCAGGCGGCACGGGTGCCGCCGTAGATCTCGCTGCAGGGGTAGACGAAGCCACGGCGCTTGCTCAGGCTGACGATCGTGTCGATCTTGTCGGCGGCCACAGTGCTCTCTTCAGTACGTACGGCACGGTCAGGGCACGGCTGGTTGCGCGTACCCGAATACCTCAGGTTACCGGCCATACGGGTACGTGATTCAAATCGGTATCGTCCGGCCGCCCCCGGCCATCGCCACCTGACGTTCACCCATTCGAGTGAGTTGACAATCATTTCCATCTGAGATGAGAATGATTGTCATGATGATCGGACGACGCACCCGCAGCTCCATAGCCCTCGCCGCCACCGCCCTCGCCGCCTCCCTCGTCCTGACCGCCTGCGGTGGCAGCAGCAGCGCCCAGAGCGCCGACGGCAAGCTGAAGGTCGTCGCCTCCTTCTACCCGATGGAGTACGTCGCCCAGCAGATCGGCAAGGAGCACGTCGCAGTCACCGACCTCACCGCCGCCGGCGTCGAGCCGCACGACCTGGAGCTCACCGCCAAGCAGGTCGGCACCGTCCAGAAGGCCGACGCGATCCTCTACCTCAAGGGCCTGCAGCCCACCGTCGACCAGGCCGTCGCGCAGTCGTCCAGCACGCACAAGATCGACGCCACCGCCGCCAGCCCGCTGGTCGACCACCACCTCGACGAGGGCACCGCGGGCACGGGCCCCGGGGCCGACGGCCACCAGCACGAGGGCCCGGCCGGCGACCCGCACATCTGGCTCGACCCGACCCGCTACGCGGCGATCGCCAAGAGCGTCGGTGCCGAGTTCGCCAAGGCCGACCCGGCGCACGCCGAGGACTACCGGAAGAACACCGACGACCTGGTCACCAGGCTCACGGCGCTCGACCAGGACTTCCGGACCGGACTGAAGGACACCAGGACCAAGACCTTCGTCACCAGCCACGCCGCCTTCGGCTACCTCGCCGACCACTACGGCCTCACCCAGGTCGCCATCAACGGCGTCGACCCGGAGTCCGAGCCCACCCCGGCCCGTCTCGCCGAGGTGCAGAAGGCCGCCAAGGACAACGGCGTCACCACGATCTTCTTCGAGACCCTGGTCAGCCCCAAGCTCGCCGACACCGTCGCCAAGGACCTCGGCCTCAGGACCGCCGTCCTGGACCCGCTGGAGGGCGTCAAGGACCCGGCCAAGGACGACTACCTCACCGTCATGAAGCAGAACCTGGCCAACCTCCAGGCCGCCCTCGGCGCGACCGCCGCCCCCGCGGGCGCTGCCCCCACCACCGACGTCCCCGCCACCGACACCCCCACGACCAGCGCCACCACCCCTGCCGCCACCAGCTGACGGGAAGCACCATGAACCACCCGATACCCCCGGCCGTCCGCCTCCGGGACGCCGTCGCCTCGCGCGGCGGCCGGCCGGTGCTGCGCGGCGTCGACGTCACCGTCCGGCCCGGCGAGGTCGTCGCCCTGCTCGGCGCCAACGGCTCCGGCAAGTCGACCACCGTGAAGACCGTGATCGGCTCCGTCCCGATGGAACAGGGCACCCTGGAGCTGTTCGGCACCCCGTACCGCTCCTTCCGCGCCTGGCACCGCATCGGGTACGTCCCGCAGCGCACCACCGCCGCCTCCGGCGTCCCGGCCACCGTGCGCGAGGTGGTCTCCACCGGACGGCTGCCGCAGCACCGGCTGCTGCCCTTCCGCCGCAAGGACCGCACGGCGGTGGACCGCGCGCTGGCCGCCGTCGGCATGCTGGAGCGGGCCGGGGACGGCGTGGCCGACCTGTCCGGCGGCCAGCAGCAGCGGGTGCTGATCGCCCGCGCCCTGGTCGGCTCCCCCGACCTGCTGATCATGGACGAGCCGATGGCCGGGGTGGACGCCGGCAGCCAGCAGGTGCTCGCCGACACCCTGCGCGCCGAGGTCGGCCGCGGCGCCGCCGTCCTCCTCGTCCTGCACGAACTCGGGCCGCTGGAGCCGCTGATCGACCGCACCGTGGTGCTGCGGGACGGCTGCGTCGCCCACGACGGCCCGCCCGTGCCCAACACCGGCCTGCACGCGCTGCCCGGCCACGACCACGTCCACCCGCACGCCGATCTGACCCCGCCGAGGCTGCTCGCATGACCGAGATGCTGTCCTACGACTTCATGCAGCGCGCCCTGCTCGCCGCCGTCCTGGTCGGGATCACCGCCCCGGCCGTCGGCATCTACCTGGTGCAGCGCCGCCAGGCCCTGATGGGCGACGGCATGGGCCACGTCGCGATGACCGGTGTCGGCCTCGGCTTCATCTTCCAGACCAGCCCGGTCTGGATGGCCGTGCTGGTCTGCGTGCTCGGCGCCGTCACCATGGAGCTGGTCCGCTCGCGCGGCAACCAGCGCGGCGACATCGCCCTCGCGATGCTCTTCTACGGCGGCATGGCCTGCGGCAAGCTGCTGGTCTCGCTCTCCGCCCAGGCCGGATCCGGCTCGCTGGAGAGCTACCTGTGGGGTTCGATCCTCACCGTCGCCCCCGCCGACCTGGCCGCCATCGCGGTGCTCGGCGCGGTGGTCATCGCGGTCACCGTCGGCCTGCGCCGCCAGCTGTTCGCGATCTGCCAGGACGAGGACTTCGCCCGGGTCACCGGCCTGCCGGTGCGCACCCTCAACCTGCTGCTCGCGGTGATGGCCGCGGTCACCGTCACCGTCGCCATGCGGGTGGTCGGCCTGCTGCTGGTCAGCGCCCTGATGGTGGTTCCGGTGGTCGCCGCCCAGCAGCTCACCCGTTCCTTCGCCGCCACCCAGGCCGCCTCGATCGCGATCGGCGTGGTGGTCTCGCTGGCCGGCGTCACCGGCTCGTACCAGCTCGACGTGCCGTCCGGGCCGGCCATCGTGCTGCTCGCCATCGCGGTCTTCGCGGTGTTCGGCGTGATCGCCGCGCCGCTCGCCCGGCGGCGCCACCGCGCCGGCGCCGAGCAGGGGCCGACGGTCTGCGACGTGCGGCTGCCGTTCCAGTCGCCGGAGCGGACTTCCTCCGACGCGACCGCTCCTGAGCGGGGGGCCGGGCTGGCACAATGATGTGCGAGACGCCCACGACCCCAGGAGGACCCACGGTGACCACCGCAGGCCCGTCGCCGCGCGCCCGATCCACTCGGCAGCGTGCCGCCGTCTCGGCTGCCCTGGACGAGATCGCGGATTTCCGCAGCGCGCAGGAGCTCCACGACCTGCTCAAGCACCGCGGGGACTCCGTCGGTCTGACCACGGTCTACCGCACCCTGCAGTCGCTCGCGGACGCCGGTGAGGTGGACGTGCTGCGCACCGCCGACGGCGAGGCCGTCTACCGCCGGTGCAGCAGCGGGCACCACCACCACCTGGTCTGCCGGCACTGCGGCGCCACCGTCGAGGTGGAGGGCCCCGCGGTGGAGCGCTGGGCCAACTCGGTCGCCGCCGAGCACGGTTTCAGCGACATCGCGCACACGCTGGAGATCTTCGGCACCTGCGCGGAGTGCGCCAAGAACGCCTGACCGGGCCGCGAACGACCGGAGGACCCGCCGATCCCGGCGGGTCCTCCTCCGTTGAGCGCGGCCGGCTGGACGGGCGTCAGCGCTGGGACGGCACCGGCGCGGGGAGCTCGTTGGGGATCGCCCCGCCGAAGCGCCGGTCGCGCATCGCGTACTGCTCGCAGGCGCGCCACAGGTCGCGGCGGTCGAAGTCCGGCCAGAGCACGTCCTGGAACACGAACTCGGCGTAAGCCGACTGCCAGAGCAGGAAGTTGGAGGTGCGCTGCTCGCCGCTGGGGCGCAGGAAGAGGTCCACGTCCGGCATGTCCGGGTGGTACATGTACCGGGCCAGCGTCTTCTCGTTGACCTTCTTCGGGTCGAGCTTCCCGGCCGCGACGTCCCGCGCGATCGCCTGGGCGGCGTCGGCCAGTTCGGCCCGGCCGCCGTAGTTGACGCACATGTAGAGCGTGACGGCGTCGTTGCCCTTGGTCTGCTCCTCGGCGACCTGCAGTTCCTGGACGACGCTCTTCCACAGCTTGGGCATCCGGCCGGCCCAGCGGATCCGTACGCCCATCGCGTCCATCTCGTCGCGGCGGCGGCGGATGACGTCCCGGTTGAAGTTCATCAGGAACTTCACCTCGTCGGGCGAGCGCTTCCAGTTCTCGGTGGAGAACGCGTACAGCGAGATGTTCTTGACCCCGAGCTCGATGGCACCCCTGAGGACGTCCAGCACCACGGCCTCGCCGACCTTGTGGCCCTCGGTGCGGGGCAGTCCGCGCTCCTTGGCCCAGCGGCCGTTGCCGTCCATCACGATGGCGACGTGGTCGGGGACCAGCTCGCCGGGGATCTTCGGGGGCTTTGCGCCGCTGGGGTGCGGGGTCGGAGGAGCGTACTCCCGTTGCTTGCCACCGCCGAAGAGCCGTCGCGCTGCCATGTGCTCACTTCTCCACGTATCTCATCGAGCGGATGCCCCGCTCCAGGTGCCACTGCAGATAGGCCGCGACCAGGCCGCTGCCCTCCCGCCAGTACCGCGGCTCGCAGGTGTCGGCCGTCCGCCAGTCCCCTGACAGCAGCGCCCCGAGCAGTACCAGTGTCTCAGGGGAGGGTACGGCACATCCGGGCACTCGGCAGTCCGCGCAGAGCACCCCGCCCGCGGGGAGCGAGAAGAAACGGTTCGGCCCTTCCAGGCCGCATTTGGCGCAGTCGGTGAAGCTCGCGCCGTACCCGTTCACCGCGAGCGAGCGCAGCAGGAAGGCGTCCAGGACCAGGTGTGATTCGTGCACCCCGGCGGCCAGCGTGCGCAGCCCGCCCACCAGCAACAGGTACTGCTGGACGGCGGGCTCGCCCTCGTTCTCGGCGAAGCGCTCGGCCGTCTCCAGCATCGCGGTGCCGGCGGTGTAGCGGCCGTAGTCGGTGACGATCGAACCGCCGAACGGCGCGATGGTCTCGACCTGGGTGCACAGCGGCAACCCGCGGCCGATCAGCTCACTCCCCCGGCTGAAGAACTGCACGTCCACGTGGGAGAAGGGCTCCAGGCGGGCGCCGAACTTGGACTTGGTCTTGCGCACCCCGCGCGCCACCGCCCGCACCTTGCCGTGTTGGCGGGTCAGCAGGGTGATGATCCGATCGGCCTCGCCGAGCTTCTGCGCCCGCAACACGACGCCGTCGTCCCGGAAAAGGCTCATGCGGACCATTCTCCCCCAGCCGCGGACAGTCGCGGCCACCCGCGGCCACCCGCCGACAGCGGCGAACTGCCCCAGAGAGGGACGGACAGCCGTGGTGCCCGCACCGGGGCCGTGGGGGAGGACCACTGCGGTGCGGGTCACGGCGGGCCCGGAGGGGGGTTCGGGCCCGTTTGTGGGGGATTCGGAGTGGTCCCGTGGCTGGGGCGGCGCCGGGCCCGGCTACTGGTACGGCGTCCGGGTCGCCGCCTCCAGCAGCGCCCCGACCCGCGCCTGCGGCAGGTCCAGGCAGCGCCCGACGGCGGCCAGCGCCTCCCGCTCCTGCGGCAGGTAGCGCCCGTCGGCCAGGGCGATCGCCGCGCCCTGCAGCAGCAGCCGCTCGCGGCCCTGGTGGGCGAGGTGCGGGGTGAGCGGTTCGAGGACCGCGTGCAGTTCCACGGCGAGGCCGCCGGCCTCGCCCAGGTGCCGGCCGGGGGGCGCCTGCAGTCCGTGGGCCTCGTGGAGTTCGCCGCCGAGCCCGGAGAGCGCGGCGAGCGCGGCCAGGACCTGGGCCTCGCCGCAGTCGTCGAACCCGGCCTCGCGCACCGCCGCGCAGGCCGCCTCGCGGGCCGCCCGGTGGGCGGTGCCGCCGGCCGCGAGCAGGACCAGGGCGACGGTGTACTGGGCGTCCCGCAGCATGGCGCCGAGGCGCACGCACGTCGGCTGTTCGAGGCTCTCGACGCCGTACCGGCCGTGGCAGCTGGTGCACTGCACGCTGCCGATCACCGGTCCGAGCGGGACCACCGGCGTGCCCAGCAGCCGCAGCCACCGCCGGCCGTGCTGCCGGCGGTAGTTGCGGTCCCCGCCGCAGCCCGGGCAGAAGAAGTCACCGAGAACGTCAGTCCGCCACCTCGGGCGAACACCCCACAACCTGGTCACGGCGCCACTCCCCAGACATGGCAGGCGGCCTGCTCGACAGTGGGCAGGTCACGCGACCGGACGCCGAGCCGTCCCACCGACCCGGCTTTCCGGTGGATCGATGTTGCCATGGTTACCGGCACGTGTCAGTACCTCGAACGGCTTCCGCTCCCAAAAAATGTGGCGCAGGACACAGCGCCCCGGCCGGGGGCCGCAGGCACGGCCGAGGGCCGCCCCGCAGGACGGCCCCGCCGCGTGCCACTCGTACGAACTACCCGCGCTGCGACCGGTTGACGGCGCTGATCATCGCCTTCAGCGAGGCCAGCACGGTGTTGCCGTCGATGCCCACGCCCCACAGCACCTTGCCGTCCACGGCGCACTCGACGTACGCGGCGGCCTGGGCGTCGCCGCCCTCGCTCAGCGCGTGCTCGGCGTAGTCCAGGACGCGGACGTCCACGCCGATCCGGGCCAGCGCGTCCGCGAAGGCCGAGACCGGGCCGTTGCCGGTACCGGTCAGGGTGACCGGCACGCCCTCCACCAGGGCCTCGGCGGTCAGCGCGTCCCGGCCGTCCTCGGTGGTCAGGGTGCGCGAGCCGCTCAGCGCGATCCGGCCCCACGGGTTGTCGGTGGTCGGCAGGTACTCGTCCTCGAAGACCCGCCAGATCTCGACCGGGGTGACCTCGCCGCCCTCGGCGTCGGTCTTGGCCTGGATGATCCGGGAGAACTCGATCTGCATCCGGCGCGGCAGGTCCAGCTTGTGGTCGTTCTTCAGCACGTACGCCACGCCGCCCTTGCCGGACTGGCTGTTGACCCGGATGACCGCCTCGTAGGTGCGGCCGACGTCCTTCGGGTCGATCGGCAGGTACGGCACGCCCCAGGTGTGCTCCTCCACCGGCACGCCCGCCGCCTTCGCGTCTGCCTCCAGGGTGTCGAAGCCCTTCTTGATGGCGTCCTGGTGCGAGCCGGAGAAGGAGGTGTACACCAGGTCGCCGGCGTACGGGTGGCGCGGGTGCACCTCCATCTGGTTGCAGTACTCGGCGGTGCGGCGCACCTCGTCGATGTCGGAGAAGTCGATCTGCGGGTCGATGCCCTGCGAGAACAGGTTCATCCCCAGCGTCACCAGGTCGACGTTGCCGGTTCGCTCGCCCTGGCCGAACAGGCACCCCTCGATGCGGTCGGCGCCCGCCATGTAGGCCAGTTCGGCGGAGGCGACGGCGGTACCCCGGTCGTTGTGCGGGTGCACCGACAGGCAGACGAACTCGCGGCGCGACAGGTGGCGCGACATCCATTCGAACTGGTCGGCCTGCACGTTGGGGGTGGCCCGCTCGACGGTGGCCGGCAGGTTCAGGATGATCTCGCGGCCCTCGCCCGGCTGCCAGACGTCCATGACCGCCTCGCAGACCTCCAGCGCGAAGTCCAGCTCGGTGTCGACGAAGATCTCCGGCGAGTACTGGTAGCCGAAGACGGTGTCGTCTCCCAGCAGCTTGTCGGCGTACTCCATCACCAGCCGGGTGCCCTCGGTGGCGATCGCCTTGGTCGCCGCCCGGTCGTTGCGGAACACCACCCGCCGGAACAGCGGCGCGGTCGCGTTGTACAGGTGGACGGTCGCCCGCGGGGCGCCGACCAGCGACTCGACGGTCTTCTCGATCAGCTCTTCGCGGGCCTGCGTCAGCACCGAGATGGTGACGTCCTCGGGGATCGCCCCCTCCTCGATCAGCGACCGCACGAAGGCGTGGTCGGTGGCCCCGGAGGACGGGAAGCCGACCTCGATCTCCTTGTAGCCCATCGCGACCAGCAGGTCGAACATCTTGCGCTTGCGGGCCGGGGACATCGGGTCGATCAGCGCCTGGTTGCCGTCCCGCAGGTCGGTCGACAGCCAGCGCGGCGCCTTGGTGATCACCGTGCCCGGCCAGGTGCGGTCCGGCAGGTCGACGGCGCCGAACGGCAGGTAGCGCCCGTACCGCATGCCGGAGGACCGCTGGCGCACGGAGGCCGCGGTGATCGGGGTGGGCCGGTCGACGAAGGCGCGGGCGGCGGGGACGGACGCGGCGGAGGTCTGCTCGGTCATGGAGGTGACTCTCGGCTTCCTGTGGATGCGTGGTGCGGGCGGTCGGGAGGGATCTACACCGACTGGCCGGCCTCTGCTGTCGCTCGCGGTCCGCCGTCGGACCGCCGAATCCGCGCACAGCTCGTTCCCCGCGGCGAGGGAGCCGGCCCGGTGGACTACAGGCCCTCGACGCGGCAGCTAAGAAGAAGCAGCCCGTTGCGCATGATGGAACCCAGCGTAACCCAGGGCCACGCGCCCCCGAAGTGATCCGGGCTCCCGTTCCACCCCTTGAGACGGCGGCCAGTGTCGGCAAGGGTGGTGACATCCGGTCATCGAGGCCTCACCCTGGGCCGCATGACTGCAGCAGTACCGATCTGCGCGATCGTCCCGCCGTACGTCCTGGACCGCCTCGCCGAGGCCGGTCACGAAGCCGCCGTCCACTCCCTCGCGCTCGACGCCGCGCACCGCGCGGCCCGCCTCTCCCCGCCCCCGCCCACCGGCGGCGCCCCGGGCCTGAACCGGGTGGTCTGCGACGCGGGCCACGCCCAGCGGCTGCCCGGCCGGACCGTGCGCACCGAGGGCCAGGCCGCCTCCTCCGACGCCTCCGTCAACCACGCCTACGACGGCCTCGGCGCCACCTTCGCGCTCTACGCCGACGCGTTCGGCCGGCACTCGATCGACGACCACGACCTGCGGCTGGACGCCAGCGTCCACTACGGCCGCAACTACGACAACGCCTTCTGGAACGGCCACCAGATGGTCTTCGGCGACGGCGACGGCCAGATCTTCGGCGACTTCACCGCCTGCATCGACGTCATCGGCCACGAACTCACCCACGGCGTCACCCAGTTCACCGCCGGACTGGACTACCAGGACCAGCCCGGCGCGCTCAACGAGTCGGTCTCCGACGTCTTCGGCTCGATGGTCAAGCAGTACGCGCTGCACCAGGGCGCCGCCGACGCCGACTGGCTGATCGGCGCCGGGCTGCTCGCCCCCGGCGTGCAGGGCGTCGCGCTGCGCTCGATGAAGGCGCCCGGCACCGCCTACGACGACCCCCGGCTCGGCAAGGACCCGCAGCCCGCGCACATGCGGGACTACGTCCACACCGCCGACGACAACGGTGGGGTGCACATCAACTCCGGCATCCCCAACCACGCGTTCTACCTGCTGGCCACCGCCCTCGGCGGCTCGTCCTGGGAGCGCGCCGGGCGGATCTGGTACGACGCGCTGACCGGGCGCACGGTGCCCGCGAACGCCGACTTCACCGCCTTCGCCCGGGCCACCGTGGCCGCCGCGAAGGCCCGCTACCCGGACCAGCCCTCGGTCGCGGACACCGTCACCGCCTCCTGGGCGCAGGTCGGGGTCAGCCCGGGGTGACCGGGCGGCCGGTCCGGCGGCCGGGTCGCGGGGGTGCAAGGTCACGGTCCGGGAAAAACCCGGCAAACCCCCTCCCCGGGTAGCACCATGGACACCATGCGCATCCAGGTGACCCGGACCGGCGGCTTCGCGGGAATCGTCCGCCACGCGGAGCTCGACACCGTCGACCGCACGGACGCCCCGCACGTGCACGCACTCGCCCGCGAGGCCGTCGCGGGCGGGCTGCGCGCCCCCTCGTACGGCGTGCCGGACGGCTTCCACTACGAGATCACCGTCGACGGCCGGACGGTGCACTGCGCCGACCCTAAGCTCACCGACTCCCAGCGCGAGCTGGTCTCCCTGGTGCTGCGCGAGGGCGCGTAGCACCAGGGCGGGGGCGGCCGCTCAGCGCACCACGGTGCCGCCGTCCGGCCGGGCCCCGGCGTTCCCGGCGTTCCCGGTGGGGCAGGACCCCCGGGTCAGAAGCCCAGCTTGCGCAGCTGCTTGGGGTCGCGCTGCCAGTCCTTGGCGACCTTGACGTGCAGGTCCAGGTAGACGGGCGTGCCGAGCAGCGCCTCGATGTGCTTGCGGGCGGTGGTGCCGACGTGCTTGAGCCGCGCGCCCTTGGCGCCGATCACGATCGCCTTCTGGCTCTGGCGCTCGATGTAGACGTTGGCGTGGATGTCCAGCAGCGGCCGGTCCGCCGGGCGGCCCTCGCGCGGGAGCATCTCCTCGACGACGACGGCCAGCGAGTGCGGCAGTTCGTCCCGCACGCCCTCCAGGGCGGCCTCGCGGATCAGCTCGGCGACCATGACCTGCTCGGGCTCGTCGGTGAGGTCGCCGTCGGGGTAGAGCTGACCGCCCTCCGGAAGCAGCTTGGTGAGCAGGTCGGCGGCCAGCTCGACCTGCTTGTCGCCGACCGCGGAGACCGGGATGATCTCGGCCCACTCGAAGCCCAGCTCGACGCCGAGCTGCTGGACGGCGATCAGCTGCTCGGCCAGGCGCTTGGAGTCGACCAGGTCGGTCTTGGTGACGACGGCGACCTTCGGGGTCTTCTTGATCCCGGCGATCTCCTTGGCGATGAACTTGTCGCCGGGGCCGATCTTCTGGTCGGCGGGCAGGCAGAAGCCGATCACGTCGACCTCGGCCCAGGTGGAGCGGACGAGGTCGTTGAGGCGCTCGCCGAGCAGGGTGCGCGGCTTGTGCAGGCCGGGGGTGTCGACCAGGACGAGCTGGGCGTTCGGGCGGTGCACGATGCCGCGCACGGTGTGCCGGGTGGTCTGCGGTCGGTCGGAGGTGATCGCGACCTTCGTCCCCACCAGGGCGTTGGTCAGGGTCGACTTGCCCGCGTTGGGCCGGCCGACGAAGCACGCGAACCCGGAGCGGTACGAGGAGGAAGGGGCATTCATGGGCTCCATTCTCCCTGATCACCGGAGCTCCGCCGTCCGGGGTCGCTTTCGGGCGCGCTCAGCCCTTTTTTCCGCCCTTACCGCTGCCCGGGACCAGCGACACCACCACCAGGACCAGCAGGAAGCCCAGCGAACCCCACAGCCAGAACGGCGAACCGCTCTCCTGCCACTTGCCGAGCCCCATCACGAACAGCAGCAGCCCGGCGAAGAACGCCACCGCCCCCATGTCCCAGCCCCCTCACCGCGTCCACTCCCCCGGTGAGATTATCCGAGAAGCCATGGAGGACCCGCCAAAGCCCCCTCAGGGGCCCAGGCGACCCCTCAGCGCGCCTCGACGGACGCCCGCGGCGCCCCGTCCGGACCGGCCAGCAGCACGGGCGTCCCGGCCCCGCCCAGGTCCCGCACGGCCGCCAGGTCCGCCTCGGCCGGCTGCTCCGCCTCGCTCACCAC
The DNA here is from genome assembly GCF_055664045.1 of Kitasatospora sp. NPDC023385. NCBI lineage: Bacteria > Bacillati > Actinomycetota > Actinomycetes > Kitasatosporales > Streptomycetaceae > Kitasatospora > Kitasatospora sp. NPDC023385. The sequence goes on along the minus strand of NZ_JBVOOL010000005.1, from coordinate 131,632 downwards.
GGCCGCCGCCTCCAGCGACGTGGCGCCGCCGGCCACCGCCATCGCCACCGCCGTCTGCAGCGCGCTCAGCCGCAGCGACTCCAGAGCGACCGTCCCGGCCACGTAGGTGCGGCCGGTCTCGTCACGCACCGCGGCCCCCTCGGGGACGCCGTTGCGGGCGCGGACCGAGCGGGCCAGGGTGATGATCTTCTTGTCTTCGGGGTCCAGCTCGACGATGTCACTCATGCCGCCGAGCATAGGCACCCCCCGCGGCTCAGTGGCCGACCGGGTGCGTCCGGCCGCGGTTCGGGTTGATGACCTTGACGAAGGTCTTCGGCCCCGAGGGCAGCGGCTCCTCGCGCTCGGTGCGCTCGCGCCAGAACGGGTTGTCGTGCGGCAGGTGACTGCTCACCCGGCCGTACATGCCGAAGGTGGTCAGGACGACCCCGAAGACGAACGCGAACAGCACGTTCGACATCCGGAAGTTGAGGATGTTGGCGTCCGGGCGCCCGAGCACCGTCAGACCGTAGAAACCGGACAGGACGAACAGCACGCCCGCCACCATGTTGAGGTTGGACGCGAAGTTCCCGCCGATCACCGCCCCGAGCACCAGGACCGCGCCCACCACGATGGACAGGATGCTCAGCGCGCCGTTGGTCGACAGCCCGGCGATCCGGTCACCGTGGGTGGCCAGGAAGCCGGAGTGGTCGGCCAGCCCCAGGCACCCGAACACGATCAGGAAGATCCCTCCGAGCCCCGCCCCGATCCGCCACACCAGGGCGAGCCGGTTGTCGACGGGCAGTTCGTCTTGCAGCTTCATGGCGACCTCCAGAGCCCCACCACGGCCTAGCTGTACGGATGGCTTCCCTGCATGTGCGGCACCTCGTGCATGTAGAGCGAGCCGCACTGCTGGCAGCAGCGCAGCCCGGTGCCCCAGTCCTGCTCGGGCCGCGTCTCGGAGTCCTCGGACATGATGCGGCCGCAGAGCGCCACCGACGGGTCCTCGTCCCGCACCACGTGCCAGGACTTGACTCCGCCAGCCGCCCCCTGCGGGCCGTATTCCGCGCGAAGTTTGTGCGTCATGCCCTCCATGGTCGCTCGGCGACCGCACACCCGCTACTCGCCCGGACCGTCCTCGGGGTCGTCGGCCCCGCGGACCGGGGCGGCGACCATCGAGCCGATCCGGTTGCGGCGGCCGGCCGAGGACTCGGCGGTCAGCAGGATGCCGGTCAGGCCGTCCCCGGCCGGCTCCGGCAGCGGGATCTCGCAGGCCGAGCCGGGGATCGGCACCCGGCCGAGGTGCTTGGCCAGCAGGCCGCCGACGGTCTCGACGTCCTCGTCCTCCAGTCCGATGCCGAACAGCTCGCCCAGGTCCTCCACCAGCAGCCGGGCGGTGATCCGGTACGAGCCGTCGCCGAGGTCCTCGATCGGCGCGATCTCCCGGTCGTACTCGTCGGTGATCTCGCCGACGATCTCCTCCAGGACGTCCTCGATGGTGACCAGGCCGGCCGTGCCGCCGTACTCGTCGATCACGATCGCGACGTGCGAGCGGCGCTGCTGCATCTCGCGCAGCAGGTCGCCGGCCGGCTTGGAGTCCGGGACGAACACGGCCGGGCGCATCACCGCGCCGACCTCCTCGGCCTCCGCCTCCCGGTTGATGTGGGTGCGGCGCACCAGGTCCTTGAGGTAGACGATGCCGACCACGTCGTCCTCGCTGTCGCCGACCACCGGGATCCGCGAGAAGCCCGAGCGCAGCGCCAGGGTGAGCGCCTGCCGGACGGTCTTGTGCCGCTCGATCATCACCAGGTCGGTGCGCGGCACCATCACCTCGCGCACGATGGTGTCGCCCAGCTCGAAGACCGAGTGCACCATCCGGCGCTCCTCGTCCTCGATCAGGTCGTCCTTCTCGGCGAGGTCCACCAGGGCCCGCAGCTCCGCCTCGGAGGCGAACGGCCCCTCCCGGTAGCCCTTGCCCGGGGTCAGCGCGTTGCCGAGCAGGATCAGCAGCCGCGGGATCGGTCCGAGCACCGCGGCCAGCGGCAGCAGCACGAAGGAGGCCGCGGTCGCGGTGGTCAGCGGGTGCTGGCGCCCGATCGTGCGCGGCGAGACCCCCACCGCGACGAAGGACACCAGCACCATCACGCCGAACGCCAGCAGGACGGCCTGCCAGGTCGGGGTCAGGTTGCGCACGCACACCACGGTGACCAGGACGGCCGCCGCCATCTCGCTGGCGACCCGGATCAGGGTCGCCAGGTTGAGGTAGCGGATCGGGTCGGCGGCGAGCGTCAGCAGCCGCGCCGAGCCGCGCCGCCCGACCCGCACGGCCTCCTCCGCCCGGAACCGGGAGACCCGGGAGATGCCCGCTTCGGCGCACGCGGCCAGCCAGCCGAGGACGACGAGCAGCACGGCACCGAGGATGAAGCTCGTACTCTCACCACTCACAGGGGTTCGGGCTCCGTGCTCAGTGGGTGGTGGGGGCCGGGGAGATGCCGCCGAGGCCCCGGCCCGCCCGCCAGTCGTCCAGGATGCGCTTCTGGAGGGCGAACATCTCCTCCTCCTCCTCGGGCTCCTCGTGGTCGTAGCCGAGGACGTGCAGCACACCGTGCACGGTGAGCAGCTGCAGCTCCTCGTCCATCGAGTGCTTCGAGGGGGCGGCCTTGCCCTGCTGCTCGGCGACCTCGGGGCAGAGCACGATGTCGCCGAGCAGGCCCTGCGGCAGCTCGTCGCCCTCCTTGCCGGGACGCAGCTCGTCCATCGGGAAGGACATCACGTCCGTCGGCCCGGGCAGGTCCATCCACTGGATGTGCAGCTCCTCCATCGCCGCTCCGTCCACCAGGATCACGGACAGTTCGGACTGCGGGTGGATCCGCATCTTGTCCAGGGCGAAGCGGGCGACGTCGAGGATGGCTTCCTCATCGGCGTCCCAACCGGACTCGTTGGCGATGTCGATCGACATGACGGGCTGTGTGCTCAGCTTTCGGTGCGATGGGACTGTCGGGGTGCGCGGGGCGCCGTCGCCTTGCCCGGGCGCCGCTGGGCGGCCTTTCGGGCGGTCGTGGGGGCCTCGTCGGCCTCCTGCTGGGCGTCCCAGCGCTCGTAGGCGTCCACGATCCGGCCGACCAGCTTGTGGCGGACCACGTCGGTGCTGGTGAGGACGGAGAAGTGGATGTCGGGCACGTCGGCCAGGATCTCCTGGACGACCTTGAGACCGCTGCGGGTGCCGCCCGGGAGGTCGATCTGGCTGGTGTCGCCGGTGACCACCACCCGGGAGTTGAACCCGAGGCGGGTGAGGAACATCTTCATCTGCTCGGGCGAGGTGTTCTGGGCCTCGTCCAGGATGATGAAGGCGTCGTTGAGGGTGCGGCCGCGCATGTACGCGAGCGGGGCGACCTCGATGGTGCCGGCCGCCATCAGGCGCGGGATGGAGTCCGGGTCCATCATGTCGTGCAGCGCGTCGTAGAGAGGGCGCAGGTACGGGTCGATCTTCTCGTAGAGGGTGCCGGGCAGGAAGCCCAGCCGCTCCCCCGCCTCGACCGCCGGGCGGGTCAGGATGATCCGGTTGACCTCCTTGGCCTGCAGGGCCTGGACGGCCTTGGCCATCGCCAGGTAGGTCTTGCCGGTACCGGCCGGGCCGAGGCCGAAGACGATCGTGTGCCGGTCGATCGCCTCGACGTAGCGCTGCTGGTTGAGGGTCTTGGGGCGGATCGTCCGGCCCCGGTTGGACAGGATGTTCGCGGTGAACACCTGGGACGGCGCCGGGCTGTCCGGGTCCTCCGCCTGGCTTCGGAGCATGGCGATGGAGCGCTCCACGGAGTCCTCCGTCAGGGGCTGGCCGGTGCGCAGCACCAGCATCATCTCGCTGAAGAGCTTCTGCACGAGGGCGACCTCGGCGCGGGCCCCGGTAGCGGTCACCTCGTTGCCGCGGACGTGGATGTCGGCGGCGGGGAAGCCCTGCTCGATCACCCGCAGCAGCGAATCCGCGGTGCCGAGCAGGGTGACCATCGGGTGCTTCTCGGGGATGACGATCCTGGCGCTGACGCGGCCGTCATCGGCCGGTTCGGAGCGCGACTGTCCGTTCGTACGGGTCTGCGATGTGTCACTCATAGGTCGGCGCTGGGGCCTGCCTCATCCCATCCGTGGTGTCGTGTGCCGCGCGGTCTCCGGGGCACCAGGGTACGCCGCGAGCGTGATCGCTGCGGCGGGCGGCGGGGCCGCACCCGTCGATGCTGCGGCAGTTCGGGGCACGGCGCGAGCCCTTTTTCCGTCCGCCGCCGTTCGCCGCTGCCCGCCGGTCACGGCTGACGGCGGGCGGGCACGGGCACCCGGGTCAGGTCGGCGGCCAGCACCAGCTCCCCGTCGAAGTGCTTGCGGGCGTCGGCCAGGTGCTGGCCCAGGTCCGGGTAGCGCTGGGAGAAGTGGGTCAGCACCAGGGTGCGCACCCCGGCCTCGGCGGCGGCCTTGGCGGCCTGCCCGGCGGTGAGGTGGCCGTGCTCCTCGGCGAGGCGCGCGTCGGCGTCGGAGAAGGTGGCCTCGACCACCAGCAGGTCGGCGCCCTCGGCGAGGGCGTACACGCCGTCGCAGAGCCGGGTGTCCATCACGAAAGCGAACCGCTGGCCGGGCCGGGGCTCGCTGACCTCCTCCAGGGTGACCCGGCGGCCGTCCGCCTCGATCGCGCCCTCGTGCTGCAGCCGGCCCACCGCCGGGCCGGACACGCCGAGCGCGGCGAGCCGTTCGGGCACCAGGCGCCGGCCGTCCGGCTCCGACAGCCGGTAGCCGAAGGACTCCACGGGGTGGTCCAGGCGCACGGCGTCCAGCGCGAAGCGGGCACCGGGCGCGGGCAGCGGGCCCGGCTCGTCGATCGGCCGGGGCCGCAGCACGGCGGTCTCGTGGTAGGCGGTGGCGTGCCGCAGCCGCTCGAAGTAGACGTCGCCGGAGGCCGGGAAGTAGACGTCCACCGGGTGCGGGACGCGGTCCAGGTTGATCCGCTGGATCACCCCGGCGAGGCCCAGGCAGTGGTCGCCGTGGAAGTGCGTGACCGCGATCCGGGTGATCTGGGTGGCCGTGACCCCGGCCTGCAGCATCTGGCGCTGGGTGCCCTCGCCCGGGTCGAACAGCAGGCCCTCGCCGTCCCAGCGCAGCAGGTAGCCGTTGTGGTTGCGGTGCCGGGTGGGCACCTGGCTGGCGGTGCCGAGGACGACGAGTTCGCGCTGGGACACCTGGGATCAGACCATGCTCTCGGTCAGGTGGGTGCCGCCGAGCACGTGGACGTGCGCGTGGAAGACGGTCTGCCCGGCGCCCGCACCGGTGTTGAAGATCAGCCGGTAGTCCGCGATGCCCTCGTCCTCGGCCACCCGGCCCGCCTCGGCGAGCAGTTCGCCGGCGATCTCCGGCTCGGCGGCGGCCAGCGCGGCGGCGTTCGGGTAGTGGACGTGCGGGATGACCAGGACGTGCACGGGGGCCTTGGGGGCGATGTCGCGGAACGCGAGGGTGCGGTCGGTCTTGCGCACCACCGTCGCCGGGATCTCGCCCGCCACGATCTTGCAGAACAGGCAGTCGGACTGCGGCTCGCCGGCCATCGGCTTCTCCTCGGGATCGGTGTCGGTGGGGCCGTACGGGCGCAGCCTAGCCGAGCGCGGCCACGGCCCGGCGGTAGTCCCGCAGGTGCTTCCAGCGCACCGCGCGCATGCCGACGATGTCGCCGTCGTCGGTGTCGAAGTCCTCGGTGAGGAACGAGATCGCGAGGATGACGAAGCCGAGCAGCCAGCGCCTGGTGAGCCGCCAGGTGTTCGGGCGCATCACGCCCTTGCGGCGCACCACCCGCATCGCCAGGATCCCCTTGCCGACGCTGAAGCCGACGAGGCGGGCGAGCACCACCTGGTTGAGGAAGGACGCGAGGAGGCCGACACCGACCAGCACCACCAAGTACGGCACCACCGAGCCGCCGGCGGCGTGCGCCGCGTGGCCGGCCGCGTGCGACACCGGCTTCGGACGGTCCGCGGCGTTGGAGGCGGCGAAGCCGAGGCCGACGGCGAGGAAGCAGTCGAGCACGATCGCCAGGAAGCGCCGCCCGCCGCCCGCCTCCTTGGGGCACGGCGGCAGCGCCGCGGCGGGCCGCGGCTGCGGCTGCGGCTGCGCGTACTGCTGCTGGTCGAACTGCGGCTGCCCGTACGGTTCCTGGCCGTACGGCTGCGGCGCGGGTGCGTACCCCTGCGGCGGGTACGGCTGCGGCGGGTAGGGCTGCGCCGGGTAGGGCTGCGGCTGCTGCTGGTAGGGCGGGTACGGCTGCGCCTGCGGTTGTGCGTAAGGGTTCTGGCCGTACTGCGGCGGCGGATAGCCCTGTGCCATGTGCTCCCCCGTGAGCTGTCGATCAAGTTCGCGATCAAGAACAGCCCCGCATCCTACTCACCCGCCGGAGCGGGAAGTCGGGCCGCCCGACTTCCCGCTCCGGCCCGGGGTGCCCGCTACTGCCAGGGCAGCGGCGGCGCCGTGCGGGCCGGGGTCTCGGCGAGCGCGGCCAGCGCGATCCGGACGCCCTCGGCCAGCTGCGGGTCCTCGCCGGCCGCCCACTGGTGGGGGGCGATCGGCACCTCGACGTCCGGGTCGACGCCGTGGTTCTCCACGCCCCAGCCGTAGTTCTCCAGCCAGAACGCGTACTTGGGCTGGGTGACCAGGGTGCCGTCGACCAGCCGGTAGCGGCTGTCGATGCCGATCACCCCGCCCCAGGTGCGGGTGCCGACCACCGGGCCGATGCCCAGCGCCTGGATGGCGGCGTTGACGATGTCGCCGTCCGACCCGGAGTCCTGGTCGGCGAGCGCGACGACCGGCCCGCGCGGGGCGTCGCCCGGGTACGGGACGGGGTGGTCGGTGTCCCGGCTGACGTTCCAGCCGACGATCCGGCGGGCGAGCTTCTCGATCACCAGCTGCGAGGTGTGGCCGCCCCGGTTCTCCCGGATGTCGACGATCACGCCCTCCTTGGCCATCTCGGAGCGCAGGTCGCGGTGGATCTGGGCCCAGCCGGTGGTCTGCATGTCGGGGACGTGCAGGTAGCCGAGCCGCCCGCCGGACAGCTCGCGCACCGCGGCCCGCCGCCCGGCCACCCAGTCGTGGTAGCGCAGCGCCTCCTCGTCGGCGAGCGGGACGACCACCGGGTGGCGCTGGTCGGTGCCGTCCTTGCCGGCCACGGTCAGCTCGACGGGCTGTCCGGCGGTGCCGGCCAGCAGCGGGGCCGGGCCGGTGACCGGGTCCACCGGACGGCCGTTGACGGCCAGGACCGCGTCGCCCGGGCGGATCGCCGCGCCGGGCGCGGCCAGCGGCGAGCGGGCCCGCGGGTCGGAGGACTCGCCGGGCAGGATCCGGGCGATCCGCCACTGCCCGCCGTCCTTCACGAGGTCGGCGCCGAGCAGGCCCTGGCGCCGGGCGGGCTCGGTGTGCGGACCGTACGGGACGACGTAGGCGTGCGAGGTGCCCAGTTCGCCGTGCACCTCCCAGAGCAGGTCGATCAGGTCGTCGTGCGAGCCGACCCGGTCCACCAGCGGCCGGTAGCGCGCCAGGACGCCGGCCCAGTCGACGCCGGCGAGGTCGGGGCGCCAGAAGTTGTCGCGCATCAGCCGGCCGGTCTCGTCGAACATCTGCCGCCACTCGGCGGCCGGGTCGACGGTGACCCGCAGCCGGGTGAGGTCGACGGTGGTCTCGTCGTCCTCGCCGGCCGCCTTGTGGTCGGCCGGGACGATCCGCAGCTCGCCCTCGTCCAGCACGGCCACCCGGGCGCCGTCCCCGCTGACCGCGAAGCCGTCGACGTCGTGCACCAGCTGCTCGACCCGGCGCTTCTTCAGGTCGAACCGCTCCAGCCCCGGCCGGGGCCGCTCGTCCTCCAACGAGGCCGCCTCGTCGCCGAGTTCGCCGATCAGCGGGGCCCTGGTCCACAGCACGCCGTCTCGGGCGGCCCGCAGGGAGCCGAACAGCCCGCCCTCGACCGGGAACGGGACGATCCGGTCGGCGATGCCGTCCAGGTCCACCCTGGTCACCGGCGCGGCCTCGGCACCGCCCTCCTCACCGTCCGCCTTCTTGGCCCGCGGCTCGTCCTCCTCCCCGCCGAGCGGACGCCCGGCCCGCTGCGGCCCGAACGGGGACGGCGTGTCGGCGGCCAGCGTGATCAGGTACGGGCGGCAGCCGTTGGGGAAGGACAGGTCGAAGACGTGTGAGTCGTAGACCGGGTCGAAGTTGCGCACCGACAGGAAGGCCAGGTAGCGGCCGTCCGCGGTGAAGGCCGGCGAGGTGTCGATGAAGCGCTGCTGGGTGGCCTCGCTCACCGTCCGGGTCGCCAGGTTGGCCAGCACGATCTGGCGCAGCGAGTACGGCCCCAGCCCCGGCACCGGGCGCGACCAGGCCAGCCAGGCCGAGTCCGGGCTGAAGGCGAGCCCGCTGACCTGGCCGTCGGTGCTGCGGTCCAGCTCGTGGACGGTGCCGTCGGCGAGCGTCACCAGCAGCACCCGGCCGTCGTGCGCGCCGAGCACGGCCTGCTTGCCGTCGGGGGAGACGGCCAGCGCGTCGACCCGGCCGAGCTGTCCGGCGGCCAGCCGGCGGCGCTCGGCGCCGTGCACGGCGGGGGCGAACTCCAGGGCGTCCTCGCCCTCCGCGTCGGAGACCCAGAGCACGCCCTGCCCTCCGTCCTCGCCCGGCACCACCCGGGCCAGGCGCCCGCGCACGCCCGGCGTCTCGTCCAGCACCCGGGCCGGGCCCTCGCGGTGGGTCAGCCAGTGCACGCTGCCGCGCACCACGACGGCGCCGGCCCGGCCGGTGCGGTCGGGGGCGACGGACTCCAGCCAGTGCGCGGCGTGCACCGGGCGGGGGCGGCGGCCGCTGCGCGGCCCGGCCAGCCGGACGTCCAGGCGGCGCGGCTCGACGCCCTCGGCCAGGCTCTCCAGCAGCCACAGGTCGCCGGCCCGGTGGAACACCACCCGGGTGCCGTCGGTGGTGGCGTCCCGGGCGTAGAAGCCGTCCGGGCCGGTGGTGTGGCGGCGCAGGTCGGAGCCGTCCGGGAGGCTGGACCACAGCTCGCCGACGCCCTCGTGGTCGGACAGGAAGGCGATCCTGCCGCCGCCCGGCCCGTCCTCGGGCGAGAGCCGCCCGGCCACCCACAGCGGCGAGGACAGCTGGCCGTCCAGCCCCTCGTGGATCCGGGCGAACTCCTCCCGGCCGATCCACAGCTTGCCCGCCCGGCCGCCGCGGTAGCGCTTCCACCAGGCCGGCTCGCGGATCGCAGCGCTGGCCAGCAGCACCCGGTCGCCGCCCGGCTCGACGGCGATCCCGCCGACCGGCCCGTACGGCAGCCGCACCGGCTCGCCGCCGTCCAGCGGTACGGCGTGCGCCCAGGTGCGGAGCGTGGTGGCCTGGCCGGCGGCGGTGGTGGCGATCGGCCGGCCGTCGGCCGTCCAGCCCTGCATCCGGGTCTGGCCGCTGCCCCAGTGGGTGAGCCGGCGGGCCGGGCCGCCGTCCGCCGGCACCACGTGCACCTCGGGCGCGCCGTCCCGGGTGGAGGTGAAGGCGATGTGCCGCCCGTCCGGGGAGAACCGGGGGTCGCGGACGGGCTGGTGATCGGCCGTCAGCCGCCAGGCCCGGCCGCCCTCCAGCGGGGCGAGCCAGATGTCGTTCTCGGCGACGAAGGTGACCAGGTCGCCGTGCAGGTGCGGGTGGCGCAGGTAAGCGCCGGCGGGGGTGCTCAGGGAGTCCGTCACGCGGCCAGCGTAAGCACGTACGCGCACGAGCCGCCCGCCTTTCGGCAGACTCGGGGCGCCCTGGCGGGCCCGCCGTACCCTGCCGCACGCCGGGGCCTACGACCAGCGGCCGGTGCGCCCCAGCAGCAGCGCGCCGGCGGCCACCCCGGCGGTGGAGGTGCGCAGCACCGAGGGGCCCAGCCGGTACGGCTTCGCGCCCGCCCCGGCGAAGGCGGCCAGCTCCTCCGGGGAGACCCCGCCCTCCGGGCCGACCACCAGCACGAGGTCGCCGCCCAGCGGCAGCGCGGCGTGCGCCAGCGGCTCGGCGCCCTCCTCGTGCAGCACGGCGGCGAAGGCGGCCGCCGCCAGGACGGGGACCAGCTGCTTCGTGGTCACCGCCTCGCGCACCTCGGGGAAGCGCAGCCGGCGGGACTGCTTGCCGGCCTCCCGGGCGGTGGCCCGCCACTTGGCGAGCGCCTTGACGCCGCGCTCGCCCTTCCACTGGGTGATGCAGCGCGAGGCCGCCCACGGGATCACCACGTCGACACCGACCTCGGTCATGGTCTCCACGGCCAGCTCGCCGCGGTCGCCCTTGGGCAGCGCCTGGACGACGACGATCCGCGGCGCCGGCTCGGGCTCCCGGCGCACGGCGGTGACCGCGACGTCGATCGCGTCCTTGCCGAGCACCCCGGCGACCGTCCCGTCCACGCCGAGGCCCAGCCCGTCGGCGAGGGTCAGCGCCTCGCCGGGCTGCAGCCGCTTCACCGCGGCCGCGTGCCGCCCCTCCGGGCCGTCCAGGCGCACCAGGGCCCCGGGCGCGGCGGCGGCGATCCGCTCGGTCTCGACGACGAAAACGGGCGCGGTCATGCGGGGGCCTTTCCGGGGTGGGGCCTACGGTCCGAGGGGTCTGCGGGGTCTGCCGGGTCTGAGGGGTGTGCGGGCCGTGGGGACGCGAAAGGGGTGCCGGGGGATCGAGCCCCCGGCACCCCCGCGCGGACGGCTACCGGCCGTTGAAGGCGTCCTTCAGCCGGGAGAACAGGCCCTGCTGCCCCGGCGCGAACTGGCCGGACGGCCGCTCCTCGCCGCGCAGCACCGCGAGGCGGCGCAGCAGGTCCTCCTGCTCGGCGTCGAGCTTGCTGGGCGTCTTCACCTCGACGTGCACTATCAGGTCGCCCCGGCCGCCCCCGCGCAGGTGGGTGATGCCGCGGCCGTGCAGCGGGATCGACTGGCCGGACTGGGTGCCGGGCCGGATGTCGATCTCCTCCAGGCCGTCCAGGGTCTGCAGCGGCACCTGGGTGCCGAGCGAGGCCGCCGTCATCGGGATGGTGACGGTGCAGTGCAGATCGTCCCCGCGCCGCTGGAAGATGGTGTGGCTGGTCTCGGCGATCTCGACGTACAGGTCGCCGGCCGGGCCGCCGCCGGGGCCGACCTCGCCCTCGCCGGCCAGCTGGATCCGGGTGCCGTTGTCGACACCGGCCGGGATCTTGACGGTCAGGGTGCGTCGGGCGCGGACCCGGCCGTCGCCGGCGCACTCGGGGCACGGCGTCGGCACGACGGTGCCGAAGCCCTGGCACTGCGGGCAGGGCCGGGAGGTCATGACCTGGCCCAGGAAGGACCGGGTGACCTGGGAGACCTCGCCCTTGCCGCGGCACATGTCGCAGGTCTGCGCGGAGGTGCCGGGGGCCGCGCCCTCGCCGCTGCACGTGGTGCAGGTGACGGCGGTGTCGACCTGGAGCTCCTTGGTGGTGCCGAAGGCGGCCTCCTCCAGGGTGATCTCCAGCCGGATCATGGCGTCCTGGCCGCGGCGGGTGCGCGAGCGCGGGCCGCGCTGGCCGGCCGCGGCGCCGAAGAAGGCGTCCATGATGTCGGAGAAGCCGAAGCCCGCCGCGCCGGCGCCGAAGCCGCCCGCGCCACCGCCGCCCGGCGACAGCGGGTCACCGCCGAGGTCGTAGACCTGGCGCTTCTGCGGATCGGAGAGCACCTCGTAGGCGGCGTTGATCTCCTTGAACCGCTCCTGCGTCTTCGGGTCCGGGTTGACGTCCGGGTGCAGTTCGCGTGCCAGGCGCCGGAACGCCTTCTTGATCTCGTCCTGCCCCGCATCCCGTCGGACGCCGAGTACCGCGTAGTAGTCCGTGGCCACCAAATGCTCCGCTTGTTCCGCCTGTAGTAGTGCTGCGACTGGTCACCGCGCGTCACCTATCTGACGAGCGGCCGTTTGCTACGACTCGGCCAGGATCTGGCCCACGTACCGCGCCACCGCCCGCACCGCCCCCATTGTGCCCGGGTAGTCCATCCGGGTCGGACCGATCACGCCCAGTTTGGCCACGCTCTCCTCGCCCGAACCGTAGCCGACCGACACGACCGAGGTGGAATTCAGCCCCTCGTAGGCGTTCTCCCGCCCGATCCGGACCGTCATCGCGGCGTCCCCGGTCTCACCCAGGAGGCGGAGCAGGATGACCTGCTCCTCCAGGGCCTCCAGCACCGGCTGGATGGTGAGCGGGAAGTCGTGGCCGAAGCGGGTCAGGTTGGCCGTGCCGGCCAGCATGATCCGCTCCTCGTTCTGCTCCGCGAGCGTCTCGAACAGCGTCGCCAGGACCGTGGTCACGGTCGGCCGGTCGGCCTGTTCGAACATCGCCGGAAGCTCCTCCAGCAGGCCCGGCACCTCCGGGAGGCGCCGGCCGGTGGCTCTGCTGTTGATCACGGTCCGCAGGTCCGCCAGGACCGTTTCGCCGACCGTGCCCGGGCAGTCGACCATCCGCTGCTCGACCCGGCCGGTGTTGGTGATCAGCACCAGCATCACCTTGGCCGGGGCCAGGGCCACCAGCTCGATGTGCCGGACGGTGGAACGCGACAGCGAGGGGTACTGCACCACCGCGACCTGCCGGGTCAGCTGGGCGAGCAGCCGCACGGTGCGGGCGACCACGTCGTCCAGGTCGACCGCGCCGTCCAGGAAGTGCCGGATCGCCCGGCGCTCGGGGGCGCTCATCGGCTTGACCTCGGCGAGCCGGTCGACGAAGAGGCGGTACCCCTTGTCGGTCGGGATGCGCCCGGCACTGGTGTGCGGCTGGTGGATGTAGCCCTCCTCCTCCAGCGCCGCCATGTCGTTGCGGACGGTCGCCGGCGAGACACCGAGGTTGTGCCGCTCCACCAGGGCCTTGGAGCCGACCGGCTCCTCGGTGCCCACGTAGTCCTGCACGATCGCGCGGAGCACGGCGAGCTTGCGGTCGTCCAGCTGGCGGACCTCACCGGCCATGGGGCACGCACCTCCGTCTTCGCACGTTGTCGTCTGTGTCCCTCTGAGCTGCCTCGGGGCTCCGGGAGGCCCCACCCCTGGCACTCTGAACGCGCGAGTGCCAGAACCGTACCTGCCAGTGTAAGGCCCGGGTCCTACGGCAGGAACGGCCCGACCGGCGTGATCCTTCCCGCAGTTCCGGGAACGGCCCGCGGCATGCCGACCGTTCACGGTTCCCGGCGCGGGGGTGGTGCCCCGCGGCCGTCCGGGTGGCAGCATCGAAAGCGACGGCGAATTGGAGGACCAAACGATGTCGAGCTCGGGCCAGCACACCCGCTTCGCGCCCGACCGCGGCCTGACCGGCCGCATGGTCGCGACGATGTTCGTGATCGGGCTGTTGTACGTCGGTTTCACCGGCCTGCTGATCGCGCTGCTGCGCGGCGCCTGGCCACTGATCGTCCTGATCTCCGGCGGGCTGTTCGTGGCCCAGTTCTGGTTCAGCGACAAGATCACCGAACGGGCGATGGGCGCCCGCCCGGTCTCCCCGGAGGAGTTCCCCCAACTGCACGGCACGATCGACCGGCTCTGCGCGCTGGCCGACATGCCCAAACCGCGCGTGGCGGTCGCCACCAACGACATGCCGAACGCCTTCGCCACCGGCCGCAACCCGCAGAACGCGGTCGTCTGCGTCACCACCGGCCTGCTGCGCCGGCTGGAGCCGGAGGAACTGGAGGGCGTCCTCGCCCACGAGCTGTCCCACGTCGCCCACCGCGACGTCGCCGTGATGACGATCGCCGGCTTCCTCGGCGTCCTCGCCGGCGCGATGACCCGGATCGCCATGTACGGCGGGTTCATGGGCGGCAGCCGCAACAGCAACGACCAGAACGCGGCCATCGCGGCCCTGGTCATCCCGCTGGTCTCGGTGGTCGTCTACGCGATCAGCTTCCTGCTCACCCGGCTGCTCTCCCGCTACCGCGAACTCGCCGCCGACCGCGCCGCCGCCCAGCTCACCGGACGGCCCAGCGCACTCGCCTCCGCGCTCACCAAGGTGACCGGGCAGATCGCGGCCATCCCCACCGAGGACCTGCGCAGGTCCCAGCCCTACAACGCGTTCTACTTCGCCCCCGCGCTGAACGCCCGGGAGACCGCCTCCCAGCTGTTCTCCACCCACCCGACGCTGGAGAAGCGACTGGCCGAACTGGCGAAGATCTCCGAGCAACTCGGCCGCTGATCCCGCCCGCATCCGCTCACCCGTCCCGCCCGTCCCGCCCGTTCCCATCCGAGAGGACTGCCGTGGGTTTCCTGGACACCCTGTTCGGCCGCACCAAGCCGGTCAAACCCGACCTCGACCAGCTGTTCGGCGTGCCGTCCGCCGCACTGACCCTGGAGGCCGGGGCCGGGTTCCTGCCCACCGGGCTCGGCTCGGTCTGCTTCGCGGCCGTCGAGGGCGCGGCGTTCGTCCAGGTGGAGCAGCAGGTCCGGGCCCTGCTGGACGCCGACACCGAGCGCGGCGGCGTCCCGGTGGAGGCCTCCAAGGACGGCTACGGCTACTCCTGGCTGCTCGCCCGGCACACGCCCGAGGAACTGCCGGAGCTGGTCAACGACCTGCACGCGGTCAACAGCGAGCTGGAGGCGAACGGCTTCGGCCCGCAGCTGCTCTGCTCGCTGGTGGGCTTCCGCGATCCGCAGGGCCGGTCCCTGGCCCTGGTGTACCTCTACAAGCGCGGCACCTTCTACCCCTTCGCCCCGGTGCCCGGCGGCGGCGAGAAGCGCGACAGCCCGCTGGAACTGCAGGTCAACGCGATGCTGGGCAACGACCTGCGGCTGGAGAAGGACCTCAGCCGCTGGTTCCCGGTCTGGGGCGCGCCGGGCCTCTGACGGCCCGTCCGCCGTCCCTATGATCACCCGTATGCGCAGCCACCGCTACGGACCCGACCTCACCCCGCCCTGGAAGAAGCAGCAGCCCGCCCCGGAGGTGCCAGCCGAGCCGGAGCTGGTGGTCGAGGAAGCGGCCACCGGCTTCTGCGGGGCGGTGGTGCGCTGCGAAAAGACGGCCGAGGGCTTCACCGTCACCCTGGAGGACCGTTTCGGCAAGCACCGGGTGTTCCCGATGGTCCCGCGCGGCTTCCTGCTGGAGGGCCGGGTCGTCACCCTGGTCCGCCCGACCGGCCCGGCCCCCGTCCGGACGCCGGGGCGTACGGCCTCCGGCTCGATCGCCGTCCCCGGCGCCCGCGCCCGGGTCGCCCGCGAGTCGCGGATCTACGTCGAGGGCCGGCACGACGCCGAACTGGTCGAGCGGGTCTGGGGCGACGACCTGCGCATCGAGGGCGTCGTCGTCGAGTACCTGCGGGGCATCGACGACCTGCCCGCGATCGCCGCCGACTTCGCCCCCGGGCCCGGCCGCCGCCTCGGCGTCCTGGTCGACCACCTGCTGCCGGGCACCAAGGAGCACCGCATCGCCGCCCGGGTCACCGGCGAGTCCGTCCTGGTCGTGGGCCACCCCTACATCGACATCTGGCAGGCCGTGAAGCCCTCGTCGGTCGGCATCCCCGGCTGGCCCGCCGTTCCGAGGGGGGAGGACTGGAAGGAGGGCACCTGCCGCCGCCTCGGGTGGCCGGTGGACACCCCGGCGGCCTGGAAGCACATCGTGTCGAAGGTCGACAGCTACAAGGACCTGGAGCCCGAACTCCTGGGCAGGGTCGAGGAATTGATCGACTTCGTGACACTGCCGGATCAGGCGTAGGTCTGGAACTCCGAGGTGTCGAGCGTGATGCCGAGCAACTCGACCTGAATCGGGTCACCGAATTTGGTGGTCCGCTCGGACCAGTAGACCGGTGTACCCGAAGGCGTGTCTGTGGTCAGATCCGTGAGGAGCACGCACACGCCCTTGAGCGGATCGACGATGAGGTACGCCGGAATCCCACCCTGGGCGTACATCTCGCGCTTGGTCCGGTAGTCCCGATGCACGCTGGTCCTGGAAACCACCTCGACCACGACGGTCACTGCGGAGGCGGCCAGCAACCGGCCCGCCTCCGGGACTACGCCGCGCTCGAAGATGACCAGGTCCGGTTGGGGTTCACTCGCCTCGCCGGAGATGATCAGATCCTGGGTCTGAAGCGCCCGCCACTGGTCGTACGGGGTCTGGTGCTGGATCGCCGAGACGATGAGGTTGTGGACCATGTCAGGCCCGGCCATCATCACGATTTCCCCCCTGATGAGTTCGGCCTTGACGCCTTCCGGCACCTCCAGGTTCTCGAAGATCCCGGTCATCCGGTCATCGATGGCGGTCATCGCACGCTCCCTCTGACGGCTGACACCCACGTTAACGAATGTCAGTCCACCAGGTCACGCACGATCGCGTCCGCGAGCAGCCTGCCCTGGAGGGTGAGGGCGGCGCGGCCGGCCTCGTACGGCTCCGGGGCGAGGAGGCCGTCGGCGAGGGCCTGGTCGGCGGCCTTGCGGCCGGTGTCGGTGAGCAGGTCCAGCGGGATGCCCTCGGCCAGGCGCAGTTCCAGCAGGATCCGTTCGACGCGGCGGTCCTCGCCGCTCAGGACCTCGCGGCCCAGGCCCGGGGTGCGGCCCTCGGCGAGGGCCTGGGCGTAGGCGGCGGGGTGCTTGGCGTTCCACCAGCGGACGCCGCCGACGTGGCTGTGGGCGCCGGGGCCGGCGCCCCACCAGTCGGCGCCGGTCCAGTACAGCTCGTTGTGGCGGCAGCGGCCCTCGGGGGTGGTGGCCCAGTTGGAGACCTCGTACCAGGCGTAGCCGGCGGCGCTGAGGGCCTCCTCGGCGATGAGGTAGCGGTCGGCGTGCACGTCGTCGTCGATCATCGGCAGTTCGCCGCGCTTGACCCGGGCGGCGAGCCGGGTGCCGTCCTCGACGATCAGGGAGTACGCGGAGACGTGGTCGGGCCCGGCGCCGATGGCGGCGTCCAGGGAGGCCCGCCAGTCGTCGTCGGACTCGCCGGGGGTGCCGTAGATCAGGTCGAGGTTGACATGCTCGAAGCCGGCCGCGCGGGCCTCGGCGACGCAGGCCTCGGGGCGGCCGGGGGTGTGGTGGCGGTCGAGCAGCTGCAGGACGTGCGGGCGGGCGCTCTGCATGCCGAAGGAGATCCGGTTGTAGCCGCCCTCGCGCAGTTCGGCCAGGTACGCCGGGTCGACGGACTCCGGGTTGGCCTCGGTGGTGACCTCGGCGCCGTCGGCGAGCCCGAACTCCTCGCGGATCGCGGCGAGCATCTTCACCAGGTCGCGGGCGGGCAGCAGGGTGGGGGTGCCGCCGCCGAGGAAGACGGTCCGTACCGGCAGGTCGGCGTCCCCGAGCACCTTCCGGGCCAGCCGGACCTCGGCGACCACGTTGTCCGCGTAGGTCTCCTGGGAGGCGACCGCGCCGGAGGAGCGCAGCTCGGTGGCGGTGTAGGTGTTGAAGTCGCAGTAGCCGCAGCGGCTGGCGCAGTACGGCACGTGCAGGTAGAAGCCGAACGGCCGGCGGCCGAGCCCGTCGAGGGCGGACGCGGGCAGGGAACCGTCGGACGGCACCGGTTCACCGGCGGGGAGTGCGGAGGGCATGACCCCATTGTCCCGTACGGTCCGCGAAGCCTGCGCGGACCGTACGGTCAGGGGCGGTAGGGAGCGGTCAGGGGCGGTCGCGGGCGGTCAGGCCTCGTTGGCGCCCGCGTACATCGCGCTGACGGCGTCCGCGTAGGTCCGCTCGACCACCGGGCGCTTGATCTTCAGGCTCGGGGTGAGCTCGCCGTGCTCGATGTCCAGGTCGCGCGGCAGCAGGTGGAACTTCTTGATCGTCTGCCAGCGCTGCAGCCCCGCGTTGAGCCGCTTCACGAAGCCCTCGACCAGCTCGTGGACGGCCGGCTCGACGGCCAGCTCCGCGTAGGACTTGCCGGCCAGGCCGTGCTCGGCCGCCCACGGCAGGAGGACGGCCTCGTCCAGGCCGATCAGCGCCGTGCAGTAGTTGCGGCCGTTGCCGATCACCAGGATGTTGCTGACGAACGGGCAGACCGCCTTGAACTTGCCCTCGACCTCGCTGGGCGCCACGTACTTGCCGCCGGAGGTCTTGAACAGGTCCTTCTTGCGGTCGGTGATCCGCAGGAAGCCGTCCGCGCTGAGCTCGCCGATGTCCTCGGTGTGGAACCAGCCGTCCGGCTCCAGCACCTCGGCGGTCTTCTCCGGCAGGTTGTGGTAGCCGCGCATGACGCCCGGGCCGCGCAGCAGGATCTCGCCGTCCTCGGCGATCCGGACCTCGGTGCCGGGCAGCGGGCGCCCCACCGTGCCGATCCGCACGTCCTCCTCACGGTTGACGCAGGAGCCGGCACTGGTCTCGCTCAGGCCGTAGCCCTCCAGGATCGGCACGCCGGCGCCGAGGAAGAAGTAGCCGATCTCGGGGGCCAGCGCGGCACTGCCGGAGACCGCCCCGCGCAGCCGGCCGCCGAAGGCCGCCCGGATCTTCGCGTACACCAGCCGGTCGGCCAGCGCGTGCTGCACCCGCAGGCCCAGCGGGGCGCTGCCGGCGCCGGTGGCGGTACGGCTCTCCTGGACGGCCCGGGCGTGCTCGCGGGCGACCTTTGCGGCCCACAGGAAGATCTTGTACTTGGCGCCGCCCTCGGCCCGGGCCTTGCCTGCGATGCCGTTGTAGACCTTCTCGAAGATGCGCGGCGCCGAGGCCATGATGGTCGGCCGGATCACCGGCAGGTTGTGGATGATCCGGTCCACCCGGCCGTCCACCGCCATCACGTGGCCGGTGGCGATCTGCCCCGAGATCAGCGTCTTGCCGAACACGTGCGACAGCGGCAGCCACATGAACTGCACGTCGTCGGAGCGCAGCAGCCCGCTGGCCTCCTGCGCCCGGCCCTCGTACGCCCAGCAGTCGTGCACCAGGCGCACGCCCTTGGGGCGGCCGGTGGTGCCGGAGGTGTAGATCAGGGTGGCCAGCTGCTCCCGGCCGAGCCCGTCGACGGCCTTCTCCACCGCGTCGGGGTGCCGCTCCAGGTACTCGGCGCCGCGCTGCTCCAGCTCGGCGAGGGTGAGCAGGTCCAGGCCGGCCGTCTCGGGAGTCCCGTCGGGGGCGTCGAAGAGGATGACGGTGCGCAGCTCGGGCAGCTGCTCGATCTGCTCGGCGGCCTTGGCCAGCTGGGCCGCGTTCTCGGCGAACAGCGCCCGGGAGCCGGAGTCGGACAGGATGAAGGCCGTCTCGTCCGTGTTGGTGCTCGGGTAGACGGTCGTGGTCGCGGCACCCGCGCACATCGCGCCGAGGTCGGCGATGATCCACTCGATCCGGGTGGAGGAGGCCAGGGCGACCCGGTCCTCCGGCCGGATGCCGAGCGCCATCAGGCCGGCGGCCACCGCCTTGACCCGGGCCGCGGTCTGCGCCCAGGTCAGCGAGCGCCACTGCTCGGCGCCGGGCGCGCCGTCCGCGGCCTGCTCGTCGACCGGGGCCGGGTGGCGGTAGGCCTCGGCGTTCGGGGTCGCGGCGACCCGCTCCAGGAACAGGTGGGCGACGGAGGCGGGACGACCGGCGACGAGGTCGGGCCTGCCGGAGTCGATCAGGGACTGCGCGGAACTCAACGAGACCTCCGGGGGCGGGTGGCCGTCTGAGGGATTGTCGCGGCGCCCGTGGGGGCGGTCGCCGAGCCCCGGTCAACCTGAGCGGTACCGGTCAGTAACAAGGGGGCAATCAGCAGCCTAGGGGGAAACCGGTCATTCCGTAAGAGGGCGGCTCCAGCTGGCACGCCCCCACGGCACCGGTGACCGCACCCACCACCCCGCCGGCGGGCGCCGCCGACCAGGCCGCCGGGCAGTTCGGCAAAAGCCCGGCAAACCCCCGGTTCCCACACGCCGAATGGCCTGTACGACGCTACAGAACAACGAGAATTGGGATACGAACCCGACCGGCGACGACAAGAGTGTGCTAGTGCTGATCAGACTGCTCCGGGCGTACCTACGCCCCTACTCCCGACCGATCACCCTGCTGGTGGTACTCCAGCTGGTGTCCACCCTGGCGGCGCTCTACCTGCCGACGCTCAACGCCGACATCATCGACGACGGCGTGGTCAAGGGCGACACCGGCTACATCCTGCGCATCGGCGGGGTCATGATCGGCGTGACCATCGTCCAGGCGCTCTGCTCCATCGGCGCCGTCTACATCGGCGCCCGCGTCGCCATGGCCTTCGGCCGGGACGTCCGCGCCGCCGTCTTCGACCAGGTGCAGAGCTTCTCCGCCCGCGAGGTCGGCCAGTTCGGCGCACCCTCCCTGATCACCCGCACCACCAACGACGTCCAACAGGTCCAGATGCTCGCGCTGATGAGCTTCACGCTCATGGTCGCCGCACCGATCATGTGCGTCGGCGGCATCATCATGGCGCTCAACCAGGACGTCCCGCTGTCCGGCCTGCTGCTCGCCGTCATCCCCGCCCTCGCCGTCGTCGTCGCCCTGCTGGTCCGCGCGCTGCGCCCGCAGTTCCGCAGCATGCAGAAGCGCATCGACACCGTGAACCGGATCCTGCGCGAACAGATCACCGGCATCCGGGTCATCCGCGCCTTCGTCAAGGACGACCAGGAGCAGGCCCGCTTCGCCGACGCCAACGAGGACCTCACCGACGTCGCCCGCAACGTCGGCCGGCTCATGTCCGTCATGTTCCCGGCCGTCATGCTGGTCGTGAACGTCTCCAGCGTGGCCGTGCTCTGGTTCGGCGCCCACCGCATCGACAGCCACGACATGGAGATCGGCGGGCTCACCGCCTTCCTCTCCTACCTGATGCAGATCCTGATGAGCGTCATGATGGCCACCTTCATGTTCATGATGGTGCCCCGCGCCGAGGTCTGCGCCGAACGCGTCCAGGAAGTCCTGGGCACCGACTCCAGCGTCGTCCCGCCCGCCACGCCCGTCACCAAAGTGCCGCGCCGCGGCCACCTCGAACTGCGCGCCGTCGACTTCCGCTACCCCGGCGCCGAAGCCTCCGTCCTGCGCGGCATCGACCTCACCGCCGGCCCCGGCGAGACCACCGCCATCATCGGCTCCACCGGCAGCGGCAAGTCCACCCTGCTCGGCCTCGTCCCCCGCCTCTTCGACGCCACCTCCGGCCGCGTCCTGCTGGACGGCATCGACGTGCGCGAGCTCGCCGCCGACGCGCTCGCCGACACCGTCGGCATCGTCCCGCAGAAGCCCTACCTGTTCTCCGGCACCGTCGCCAGCAACCTCCGCTACGGCCGGCCCGACGCCACCGACGAGGAGCTCTGGCAGGCCCTGGAGACCGCCCAGGCCAAGGACTTCGTCGAAAAGCTCCCCGAAGGCCTGGACGCCCCCATCGCCCAGGGCGGCAGCAACGTCTCCGGCGGCCAGCGCCAACGCCTGGCCATCGCCCGCGCCCTGGTCCGCAAGCCCTCCGTCTACCTCTTCGACGACTCCTTCTCCGCGCTCGACTACGCCACCGACGCCCGGCTGCGCAAGGCCCTCGCCCGCGAGACCTCCGACGCCACCGTCCTGATCGTCGCCCAACGGGTGTCCACCATCCGCGACGCCGACCGGATCATCGTCCTCGACGAAGGCGCCGTCGTCGGCACCGGCACCCACCACGAACTGATGGCCGACAACCCGACATACCGGGAGATCGTGCTCTCCCAGCTCACCGAGCAGGAGGCGGCGTGACCACCCCCGGAAAACCCCCGGCCGACGCCGCGAAGGCCGGCCCGCAGAAGGCGGACGACGCCGAACTGCCCAGCGACTCCCAGGCCGCCGCCGCCCGCCGCGGCCCCGCCGGACCGGGCCGTTTCATGGGCGGCCAGGGCGTCGAGAAGTCCATGGACTTCAAGGGCTCCGGCAAGCGCGTCCTCGGCCTGCTCCGCCCCGAACGCAACGTCCTCGTCGGCGTCCTGCTCCTCGGCGTGCTCGGCATCGGCTGCGCCGTCATCGGCCCCAAGGTGCTCGGCGACGCCACCGACCTGATCTTCGCCGGCGTCATCGGCGCCCGCTTCCAGGCCGGCACCACCAAGGCGCAGGTCATCGACGGGCTGCGAGCCCACGGCGACGGCGGCATCGCCGACCTGCTCTCCGCCGTCGACTTCACCCCCGGCCAGGGCATGGACTTCGGCGCCATCGGCTCCGTCCTGCTCTGGGTGCTCGGTATCTACATCGCCTCCGCCGCCTTCGGCATCCTCCAGGGCCGACTGGCCACCAAGGCCATCCAGCGCGCCAGCTACCGGCTGCGCCAGGACGTCGAGGCCAAGCTGTCCCGGCTGCCGCTCAGCTACTTCGACAAGCAGCCGCGCGGCGAGGTGCTCAGCCGGGTCACCAACGACATCGACAACATCGGCCAGTCCATGCAGCAGACCATGGGACAGGTCGTCAACTCGCTGCTCACCGTCGTCGGCGTGCTGGCCATGATGTTCTGGATCTCCCCGCTGCTCGCCGTGATCGCCCTGGTCTCGGTGCCGGTATCGGTGGTCGTCGCCACCAAGGTCGGCAAGCGCGCGCAGCCCCAGTTCGTCCAGCAGTGGAAGTCCACCGGCCAACTCAACGCCCACGTCGAGGAGATGTACACCGGCCACACCCTGGTCAAGGTCTTCGGGCGCCGGCGCGAAGCCGCCGAGACCTTCCGCGAGCACAACGACGCACTCTACGAGGCCAGCTACCAGGCCCAGTTCATCTCCGGCATCATCCAGCCCGCCATGATGCTCATCGGCAACCTGCAGTACGTGCTGGTCGCGGTCGTCGGCGGCCTGCGAGTGGCCGGCGGCGCCCTGTCCATCGGCGACGTGCAGGCGTTCATCCAGTACTCGCGGCAGTTCAGCCAGCCGCTCACCCAGGTCGCCAGCATGGCCAACCTGGTGCAGTCCGGCGTCGCCTCCGCCGAACGCGTCTTCGAACTGCTCGACGCCCCCGAGCAGAGCCCCGAGCCGGCCATGCCCGAGAAGCCCGACACCGTCCGCGGCCGGGTCGCCTTCCAGGACGTCGCCTTCCGCTACGACCCCGACAAGCCGCTCATCGACGACCTCTCGCTCAAGGTCGAACCCGGCCAGACGGTCGCCATCGTCGGCCCCACCGGCGCCGGCAAGACCACCCTGGTCAACCTGCTGATGCGTTTCTACGAGGTCAGCTCCGGACGGATCACCCTCGACGGGGTCGACATCGCCGCGATGTCCCGCGAGGACCTGCGCTCCGGCATCGGCATGGTGCTCCAGGACACCTGGCTGTTCGGCGGCACCATCGCCGACAACATCGCCTACGGCGCCCAGGGAGCCACCCACGAACAGGTCGTCGAAGCCGCCAAGGCCGCCCACGTCGACCGCTTCGTCCGCACCCTGCCGGAGGGCTACGACACCGTCATCGACGACGAGGGCACCGGCGTCAGCACCGGCGAGAAGCAACTGATCACCATCGCCCGTGCGTTCCTCGCCCAACCGTCCATCCTGGTCCTGGACGAGGCGACCAGCTCCGTCGACACCCGCACCGAGGTGCTGATCCAGCGGGCCATGGCCCGGCTGCGCACCGGCCGCACCAGCTTCGTGATCGCCCACCGGCTCTCCACCATCCGGGACGCCGACGTGATCCTGGTGATGGAGAACGGCTCGATCGTGGAACAGGGCTCGCACGACGAGCTCATCGCCGCCGACGGCGCCTACGCCCGGCTCTACCAGGCGCAGTTCGCCGAGGCCGTGGCCGAGGTCGACTGACACCGCGCCACCGGGGGCCGGGGCGGGCACCCTCCCGCTCCGGCCCCTCCTCGTGTTCCGGTCCGTGTTCCGGCCCTCGCCACCCGGTCTTCGCCACGGCCGCCGGGCGGCGCTACCTTGGGCCCGTGACCGACGACCCGGCCCCGCACGCGGCGGACGCACCACACGCCCAGGACACCTCACAGGCCCCGGAGGCCCCGGACCGCTCGCAGGCCCCGGACGCCTTCGAGGCGCACCGCCGCTACCTGGGCTCGGTCGCCTACCGGCTGCTCGGCTCCTTCACCGACGCCGAGGACGTCCTGCAGGACGCCTGGCTGCGCTGGCAGGCCGCCGACCGCTCCGCCGTCGCCGACCCGCGCGCCTTCCTCACCACCGTCGTCACCCGGCTCTGCTACGACCAGCTGGGCTCCGCCCGGGCCCGCCGCGAGGCCTACTACGGCGAGTGGCTGCCCGAACCGGCCGTCTCCTCCGCCGACGCCCCGGAGACCCCCGCCGACCTGGCCGAACGCGGCGAGGCCGTCTCGCTCGCCCTGCTCACCGTCCTCGAACAGCTCTCCCCGGCCGAGCGGGCCGCCTTCGTCCTGCACGACGTCTTCGCCGTCGGCTTCGAGGAGATCGGCGCCTCCCTGGACCGCTCCTCCGACGCCGCCCGCCAGCTCGCCTCCCGGGCCCGCCGCCGGGTCAGGGACGGCGGCCGGCGCCCCGGCGGCGCCGACCCGGCCGAGCACCGCCAGGCCGTACGGGCCTTCGCCGCCGCGACCACCCGGGGCGACATCCTCGCCCTGATGGAGGTCCTCGACCCCGATGTGGTCTGGCACGCCGACGGCGGCGGCATCGTCCGCGCCGCCGTGCGCCCGGTCCGTGGCGCCGACCGGGTCGCCCGCCTGGTGACCGGTCTGGTCGCCAAGTGGTTCACCCCCGACCTGGCGCTCGGCCACGCGGTGGTCAACGGCGAACCGGGCCTCGTCTGGTACGACCGGACCACCGGCGCCGTCGGCGGCGTGCTGGCCGTCACCGTGGCCGGCGGGCGGATCACCGAGGCATTCGTCGTGGTCAACCCCGAGAAGCTCGGCCACGTCCGCCCGATCACGGCTCCCTGACGCCCCGCCCCCGCAGACGTGTGACACGGGCCACTGTCACACCCCTGCCGCCCACGTCGTCCCCTTCCCGAACAGCGCTCCAGCAGGAGCCGGACGGCGCTCCACCGGAGCACCCTCGCGAGGAGGCGGACGAGATGAGCAGCACCACCAGCACCGGCAAGCGGATCGTCGTACTGGGCGCCGGCTACGCCGGACTCACCGCGGCCAAGGGCGCCGGACGGCACCACACCGTCACCCTGGTCGCCCCCGAGGAACGACTCCTGCACCGCGTCCGCCAGCACGAGACGGCGGCCGGCCGCGGACACGAGTGGCCCGCCATCGGCGACCTGACGCGCGGCCGCCGGATCCAGCACCGGCGGGCCCGGGCCGTCGGACTCGACCCGGCCGGGCACCAGGTCGCCCTCGACGACGGCACCACCCTCGGCTACGACACCCTGGTCTACGCCCTCGGCAGCCGCACCGCCTGGCACGACGTCCCCGGCGCCGTCGAACACGCCCACCCCGTGGAGCGCGCCGCCGAAGTGCGGCGCCTGATCCGCGAGGCCGACCGACCCGGCACCCTCGCCGTCGTCGGCGGCGGCGCCACCGGCATCGAACTCGCCGCCGAACTCGCCGAGGCCCACCCCGGCTGGCGGGTGCGGATCGTCGCGGCCGGCCAGGTCGGCGGCATCTACTCCCCCAAGGGACGCGCCCACATCCGCCGCGTCCTCGCCCGGCTCGGCGTCACCGTCCACGAGAACGCCACCGTCACCGAGGTCACCCCGGACGGGCTGCGCACCACCGCCGGCCCGATCGAGGCCGGCCTCACCGTGTGGGCCGCCTCGATGGAACCGCACCCGCTGGCCGCCGACGCCGGACTGGCCGTGGACGACCGCGGCCGGGCCCTCGTCGACGACCACCTGCGGTCGGTCTCGCACCCGGACGTCCACGTGGTCGGCGACGCCGCCGCGGTCACCGTCCCCGGCGTCGGCACCCTGCGGATGGGCTGCGCCACCGCCCTGCCGCAGGGCCGGTACGTCGGCAGACTGCTCGACGGGCGCACCGCGAAGCCGTTCTCGTTCCGGTACGTCGCGCAGTGCCTGAGCCTCGGCCGACGGGACGGGCTGCTCCAACTCGTCCACCCGGACGACTCGATGAAACCCACCGTCTTCACCGGTACCGCGGGGCGGCTGGCCAAGGCCGGGATCGTCACCGGCGTCCTCGGCGTGCTGAAGTAGCCGCCGGAACGCCGGAACGCGTGAGCGCCCCCTCGGGGACGCCACAATGCGGGAGGGCCCGGGCGGTTGCCCGGGCCCTCCCGCTGCCGCTCGCGGCTACTTCTTGCCGTCCTTGGGCGCTTCGGCGTCGGTGGACAGCGCGGCGATGAAGGCCTCCTGCGGGACCTCCACGCGGCCGACCATCTTCATCCGCTTCTTGCCCTCCTTCTGCTTCTCCAGCAGCTTGCGCTTACGCGAGATGTCACCGCCGTAGCACTTGGCGAGGACGTCCTTGCGGATGGCGCGGACGGTCTCCCGGGCGATCACCCGGGAGCCGATGGCGGCCTGGATCGGCACCTCGAACTGCTGGCGGGGGATCAGCTTCTGCAGCTTGCCGGCCATCATCACGCCGTAGCCGTAGGCCTTGTCCTTGTGCACGATCGCGGAGAAGGCGTCCACCGCGTCGCCGTGCAGCAGGATGTCGACCTTCACCAGCTGGGCGCTCTGCTCGCCGATGGGCTCGTAGTCGAGCGAGGCGTAACCGCGGGTCTTGGACTTCAGCTGGTCGAAGAAGTCGAAGACGATCTCGGCGAGCGGCAGGGTGTAGCGCAGCTCGACCCGGTCCTCGGAGAGGTAGTCCATGCCCTGGAGGTTGCCGCGGCGGGACTGGCAGAGCTCCATGATCGCGCCGACGAACTCGTTGGGCGCCAGGATGGTGCCGCGCACGACCGGCTCGAACACCTCGTCGATCTTGCCGGTGGGGAACTCGCTCGGGTTGGTGACGGTGTGCTCGGTGCCGTCCTCCATGACCACCCGGTAGACCACGTTGGGGGCGGTGGAGATCAGGTCGAGGTTGAACTCGCGCTCCAGGCGCTCCCGGATGATCTCCAGGTGCAGCAGGCCGAGGAAGCCGCAGCGGTAGCCGAAGCCGAGCGCGACCGAGGTCTCCGGCTCGTAGACCAGCGCGGCGTCGTTGAGCCGCAGCTTGTCCAGGGCGTCGCGCAGCAGCGGGTAGTCCGAGCCGTCCAGCGGGTACAGGCCGGAGAACACCATCGGGCGCGGGTCCTTGTAGCCGCCCAGCGCCTCGGTCGCACCCTTGTGCATCGAGGTGATGGTGTCACCGACCTTGGACTGCCGGACGTCCTTCACACCGGTGATGATGTAGCCCACCTCGCCGACGCCGAGGCCGTCGGCGACCTTCGGCTCGGGCGAGATGACGCCGATCTCCAGCAGCTCGTGCGTCGCGCCGGTGGACATCATGGCGATCCGCTCACGCTTGGTGAGCTGACCGTCGACCACCCGGACGTAGGTGACCACGCCGCGGTAGGAGTCGTAGACCGAGTCGAAGATCATCGCGCGGGCCGGGGCGTCCTTGACGCCGACCGGGGCAGGGACGGTGTCGACGATGTGGTCCAGCAGGTCCTCGACACCGAGACCGGTCTTGGCGCTGACCTGCAGCACGTCCGAGGGGTCGCAGCCGATGATGTGCGCGATCTCCGCGGCGTACTTCTCCGGCTGGGCGGCCGGCAGGTCGATCTTGTTCAGCACCGGGACGATCGTGAGGTCGTTCTCCAGCGCCAGGTACAGGTTGGCGAGGGTCTGCGCCTCGATGCCCTGGGCCGCGTCGACCACCAGGATCGTGCCCTCGCACGCGGCGAGCGAACGGGACACCTCGTACGTGAAGTCCACGTGACCGGGAGTGTCGATCATGTTGAGGATGTGCGTCGCCCCGGCGTTCGGCCCGGTCGTCGGCGCCCACGGGAGGCGGACCGCCTGCGACTTGATGGTGATACCGCGCTCACGCTCGATGTCCATGCGGTCGAGGTACTGGGCACGCATCTGCCGGGGGTCGACGACACCGGTGATCTGCAGCATCCGGTCGGCGAGCGTCGACTTGCCGTGGTCGATGTGGGCGATGATGCAGAAGTTGCGGATCAGCGCCGGGTCGGTACGGCTGGGCTGTGGCACATTGCTGGGGGTCGCGGGCACCTTGGTCCGATTCTCCGTTGGTCCGGGGCCGGGGGTGTCCGGGTCATCGCTGACCGGTTTCCCGGGGACCGGACAGTCTCGTCCGATCGAAATAGTTCCTCCCATCCTCCCACGAGCACGGGCCGGGCTGCCGTTCGGGCACCGTCCGGTCCTCCCCGGCCCCTTCGCGCCGGCTTCCCCCGCGGGCGCCCCGGCCGTCCAGCCCGGTGCCCCCGGCCTTTCCCCGTGGACGCCCGAGCGGCAGGATGACCCCCCGTGATCCTCGAAAGCGCGCTGCTCGACGTCCTGCCAGGCCGGGAGGACGAGTTCCTCGCCGCCTTCTCCGAAGCCCGGCCACTCATCGCCGTCCAACGCGGCTTCCACTCCCTGGAGCTACGACGCTGCCTCGACGATGGCCGCGGCTCGCGCTTCCTGCTGCAGGTGCGGTGGGAGACGCTCGCCGACCACACCGAGGGCTTCCGCACCTCCCCCGAGTACCAGCGCTGGCGGGCGCTGCTGCACCACTACTACCGGCCGTTCCCGGAGGTCGAGCACTACGGCGAACCGCTGCTCAGCGCGTAGCGGCCGCCCTCCCGTCCGGCGGGTCCGGTGCTCCGGGCGGGAGCCCGGTTTGGGGCGGGCGGTGGGCCCCTGGTAGCGTGGGTTGCTGCACCTGGCCTCTCGGCATGCCCTCTCAGCTGGACCGACGGCCGTCCGGTGCGACCCCGTTCAGAATCTTTAGACAGACTGAGGCTCCTTCGTGGCGAACATCAAGTCCCAGATCAAGCGCAACAAGACCAACGAGAAGGCGCGCCTGCGCAACAAGGCCGTCAAGTCCTCGCTGAAGACCGCTCTGCGCAAGGCCCGTGAGGCCGCTGCCGCCGGCGAGACCGAGAAGGCCGCCGTGCTGGCCCGCGCCGCCTCCAAGGCGCTGGACAAGGCCGTGAGCAAGGGCGTCATCCACGCCAACCAGGCCGCCAACAAGAAGTCGGCCATCACCAAGCGCGTCAACTCGGCCGTCCAGGCCTGACGCCCCGGGGGTTCCGACCCCCGGCCGCCTCGGAACATTCCGGCCCTCTACCCGGACCCCGAGGCGCGCGAGACTCGCACCGCACGCGGCCTGCGTTCGCCACGCGGGTGCGGTGCAACGAAGCAGTACGGCAGGCGCCGCAGTCAGCCTCTCCCCAGAGGCCACTGCGGCGCCTGTCGCGTTCCGCGGTCCGGCCGCTATGGTCGGTCAGGTGCGATCGAGGTGCGGGGGAGCGCCCCGACGCCACGCCCAGGGGGGAAGTTCATGACGATGCCACCACCGCCGGCACCGAACGGGCCGGGGTACGGCTTCCCGCAGCAGCCACCGCCGGGCACCGGCGCGCAGCCCGGGGCGGGTGGGCCGGCTGTTCCGGGCTTCGGCCCGCCGCCGGGGCTGCCCGCGTCCCCCGGAATGCCGGCCGCGCCGGGGATGTCGACGGCTCCGGGGATGCCCACCGCTCCCGGCATGCCGGTCACACCGGGCGCCGGGACACCGCCGCGCTCCGGCGGGAACCTGCGGCGCAACGCCGTCTGGGCCTTCGTCGGCGCCGTACTCGCCTCCGCCGGCTGGGCCCGCCGCCGTGCTCGCCGTCCCCGGCCTGGTCAGCAGCGACTCCTCGCCGCGCAGCCTCGGCAGCTACCACCTCTCGGACGACTTCTGCACCACCGGGAAGCCCGCCAAGCTGCTGCAGACGTACACCGTCTCCGACACCTCCGCGCCGACCCACCACACCGACCGGAACCCGGCCCTGGACAGCATGAACTGCTCCATGAGCCTCAAGCGCACCGGCGGCAACAGCGACAGCGAGTACGCCTCCGCCTACCTGCGCGCCGACCTGCACAAGGCGGTCAACCCCGCGCCCGAACTGGAAGCCAACAAGGAGCTCTACCGGGCGCGCGGCTACGAGGTCACCGACATCTCCGGGATCGGCGAGGAGGCGTACTACCTGTACAAGGACGACGGCTCCGACAAGTACCACAGCGTCTACGCCGAACTGGACGTCCGGGACGGCGGAATGACGTACTACATCAACTACACCGCGAGTTACACGGAGGGGAAGGCCAAGCCGCCGTCCAAGGACGAGCTGCGCAGCGCCCTGCAGTCCGACGCCCAGGACGCCGTCCGGGCGATGCGGAAGTAGGACCGCACCGCGGTCCCAGGGCCTCGCGCCTGCCGCTCAGTACGCGGGGCGGGCTCCGGCACGAGAGGCCCGGGCCACGGCGACCACCGCGCGCTCCAAGGCGAACGCCGGGTCGTCCGAGCCGCCCTTGACGGCGGCGTCGGCCTGGGCGATCGCCGTCAACGCGGCGGCCACCCCGTCGCCCGTCCAACCGCGCATCTGCTGACGGACCCGGTCGACCTTCCACGGCGGCATGCCCAACTCACGGGCCAGATCGGCCGGACGCATGTTCCGCCCCGTGGTCGCCAGCCGCCCGATGCTGCGCACGCCGGAGGCCAGCGCGTAGGTGATGCCGGTCGGCGGCTGTCCGACGGCCAGCGCCCAGCGCAACCGCTCCAGCGCCTCCGCCGCCCGGCCGGTGACCGCCAGATCGGCCACCTCGAAGCCCGTCGCCTCGGCCCGGCCGCTGTAGTAGCGGGCCACCACCGTCTCGTCGATCGCGCCCTCGACGTCCGAGGTCAGCTGGTGACAGGCCGCCGCCAGCTCGCGCAGGTCGCTGCCGAGCGAGTCCAGCAGCGCCTGGCAGGCCTCCGGGGTCGCCGAACGACCGAGCGCACGGAACTCCCCCTTGACGAAGGCCAGCCGCTCGCTCGCCTTGGCCAGCTTCGGGCAGGCCACCTCGCGCCCGCCCGCCTTGCGCCCGGCATCCAGCAAACCCTTGCCCTTGGCGCCGCCCGCGTGCACCAGCACCATGATCACTTCGTCGGCGGGCGCCTCGATGTACGCCTTGACCTCCTTCACCGAGTCGGCGGAGAGGTCCTGGGCGGCCCGGACCACGATCACCTTGCGCTCGGCGAACAGCGACGGCGTGGTCAGCTCGGCCAGGCTGCCGGGCTGCAGGCCGCCGGGCGGGAGATCCCGCACGTCCGTGTCCGGGTCCGCCGCCTTCGCCGCCGCCACCACCTGGGCGACCGCGCGGTCCAGCAGCAGCTCCTCCTGACCGACCGCGAGGGTCAGCGGGGCGAGCAGGTCATCGGGTGCACTCTTCCTGGCCATCACCTACCAGCATCCCACGGGGCGCGGACACTCCGGCCGCCTGGCTGGTTGCTTGCCTGCTTGCTTGGCTGCTTGTCCGCTTGGCTGCTTGCTCTTGGCTGCTTGCTCGCTTGCCCGCTTGCCCGCTTGCCCGCTTGCCCGCTTGCCCGGGCGTGGCTACCGGCCTGGAGAATGACCCGGTGACCGAGAACCACGCCACCGACCGCCCGAACGTCGACGACCCGCACGCCCGGCAGCTGCTCGTCCTGCCCGACCGCGACGCCGCCGAGGAAGCCGCCGAACAACTCGGCGCCGCCCACCCGGACCTCGGCGAGCCCGAGATCGTCCGCGACGCCCTCGCCGGAGAGGACGACGCCGAGGACGCCCAGTGGCTCGTCGTCGTCGAACCCCCGGCAACCGGCTGGAGCCTCGCCCACCTGCACGCCCTCGACGCCCTCGCCGCCGCCCACGAAGGCTGGCGCGAACCCGCCTGACCGCCGCGCCAGGCCGGCGGCCCACCGCTCGTCGGCGTCCCCCTGCACGCGCCGCGGCGGGCTGCGGAGGCGGGCGCCCGGTACCGGCGCGGGCGCCCGAGGCCGATTCCTCTGACCAGCTGCCAGTTCTGCCGCGAGGTCGCCTGACGGATCGCGATCTTCGCGGCCGGGACACCCGGTGGCCCCGGCGCCCCTATGTGTGGGCGGCTCGGCGCTGACGCCTCTCAGCGGCGTGCTCCGGGCAAGCTCGGAGCACGCCGCAACTCCATTCCCGGCACTGCTCGCCCGCGCACTGCTCGGCCCGCACTACCCTGGCCTTCCTCCTCGACCCGTCCTTACCCGGCCTCGCCTGTTGTCCCGGGAGCCACCTGCGCCCTGCCGCAGGCCGGCAAGGTCGACTCCCGAGATTGACGGCGCGCTCCGGGCTTGGCCCGGAGCGCGCCGAAAAAACGTTTCTCCCTGGCCCGCGCCCGCCCCTCCCAGCCACCTCCCCCCACCACCCCTACCCCATACCCCTTTCCCCACTTGGTGGTTGGGAGGAGGAGAGCGGGCGTCACGCGGGCGGGCCTCGCGGTGTGCCGGGGGTCTGATCGGGGCGGGTGTGGGCCGCCGGCTCCTTGGTGCCGTGGGCGCGAGGTTTGTGGGCCACGCCAGTCGGATTCGGGTGGACGGACACACCGAGAGTCGCCGGGGAGTCCCCGGTCACCGCGATGTCACCCACCCGGTCCGTACGCAGGACGGTCGCGCCCAGGCCGCGCAGGTGGTCCACCGTCTTCGGGGACGGGTGCCCGTACGGGTTCCCCTCGCCGCACGAGATCAGGGCCAGCCGGGGCCGCAGGGCGCCGGTCAGGTCCCAGTCCTGGTGTGCCGAGCCGTGGTGAGCCACCTTCAGGACGTCGACCCGTCCCAGGCGGCCCGACAGAGCCGACTGCGCCGGCGGTTCGAGATCTCCCAGCAGTGCCATCCTCAGTCCTCCAGTCAGTGAAACCAGCAGGGCAACGCTCGCGTTGTTCGCGCCGGGCGCCTCGACGGACGACCCGGGCGCCGGCCACACCACGTCCCAGGCCAACTCCGCTCCGGCCGACCGCCGTTCACCGCGACGGGCCCGCAGCAGCGGGACTCCGGCCTCGGCGGCCCAGCGCGTCACCCTGGCTGCCTCGCCCGGCGGATCGTCCAGCGTTGTGCCCTCCACCGCGCCGACCCGGCGGCCCCGCAACACCCCCGGAACGCCCTCCACGTGATCGGCGTGGAAATGCGTCAGCAGCAGGAGGGGCACCGTCGTGATGCCGAGATCGCGCAGGCACCGGTCGGCGGCATTCGGGTCCGGCCCGGTATCGATCACCACCGCGCTGTCCGGCTCCCCCGTCGCCAGGGCGAGCATGTCCCCCTGGCCGACGTCGCACATCGCCAGGCGCCACCCCGGCGGCGGCCATCCGGTGGCGATCCGGGTGAGTTGCGGCGGCCGCAGCAGCACGGCCAGCAGTGCCGCCAGCAGCGCACCCGTCACCAGCGCCCGCACCCAGCGACGCCGCGTGGGCATCGGGCGGCCGGGCTCCACGGGCCGGGGCAGCAGCAGCGGCGCCGCCCAGCAGGCCGACAGGACGGCCAGAGCGACCGTCGCAGTCCCGAACCACCCTCCTGGCCAGGACAGTTGGCCGCCCGGAAGCTCTGCGCCGCGCCGCGCAACCAGGGCGAGCCAGCCAGCCGGCACCCCGGCCGGTTCCGCGAGCAGACGGGCCACGGCCGGGAGGAGCGGCTGCAGGACGAGCACGCCGAATCCGAGCAGCGTCGCCGGGGCCACCGCCAGCTCGGCCAGCAGGTTGCACGGAATGCCGACCAGGCTGATGTGCCCGGAGAGCACCACTGTCACGGGCGCACACAGTGCCTGTGCGGCCGCCGTCGCTGCGAGGGCGCCCGCCAGGTGGTGCGGCCAGCGCCGGGCCCGCAGTGCCTCGGCCCAGTGCGGCCCGAGGACGAGCAGCCCGGCCGTGGCGAGTACGGAGAGCAGGAAGCCGAACGAGTGCGCCAGGAACGGGTCCAGCAGGACCAGCACCAGGACCGCTCCGGCGAGCGCGGGCACCGCTTGGCGGGGACGGCCGGTGGCCAGGGCCAGCATGCCGATCAGCCCCGTCCCGGCCGCCCTGAGCACGCTGGGCTCGGGGCGGCAGACGGTGACGAATGCCAGTGTCAGGCCCGTGCCGAGGAGTGCGCCGGTGCGCAGTGACAGCCCCAGCACCGCGGCCAGCCCGCGCCGTTCCGGGGTGCCGGCCTGCCCGGGCGCGCCCAGCAGCGCACCGAGGACGATCGCCAGGTTGGCCCCGCTGACCGCGACCAGGTGGACGAGGTCGGTGGCCCGGAAGGCGTCTTCGAGGTCGTCGGGCAGGCGCGAGGTGTCGCCGACGACCAGGCCAGGAAGCAGCCCGCGCGCGTCCGCCGGAAGTCCGTCGGTGGCCGTGCGCAGGCCCTCGCGCAGCCGCCCGGCGATCCGCTGCGGCAGGCTCGGCGGTGCCAGCTGCCGGGGCGGCCCGTGGACCACCAGCAGCGCTGCGGACTCGGTGTCGTGCCCCTCCCCCGCCGGCCGCACCTCGGCCTCCGCCGCCAGGCGCTCGGACGGGAGCAGCCGCTGCCAGGACGCGCTCTCCGCGCCTCGGACCATGACGGTCACGGGTGTGTGCGTCCGGGTGGTCCGCCCTTCCGGCAGCAGGGCGACTCGGTCGGCCACCGCGTCCACGGTGAGGAGGGTCTGCCCGCCGCTGGTACCGCCCCGCGAGGTGTGGGTCTTCGGATCCCCAGCGATGGTCAGCTCGACCTCCACCGCCACGGTCGGCAACCGAGGCTCGGCGCGCTCTGCCGCACGGGCGAGCGCCGGCAGCGGGCCCCGGTGCAGGTCCGCGGTGTGCAGCGGGGTCGCGATCGCGGCTGCCGCTCCGGTGAGCAGGACGGCAGCCACTGTCGCCGCCGCCCCACGTCGACGCAGAACGCCTGGTCGGCGGAGCAGCAGGACGGCTGCGAGCGCGGCGACGCCCGCCGCCGCGAAGACGGGGGCCTCGAACCCCGGCTCCAGGCGCAGGAGCGCCGCCGTGACCACCCAGGCCGAGACGGCGGGCAGCAGCAGCCGGAAGTCGGCACCCGAAGAGCGGGCGGGAGTGGTCGGTGCAGCGGGGACGGGCACAGCGGACGTGGCGGGCACAGCGGCCATAGCGGTACCTCCTCTCGAAGGCCGGTGGAGCGAACGGGCGAGGCGTCAGAGGGTGAGCATCGGACGGAGTTCCGCGTACGTGCGGGCACCGATGCCGCTGACCTGCCGGAGCTGGTCGAGGGAGCGGAAGGAGCCGTGCGAGGTGCGGTAGGCGAGGATGCGCTGGGCGAGAGTCGGGCCGACGCCGGGGAGGGTGTCGAGCTGTTCGAGGGTGGCGCGGTTGAGGCTGACGGGTGGCCGGGGGGCGGCGGGCCCCGGCGGGCCGACGCCGGTGACGACGGCCGGGGCGGGCGCGGGCGCCTGCTCGCCGATCAGCAGTTGCTCACCGTCCGTCAGGACTCGTGCGAGGTTGAGGTTCCTGGTGTCCGTCTCCGGCAGCGGACCGCCGGCCGCGCGCAGGGCGTCGGCCACGCGCGAGCCGCCGGGCAGGGTGTGCAGGCCGGGCAGGTGGACCCGGCCGCCGATGTCGACCACCACTACGGCCGCCGCCCCGGCGCCGGAGACGGCGGTAGGGCCCTCCGGCGGCCCGGCTCGTGACGTGGCGTCGGCGGGAGACGGCGCGTCCGACCCCGGCAGCGCCGAGCCGACTGCCAACGCGGGCACGGCGACCGTCTCCGGCCTGGCCAGCCAGAAGTGCTGCACGGCGTAGCCGACCGCGAACAGCAGCAGGATGACCAGCCCGGCCACCGCACGCCGGTCGAGCGCCGTCGCCGAAGAGAACGGGGCGAACCGCGGACGTGCCCCGGCACCGGGCAGACCCTCGACCGCGGCGCGTTCCTCCTCCTCGCTCGCCTCCGACGGCTGCGGCGCCGCGCCCGGCGGCGGTCCGTTCGCCGACCGCTCCCCCGCCCCCGGAGCGGTCCCCGAGGAGCCCCCACCACCCCCGCCGCCCACCAGCTCGACATCCACCGGCTCGACGTCGCCCGGCAGCAGCGTCGCCATCCGCAGCCGCACAGTCTCGTTGATCGCTTGGCGCTTCGCCGCGCCCAGGCCCATGGTCGTCATGCCGAGGACGGTAGGAGGCCCCCGGCGAACGTGCGGAAATTACCGAAACCCTGTGGATAATCCGGGGGTTGTGGACAAACTCCGTCACTCACACGAGTGGGCAAGGCTCTCGGAAGTTGACCAGACACCCCGACCGGACCCGACCGGGCCACCCCCTCCAGGCCCCGACCGGACCCACCCACCCGCCGGCGCAACCCCCACCCGCCGTCGCCACCCCACTCAGCGCGGAGCGACCACCACCGCGAGCAGCCCCGGCCCGACGTGCGCGCCGATCACCGCCCCCACCTCGCCGACGTACAGCTCCCGCAGCCCCGGCACCCGGGCCCGCAACCGCTCCGCGAGCGGTTCGGCCCGGTCCTCGGCCGCCAGGTGGTGCACGGTGATGTCGACCTCCCGCTCCCCCGACCGCTCGACCGCGATCTCCTCCAGCCGGGCGATCGCCCGCGACGCCGTCCGCACCTTCTCCAGCGGCTCGATCCGCCCCCCGTCCAGGTGCAGCAGCGGCTTGACCGCCAGCGCCGACCCGAGCAGCGCCCGAGCCGTCCCGATCCGGCCGCCCCGGCGCAGGTGTTCCAGGGTGTCGACATAGAAGAATCCGCTGGTCCCGGCCGCCCGCCGGTCCGCTGCTTCGGCGGCCTCCGGCAGGCCCAGTCCGGCGGCGATGGCCTCGGCCGCCGCCAGCACTCCGTACCCGAGCGCCATGCCGACGAGCCGGCTGTCCACCACGCGCACCGGTACGGGAGCCTCGGCGGCCGCCAGTCGGGCGGCCTCGACGGTGCCGGACAGCTCGCCCGAGATGTGGACCGACACGATCCCCGTCGCACCGGCCTCGGCCGCCGCCCGGTAGGTGGCGGCGAAGGTCTCCGGGTTCGGCCGGGAGGTGGTCACACGCTGCTTGCCGCGCAGTGCCTCGGCGACGTCCTTCGGGGAGATCTCGACGCCCTCGCTCAGGACCGAGTCACCGACCGCGACGCTCAGCGGGACCACCGTGATCCCGTACCGGTCGAGGGCCGCCTGCGACAGATAGGCCGTGGAATCGGTGACAAGTGCGAGGTCGGAGGGCATGAGGCGGAGGTTACTCCCCGTTCGTCCGGGAGGACAGCGCCCGACGGCGGGCGCCACACAGGCGGTCCCGGAGGCGCGCCAAAGGCGCCTCGCCGCCTGTCTCAGGACACCCCGAAGACCCTGACGGATCAGCCCGCCGAGGGCCCCGCCGACGGCTTCCGCAGCCGCTGCGCCAGCTTGGCGAGCGGGTCGGCGAGTCCCAGCAGGTCCTCCGCGCTCGGCCGTCCCTTCCCGTCCGTCAGCCCGGCCCGGGCCGCGCTTCCGGAGGCGCCCCCAGAGGAACCCCCGGAGGAGCCCCCGGCAGAGCCCGCGGAGCCGGACCCCGGAGCAGCAGACGAACCCCCGGAGGTGTCCCAGTGCCGCAGCGCTCCCGCCTCGCTTTCGCACTCCTCGGTGAGCCGGCTCAGCTCGTCGTCCGCGAACCGGTGCATCCGGTCCTGTGCCGCCCAGCGCATGGTCTCCGCCGAGTGCGTGATCCGCTCCGCCCGCTCGCGCAGCTGCGGCAGTTTGGCGGCGATCCGCGCGGTGTCCGGTTCGCGTTCGAGCATCCGCAGTTCGCCGTCGAGTTCCGCCGCGTGGGCGTCGAGCCGGGTGAGCAGGCCGAGCGCCTCCCCGAGCTGGTCGCCCTGGGCGACCCCGCCCTCCAGCACCTGCCGGGTGCCGTCGAGCGAGGTCCGCAGGCTCAGCCGGACGGCGGCGATCTGCGCGGGCGGGCCGACCTTGGTGTACTTCTTCGCCTTGAGGGTCGCGGTCTCCACGGCGCGCCGGGCGTTGGCCTCGTGCTTCTCGATCTTCGCGCCCACGGCCTTGGCCGCCTTGACCGTGCCGACCACTGCCAGGACGACCGCCGCGATCCCGAAGAGCAGGACCAGGCCGATCATCACGCCGAACACGTCCATCGCGCGCCACCTTCCGCCACCGTTTTCGGCCCCCACGCAGGCCCAACGCGGGCCGCATCACCGAGGGTTCCACGGTAGCGTCCGGACCGGCTCCGGGGGCGGTTCGAGCAGGCTCGCGGGCGGAGATCAGGGACAGATCCGGGATCGCCCGGAGGGCCCAGCCCAGCCCCGGACCGAACCTGCCCAGGCCGACCCCGTGTACGACCCCCGCACGCTCCCCCGCGAAGGCCCACGGGCAAAAGCACCGGGCGGGCGCCCCGAAGGACGCCCGCCCGATCACCCAGCACCCAGCACCCAGCACTCAGCACTCAGCACTCAGCACCCAGCGCACAGCACCCAGTGCCCAGCACCCACCACTCAACCCGTGACGATGTTCACCAGCTTCGGCGCCCGCGCGATCACCTTGCGCACGTCCGCGCCGCCGATCGCCGCGACCACCGCCGGGTCCGCCAGCGCCAGCGTTTCCAGTTCGGCGTCCGAGATGCTCGGCGCGACCTCCAGCCGGGCCTTCACCTTGCCCTTGACCTGGACCACGCACGTCACCGTCTCGTCGACCACGTACGCCGGGTCGGCGACCGGGTAGTCGGCGTGGGCCAGCGACTCGCCGTGGCCGAGCCGGCGCCACAGTTCCTCGGCGATGTGCGGGGCCAGCGGCGCGACCATCAGGACCAGCTGCTCGGCCACCGGCCGCGGCGTCGAGCCGCGCTTGACCAGGTAGTTGTTGAGCTCGATGGCCTTGGCGACGGCCGTGTTGAAGCGCAGTGCGGCCATGTCGGCGCGGATGCCGTCGATCGCCTTGTGCAGGGCGCGCAGCGTCGCCTCGTCGGGCTCGTCGTCGGTGACGACGAGTTCGCCGGTGGTCTCGGAGACGATGTTGCGCCACAGCCGCTGCAGGAAGCGGTAGGAGCCGACGACGGCGCGGGTGTCCCACGGGCGGGAGACGTCCAGCGGGCCCATCGACATCTCGTAGAGGCGCAGCGTGTCCGCGCCGTACTCGTCGGCGATGTCGTCCGGGGCGACGGCGTTCTTCAGGGACTTGCCCATCTTCCCGGCTTCGCGCTTGACCGGCTCGCCCTGCCAGAAGTACTGGCCGTCGCGTTCCTCGATCTCGGCGGCGGGCACCGGGAAGCCGCGCTCGTCGCGGTAGACGTCGGCGGTGATCATGCCCTGGTTGAACAGCTTGTGGAACGGCTCGACGGAGGAGACGTGGCCCAGGTCGTGCAGCACCTTGTGCCAGAAGCGCGCGTACAGCAGGTGCAGGACGGCGTGCTCGGCGCCGCCGACGTACAGGTCGGCGCCGCCGGCGGGCTTGGTCTCCGTCGGGCCGAGCCAGTACTTCTCGTTGGCCGGGTCGGCGACCGCGGAGGGGTTCGTCGGATCGACGTAGCGCAGCTCGTACCAGCAGGAGCCCGCCCAGTTGGGCATGGTGTTGGTCTCGCGGCGGTACTTCTTCGGGCCGTCGCCCAGGTCCAGTTCGACGTTGACCCAGGCCTCGTTGCGCGACAGCGGGGTCTCGGGCGAGGAGGCGGAGTCGAAGGGGTCGTAGGTGCGCGGCGAGTAGTCGTCGACCTCGGGGACCTCGACGGGCAGCATCGACTCGGGCAGCGCGTGCATGACGCCGTCCTCGTCGTAGACGATCGGGAAGGGCTCGCCCCAGTACCGCTGGCGGCTGAACAGCCAGTCGCGCAGGCGGTAGTTGACGGTGCCTTCGCCGATGCCGTGCTCGGCCAGCCAGGCAGTCGCGTGCGCCTTGGCGTCGGCGACGCTCAGCCCGTCGAGCGACAGGTCGCCTTCGGGGCGCGTGGAGTTGACGATGACGGAGTCGTAGGTGTCGAAGGCGTCGTCCCAGGCGGCCGGGTCCTGGCCGCGTCCGTCCGTCGGCTCGACGACGCAGCGCATCGGCAGGGCGAAGGCGCGGGCGAACGCGAAGTCGCGGTGGTCGTGGGCGGGGACGGCCATGATGGCGCCGGTGCCGTAGCCCATCAGCACGTAGTCGGCGATGAACACGGGGACGGGTGCGCCGCTGACGGGGTTGACGGCGTAGGCGCCGGTGAAGACGCCGGTCTTGACCTTGGCGTCGACCTGCCGTTCGACCTCGGACTTGGCGGCGGCTTCGGCCCGGTAGGCGGCGACGGCCTCGGCGGGGGTGGCGGCGCCGCCGGTCCACTCGGCGGGCACGTCCTGCGGCCAGGCGGCGGGGACGATCGAGTCGACCAGGCCGTGCTCGGGGGCGAGCACCATGTAGGTGGCGCCGAACAGGGTGTCGGGGCGGGTGGTGAAGACGGTGATCTTCTCGCCGGTGCCGACGGCGAAGTCGACGCGGGCGCCTTCGGAGCGTCCGATCCAGTTGCGCTGCTGCAGCTTGATGGCCTCGGGCCAGTCCAGCAGGTCCAGGTCCTCGATCAGGCGGTCGGAGTACGCGGTGATGCGCATCATCCACTGGCGCAGGTTGGACTTGAACACCGGGAAGTTGCCGCGCTCGGAGCGGCCGTCCGCGGTGACCTCCTCGTTGGCCAGTACGGTGCCCAGGCCGGGGCACCAGTTGACCGGCACCTCCTTGGCGTACGCCAGGCGGTACTCGCGCAGTTCCTCGTCGCGCTCGGCTGCGGACAGCGCGGCCCACGGGCGTCCGTCGGCGGTCTGCCGCTCACCGGACTCGAAGCGGGCGACCAGTTCGGCGATGGGGCGGGCCTTGCGGGCGGTCTCGTCGTACCAGGAGTCGAAGATCTGCAGGAAGATCCACTGGGTCCAGCGGTAGTAGTCCGGGTCGATCGTGGAGATCGAGCGGCGCGGGTCGTGGCCCAGGCCCAGCCGGCGCAGCTGCTGGCGCATGTTGGCGATGTTGGCCTCGGTGGAGACCCGCGGGTGGGTGCCGGTCTGTACCGCGTACTGCTCGGCGGGCAGGCCGAACGCGTCGTAGCCCAGCGTGTGCAGCACGTTGTGGCCGGTCATCCGCTGGTAGCGGGCGAAGACGTCGGTGGCGATGTAGCCCAGCGGGTGGCCGACGTGCAGGCCCGCGCCCGAGGGGTACGGGAACATGTCCATGATGAAGCTGTGCGGCTTCGCGGCGACGTCTCCGGCCGACGGGTCGGCCAGCGCACCGGTGGGGTTGGGGGCGTGGAAGGTGCCCTCCTTCTCCCAGAGGTCCTGCCAGCGGGACTCGATCTCGGCCGCCAGCGCGGCGCTGTACCGGAACGGCTCGGTCGCGGTCTCGGCCGCGCCGGACGCAGGGGTCGTCTCGCTCATGGTCCTTCAAGCTCCATCGATGTCGGTTGGCGAACCCGCGCAGGCGGCGGACCCGTGGATCCGGCCCGGGACGGGGTCGGGGGCGGAAAACAAAAAAGCCCCTCGCAGGAGGGGACGCCACGCCGACTCCGGCACCGCCCGTGGGCTCAGCCGGTCCTGGTCAGCGCGGCCGGCTAAGGAGCAGGCGCACGGTTCGCATGGGCTCAGGGTACCGCAAGCGGGTCGGCGCGCCGCGGGGTGTACCGCCGGGGCGGCCGCACGGAGCCGCCCGCCCCGCGCCTCGCCGCCGCATCGCCGCCCGCCCTGCCACCTCGCCGCCCACGTCACCGCCCCGCCGCCCGCGTCACCGCGTCGAAGTCCCGCAGCGCCTTCGCCAGCCGCTCCGACTGCATCCCCGCCGCGAGCGAGCGGGCCAGCGCCGCGGTGCGGGCCGCCTCCCGCTGGTCGCCGAGCCGCCGGTGGGTCTCGGCGAGGCGCACCATCAGCAGCGCCTTGGAGCGCGCCCGCCCCGGCCCGAGCCCGGCGACGGCCTCGGCGAGCAGGGCTTTCGCAGGCCGGGGCCGGCCCAGTGCGAGCCGCCCCTCCCCCACCATCCCGGCGAGCGAGGCGCGGGCCTCCTCGGTGCCGGGCACCCCGTCCAGTTCGGCGAAGGCGCGGGCGGCGGCGGCCTCGGCCCGCTGGGCCTCGCCCCGGCGGCCGTAGGCGCGGGCGAGCCGGCCGAGCTGGCGGGCCCGCCCGGTGGGACTGAGCGTGTCGCCATGGGCTTCCAGGGCGGTCTCCAGCGCGGAGACGGCGTCCAGGCCGCGCCCGCCGGGGCCCTGGGTGGCGAGCACGACGAGTGCGCCGAGTACGGCGACCCCGAGCCGGGCGTCGCCGCTGACGTGGGCGGCGCGCAGCGCGGCGACGAAGGCGCGCTGGGCGGCCGCGTCGTGGCCGAGGTCGTACGCGGCCCAGCCGGCCAGCCGGGCGAGTCTGCTGGCGGTGCCGTACAGCTCGCGTCCGAGTCGTTCGTCGTAGGCGCCGAGTTCCAGCAGTTTGGCCAGCATGGCGAGTTCGGCCCGGGTGGGGCCGAGGACGAGGCCGCCGCCGCAGGAGCGTTCGAGTCGCTGTTTGCTGCGGTAGGACAGGCCGAGTTCGCCGACCAGGCCGGCCTCGACGCGCAGTGCGCCCTCGCCGCCGGCAACGGGCGGCGGCGGGGAGGCGAGCAGGGCGGCGGCCTGGTCGAGGTCCGCGTTGCGGAACAGGTCGGTGAGGCGGACCGGTCCGGCGTCGGTGGCGGCTTCGCGCAGCGCGGTCTGGGCGGTGTCGGCGGTCCACGGGTCGGTGAGCAGCCGGGGCGAGAGGATCTTGGCGCCGCGGTGGCCGCCCATCCGGCCCCAGAGCTGCTCGTAGGTGACGGCGATGCCGAGGGTGCGGCTGAGGACCTCGCAGACCGCCTGGTCGTGCGGGCTGCGCGGCACCATGCCGCGGTCGCGCCACTTGTACGGGGCGGTGGAGCTGATGGCCAGGCCCGGCGGCAGGGCGAGGGTCACCTCGCGGGCGAGCCGTTCCGGACTCCAGCCGAGTTGGTGGAGTATCCGGGCCAGTTCCTCGTTCCGCCTTCGCTCCAGATCGGCCATGGCACGACGGTAGCGGGCTTCCGGGTCCTCCCGCCGGTGGCATGGGCGAAACGGCGAAGAGCCGCCTCCCGTTTCCGGGAGGCGGCTCTCGACTGCTGTGGAGCTATGGGGAATTGAACCCCAGACCTCTTGCATGCCATGCAAGCGCTCTACCAACTGAGCTATAGCCCCTTGACCTGCGATGTCACCGGGGGTTTCGGTCGTTTCCGTCCGTTTCCCTCGGCGACATCGACTACTTTACACGGTCCGGGGAGTGCTTCAGAAATCCGTTTCCCGGGCCCTCTCCCCGCCCGCTGCCGCACCACCTCCCCACCCCCTGCCGCCCCTCCCCCCACCGCACCACCTCCCCGGTCCCTACCGCACCGCCCGCCGGCTGCGCGCGGCGAAGCCGGCGGCGGCGGCCACCGCGACGGCGTTGACCAGCAGGGTGGTCCGCAGCGCGTGTCCGGACGCGGCGGCCGGCGCCGGCAGGTCGACCTGCCCGAGGAAGACCGAGCCGAGCACCGCGATCCCGATCACCTGCCCGAGCTGGATGACCGTCACCATGACGCCGCTGGCGTCGGCCGCGTCCCCGGGCGCCACCCCCGCGAGCGCCCGGGCGAACAGCGGTGCGTACGCGCAGCCGGCGATCAGGCCGAGCGAGGCCATCTCGACCAGTGGTCCCACGCCGATCTCGGCGCCGCCGCCGAGCATCGTCCCGAGCAGCAGGTAACCGCCGCCGAGCAGGACGCCGGCGAGGGTCGGCAGGGCCGCGTGCACCCGGCCGGGCAGCCGGTGCCAGTGCATGCTGGACAGGCCGAAGCCGATCGCGACGGGCGCCGAGCAGAGTCCGGCCCTGAGTGCGGTGTGGCCGAGCCCGGCCTGCTGGTGCAGGGCGAAGGCGAACATGAAGCCGGCGAAGGCGGCCATGATCGAGAACAGTCCGGCGGCGGCCGGGCGCAGCCCGGGGGAGCGCAGGACCCGCCCGGGGATGAGCGGTTGTCCGCCGCGCCGGGCGATCCGGCGTTCGACGGCCACGAACAGGCCGAGCAGCAGCACGCTGCCGGCGATCATCGCCCAGCTCCAGGCGGGCCAGCCGAGTTCGTGGCCGAGGACGAGCGGCACGACGAGCAGGCCGAGTGCCGCGCCCAGCACCACCAGGCCGGGGATGTCGAAGCCGCGCGAGGCGTCGCCGGGCAGCCGGGGCAGCAGTCGGGCTCCGGCGGCCAGCAGCAGCAGCCCGATGGGCACGTTGACCAGGAACACCGGCCGCCAGCCGCTGCCGAAGAGGTCGGCGCTGACCAGCACGCCGCCGAGTACCTGGCCGAGTGCCATGCCGCCGGCCAGGACCGCCGAGTAGAGGCCGAGGGCCCGAGTGCGG
This sequence comes from Kitasatospora sp. NPDC023385, assembly GCF_055664045.1. Classification (NCBI taxonomy): domain Bacteria; kingdom Bacillati; phylum Actinomycetota; class Actinomycetes; order Kitasatosporales; family Streptomycetaceae; genus Kitasatospora; species Kitasatospora sp. NPDC023385. The sequence goes on along the minus strand of NZ_JBVOOL010000005.1, from coordinate 87,696 downwards.
GCGGTGCCGGTGAAGGTGCGCTGCAGCAGGCTCATCACCTGGGGCACCATCAGTGCCGATCCGGCGCCCTGGAGCAGCCGGAAGGCGATCAGCCAGCCGGTGGAGGGGGCTAGGCCGCAGGCCAGCGAGGTGGCGGTGAAGGCGGCCAGGCCGAGTTGGAACAGCCGGCTGTAGCCGTACCGGGCGCCCAGCCGGGCGCCGGTGATGAGCAGGACGGCGTAGCTGATGGTGTAGCCGGCGATCACCAGTTGCAGGGCGGCGCCGGAGGCGCCGAGGTCGGTCCGGATGGTGGGTACGGCGACGTTGACGACGGAGACGTCGAGCACGGCCATGAACTGCCCGCACAGGACGAGCGAGAGGAGGAGCCCGGGGCGTACGGCCGGGATCCTGGTGGTGTCTCCGGCCGCGCGGGGCCGGATCTGGAGGTCCGTCATGGGAGTCAGCCTGGGGCCGTACCGGTACTGGTGGTTAGAGCCTGCTGATCCTGGTACTGGCAGCACCTGTATCGCGCGCCGGGCCTGCGGCACGATGGTGGCCATGACCGTCCTGGAGGAACTACCCACCGCCGCGGGCGGACGCGACCGCCGCCGTACCGAGCTGGCCCGCTTCCTGAAGGCCTGCCGGGCGCGGGTGTCGCCGGAGGAGGTGGGGCTGCCGCCGGGGCTGCGCCGCCGTACGCCGGGGTTGCGGCGCGAGGAGGTCGCGCAGCTCGCCGGGGTCGGGGTGACCTGGTACACGTGGCTGGAGCAGGGGCGGCCCATCAACGCGAGCGAGCAGGTGCTGCTGGCGGTGGCGCGGGCGCTGCGGCTGAACGCCACCTACCTGACGATTCCCGGCGTGCCGGAGTGCTACATCGTGGTGTACGTGCCGGTGGGGCCGAAGGACCGGGAGCGGGTCGAGCGGCTCGACTCGATGCCGCCGGGCGGCTGGTCGCACACCTGCGAGTAGCGGGGGCGTGCATCCGGGCCGGAACGCCGGGAGGCCGCCACCCGGTGGGTGACGGCCTCCCGAACTACTGTGGAGCTACGGGGAATTGAACCCCGGACCTCTTGCATGCCATGCAAGCGCTCTACCAACTGAGCTACAGCCCCGCGACACGGGCGACCCTGGATGACCACGACCGCCGATGCGGAGTGGAGCTACGGGGAATTGAACCCCGGACCTCTTGCATGCCATGCAAGCGCTCTACCAACTGAGCTACAGCCCCGCACTCACCGGATCTTCCGCTTCCCTTCCGGGCCGCGTTTCCTTCCGTGCGAACGAGGAAGACTCTAGCCGGTCAGGCCCGGAACTGCGAAATCCGCCCTTTCGAGACCCTCCCGCAGCACCTCTCAACAGCCCGCAGAATCCTGCTGAACCTGTCGGAGCCGCAGGGCCTCGCGGCCCGAACCGCCGCCCGGCCGGGCCGGCTCGACCGCCCGTACCGGCACAGCCCAGCCACCCGCGCCGGAACGGCTCAGGTCTCGTCGCCGATGACCGGCTGCGGCAGCGTGCCCGCGTTGTGCTCCAGCAGGCGCCAGCCGCGCGCGCCCTGGCCGAGGACCGACCAGCAGCAGTTGGACAGCCCGCCGAAGCACTCCCAGCGGACCGGCTCCAGCTCGAGCAGCCGTCCCAGCATGGTGCGGATCGTCCCGCCGTGGCTGACCACGACGAGGGTGCCGTCCTCCGGCAGCTTGGCGGCGGCCTCCAGGACCACGGGCACCGAGCGGTCGGCGACCTCGGTGGCCAGTTCGCCCCCGCCGCCGCGCCGCACCGGCTCGCCGGCCGCCCAGGCCGCGTACTCCTCCGGGTAGCGCTCGCGGATCTCGGCGTTGGTCAGGCCCTGCCAGGAGCCCGCGTACGTCTCCCGCAGGCCCTCGTGGTGGGTCACGTCGAGCCCGGTGACCTTGGCCAGCTCCTCGGCGGTGCGCCGGGCGCGCTTGAGGTCCGAGGAGACCAGCAGGTCGGGGCGGAGCCCGGAGAGCAGTCGGGCCGCCCGCTGGGCCTGCACGACGCCCTGGCCGGTCAGCTCGATGTCCGTGGTGCCCTGGAAGCGCGATTCGAGGTTCCAGGCGGTCCGGCCGTGCCGCCAGAAGACGATGCGCGGGCCTCGCGCGCCGCGGCTCAGTGCAGGTCCTCGGGCTTGCCGAAGTCGTCGGCCGGGGCGACGGCGTTGCCGGCCTGGTCGGTGTGGGCGTCGGGGCGGTTGCGCGAGGCCACGGCGTCCTCGGGCAGCGGCAGCTCGGGGCAGTCCTTCCAGAGCCGGTCCAGCGAGTAGAAGGAGCGCTCCTCGGAGTGCTGGACGTGCACGACGATGTCGAGGTAGTCGAGCAGGATCCAGCGGCCCTCGCGCTCGCCTTCGCGGCGCACCGGCTTGATGTCCAGCTGCTCGCGCAGCTGGTCCTCGATCTCCTCGGCGATCGCGCGGACCTGGCGGTCGTTGTTCGCGGAGGCGATCAGGAAGGCGTCGGTGATCGACAGCACCTCGCTGACGTCGAAGGCGATGATGTTGTGCGCGAGCTTGTCGGCCGCCGCCTGTGCGGCGACGGCGATGAGCTGCTGGCTGTGGTCGGTGACGGTCACGGTGATCTTCCGGCTCGGCGGCTTTGGGGCGGCGCCCCGGCGCGTGGCCGGGGTCGCCTTCCAGGATCTCACGCCGTCCGGGCGGGCCCGGAACCGTTTTCCGGGGCCGCCCGGCTGTCGCGCCGCCCCGGGCCCGGCCGCCGTGGGCGGGCCCACCGGGCCGGGTCGCCGCCCGGCGGGCCCGCCCGGGCCGGGCTACTGGGTCTTCGGTGCCTGGTAGTCCTTGCCGAGCACGACCAGCAGGTCCGCGTTCTGGGTGTCGCCGGTCACCTTCTTCACCGCCGTGTCCGGCAGGCCGAGACTGGTCGCCAGGGACTTCGCGGCGCCCTGGCGGGCGTCGTCGGTGTAGCGGATCTCACTGGCGGCCTGCGCGGCGGTCTTGGCGCCGCCCGGGATGAAGGTCAGGCCCGAGTTGACGATCTGGACCTGTGCCGCGGCCGCCGCCGCGTCGTTGCCGCTGGCGTCCTGCAGCGCGACCCGGGCCGGGGCGTTGCCGCCGGTCGCGGACTTCACGGTGCCGCCCAGCACGTCCTTGACCTGCTTGCCCGCGGTGGCCTCGTCCAGGCTGCCGTCCGGTTTGACGGTCAGCGCGGTGGTGCCGAAGTGGCCGTCCTTCGCCTGCTGGGCGAGCTGGGCGAGCACCCCGGCGAGGGCGTCCTCGGGCAGCGAGGGGTCGAGCACCGCGTTCATCCGGTGCACGTCGTCCTTGGCGTCCTTGAAGTCGGTCGGCATGGTGCGCACCACCGCGTCCATGACCTGCCCGAACCGCGACAGCTGGGCGTCCCGGTTCTCGCCGGGGTTCTGCAGGGTGGCGTACGCGACCGCGGCCTTGCCGCTGAGCATGGTGTTCTTCCCGGCCGCCGAGAGCAGCTTGCCGTCCGGCTTGCCGCCCTCGTGGGTCTCGGCGTTGGTGTCCACCCGGACGCCGCCGAGCTGGGAGACCAGCAGTTCCAGGTACGGGGTGTCCAGCCGCCAGGTGCCGGCCACCGGGGCGCCGAGCACGGTGGACAGGCCGTCGCGGGTCGCCGAGGCGCCGATGGTGTCCATGGCCTGGCCGACGGTGGTGACCGGCGGGTCGCCGGGGTTGGGCAGCCGCAGGGTGTCGGGCAGCAGCAGCACGGTGCCCTTCTTGCCGGAGGCGTCGTCGACCAGCAGCGCGCTGGACACCTTGCCCTGCAGGTCGCGCAGGTGGACGACGTTGACCTGCCGCCCGCCGGCCGCGCCGGCCGCGGTCGGCTTGCCGCCGGTGAACCACAGGTAGCCGCCGACGCCGGCCGCCGCGACCGCCGCCACCACACCGAGGCCGACCAGCCGGTTGCGCAGCTTGCGGCGGCGCTCGGCGCGCACCTCACTGCGGGACTCGGCGAACTTCAACCAGTCGATGACGTCCTCGGTCTCCTCCGCCTCCTCGTCGACGAAGGTGAACTCGCCCGTGGTGTAGCTGTCCCTGGGCGCCTTGCTCCCGGCCTTGCCGGAGCGCGCCCCGGCGACCTGCTCGGACGGCGCCTCGGGCTTGGTCGGCGCCGCCTCCGCGGCGGGCCGGGACACCCGCGGACGGGGCGGCACGGCCGCGGCGGGCGCGGCGGGCCCGGGCCGCGACTCGTCGACGGCAGGCTCGGCGGCCTGGTACGGCTGCTGGTACCCCTCGTACCCCTGGTAGCCCTCGTTCCCCTGGTACCCCTGCTGCTGGTAGCCGCCGTACGGCTCCTGCTGGTACACGGGCTGCCCGTACTGGTCGTACTGGTCGTACTGCTGCGGCTGCTCGTACGACTGCTGCTGCGGGAACGCCCCGGCCTGCCCGGCCTGGACGGCCTGCTGGTACCCGTCGTTCCCCTGGTGCCCCTGGTACCCCTGCTGCGGGTAGCCGCCGTACGGCTCCTGCCGGTACACGGGCTGCCCGTACTGGTCGTACTGCTGCGGCTGCTCGTACGACTCGTACGGCTCGTAGGGCTGCTGCGGCTGCCGGTACCCCTGCTGCGGTTGCTGGTACTGCCCGGTGGACCAGTCCTCCGGCTGCTGCCCGCCGTTGCGGTCGCTCATGCGCCCACCTCGCTACGCTCGCTCACTGCCCCGCTCCCGACTCAGGTGCCGCGCGGCGCGTACAGCGCCCGCTTGTCGATGTAACGGACCACGCCGTCCGGGACGAGGTACCAGACCGGCTCGCCCTTGGCGACCCGGTCGCGGCAGTCCGTGGAGGAGATGGCCAGTGCCGGGACCTCCACCAGGGAGACCCCGCCCACCGGGAGCCCGGCGTCCGACAGCGTGTGCCCGGGGCGGGTGCATCCGATGAAGTGGGCCAGCGAGAAGAGTTCGTCGGAGTCGCGCCAGGACAGGATCTGGGCGAGCGCGTCGGCGCCGGTGATGAAGAAGAGGTCGGCGTCCGGGTGCAGGGCGTGCAGGTCGCGCAGGGTGTCGACGGTGTAGGTCGGGCCCTCGCGGTCGATGTCGATCCGGCTGACCGAGAACTGCGGGTTCTCGGCGGTCGCGATGACCGTCATCAGGTAGCGGTCCTCGGCCGGGGTGACGTGGCGGTCGCTCTTCTGCCACGGCTGTCCGGTCGGGACGAAGATCACCTCGTCCAGGCGGAACGCGCTCGCCACCTCGCTGGCGGCGACCAGGTGGCCGTGGTGGATCGGGTCGAAGGTGCCGCCCATCACGCCGAGGCGCTTCTTCACCGGTGCCGGTCCGCCGGGATTCCCGGCCTGCTCTCCCATGCCGCCACACCTTACGCGACGCCCGTTACGGTGCGGGAACGCCCGTGTGGGGGTTGTCCGCAGATGCGTGAGGGAGCGGCCGGCCGGTGGCCGGACGCTCCCCTGGCGGTCCGCGGAGCGGGCTCAGCGGTCCCGGTTGAAGCGCGTGGTGACGAAGAGCAGGACCAGCAGGATCACCAGGGCGGCGCCACCCGTCAGGAGCGGGTTCAGGCTGTCGTGGTTGCCCCCGTCGCTCTCGGCGAGCAGGTTCAGAACGGGGAGTGCGGCTGCAGTGCTCATGGTCGGCGGGACCTTCTCGGCTCGGTGAACGGACCTGGGGGTTGTTCCGGGCCGTCGGGGGCCCACCCGCCATCGTACGGGGGGTGGCGCGGCAACCGCTCGGCGGCCCACCGCCGCTGACCGGGCGTGAGCCGGCGGGTGCCGCTCCCGGCCTAGTTGCCGCGGAAGGCGCGGGCCATGATCCAGACCAGCAGGCCGATGCCCACGAAGGAGGCGACCACGATGATGCGCAGGAAGAGGCCCGGGCCGGCCTCGTCGGAGATGGGCGCGGCCAGGCTGACAAGCGTGTCGGTGGACATTGCGGGGCTCCTCGAACTGCTCGGTACCGCGGCCGTGTCCGGTCTCGGTCGTCCAGGGCATTCAGGGTAAACCGGCCTCACACCGGCGCCCGTCACCGGCCCCGGCGGCGCGGCCGGGCCCGCCCGTACGCCGAGCCCGGGGACGAGTACGCAACCGCGGACGTTGCACAGGCAGTCGTTGCAGGCGAAGACCAGCGGGGGGCCGGCCAGCGGGCCGCGGCCGCCGTCGACCAGGAGGTACCCAGACCATGACCGACACGACCGCGAAGACCCCGAGCCGCCGCCGCGAGCGTTTCCCCGGCATCTCCACCCGGGCCTGGGAGCACCCGGCGGACCGCTCGGCGCTGGTCGCCCTGCGCAGGCTGTCCGGCTTCGACGACATCCTGAAGAAGCTCGCCGGCCTGGTGTCCGAGCGCGCGATCCGGCTGATGTTCCTGGCCACCGCCGTGAAGACGTCCGAGCGCCAGTTCCCCGAGCTGCACGCGATGGTGCGCGACGCCGCCTACATCCTCGACCTGGAGCAGGTCCCGGACCTGTACGTCACCCAGGACCCGACGGTCAACGCGTTCACCATCGGCATCGACACCCCGATCATCGTGGTCACCAGCGGCCTGGTCGAGCTGCTCGACGAGGAGGAGCTGCGCTCGGTCATCGGCCACGAGGTCGGCCACGCGATGTCCGGCCACGCGGTCTACCGGACGATGCTGATGATCCTCACCAACATCGCCACCCGGATCGCCTGGGTGCCGCTCGGCAACCTGGCGATCACGGCTGTCATCACCGCGCTCAAGGAGTGGTTCCGCAAGGCGGAGCTGTCCAGCGACCGGGCGGGCCTGCTCGCCGGGCAGGACCTCCAGGCGTCCATGCGGGCCCTGATGAAGCTGGCCGGCGGGCACAACCTGGCGGAGATGAACGTCGACGCCTTCCTCGAGCAGGCCGAGGAGTACGAGAAGGCCGGCGACCTGCGCGACGGCGTGCTCAAGCTGCTGCAGGTGCTGCCGCAGACCCACCCCTTCGCGGTGGTCCGGGTCGCCCAGCTGAAGAAGTGGGCGGAGAGCGACGAGTACCGCTCGATCATGACGGGTGCCTACCCGCGCCGCGCGGACGACCCGGACGCCTCGGTCGGCGAGCAGTGGAAGGCCGCCGCCGACCACTACACGACCTCGGTGAAGGAGAGCAAGGACCCGCTGATGGGCCTGCTGCGGGACGTCGCCGGCGGCGCCGCGACCGTGGGTGGCAAGCTCCGCGACACCTTCACCGGCGCCGGCCGCGGCGCCTCGAACGGCTCGAACGGCTCGAACGGCTCCGACAGCTCGACCGGCTCAAGCGGCTCGACGGGCTCCGCCGACCGCAGCGACGGCTGAGCCCGAACACCTCCGACCGAGCACTGCCCCGAACGCCGCGGACGGCCGATGACCCGCCCAGGTCACCGGCCGTCCGCGTCTCCGGTCGCCTTCCGCCCCGCCCTCCGCCCCCACCCCGGTGCGAGGCCTCAGCTCCCCGCCAGCACCCCGCACACCTGCCAGGCCGGCCGGGCGTGGTTGCCGGGGTCGATCGCGCTCGGCGGCGCGACCGCCGTACCCTGCGCGGTGGCCAGCACCGGCTGCAGGAAGCCCGCCATCGAGGTGCCGCAGGGTTCCGGCCCGGCCTGCAGCACCGAGTCGACCAGCCGCAGCTGCGCCGAGGCGAGGTCGACCCGGTCGAACTGGAAGGTCAGCTGCCGCCGTACGGTCTCCAGGGTCACCGGTGCTCCGGCCGGGGCTCCGGCGGGCTTCAGGGCGTAGACGAAGGTGTGGTCGGTGGTGATCTGCAGCGTCCCGCTGTCCACGTCGTCGATCCGCATCGCGCCGGCCACCTTCACGGTGTTCGAGGCCAGGGCGACCTGCGCCGGGTCGAAGCGCACCACCCAGCCCGTCACCGCGTGGTGCCGGTCGTCCACCGGCTGGGCCACGCCGGCGTCGAACTCCGCCTGCTCACCCGGTGTGACGAAGGAGCGCACGTCCGCGGTCGCGCCCTGGACGAGCGCGGCCGGGGACAGCGAGGAGGCGACCAGGTAGCGCTGGACGGTGTCGAGCGCCTTGGTCACCTCGACCCGGCTGAAGTGCTCGGTGGCGGCGCCGGTCGGGGTGTTCAGCCCGATCGTGCCGTCCCCGTACCCGGCCGGCAGCGCGGCGAAGGGGTCGGCCGGGTCGGCCACCGGGTGGACGGCCGAAGTCGGGCTCAACGCGACGAGGCTGACGGTCAGTTGGCTGCCTTCGGGCCGGGCCGGGATGCCCTTCGGCGAGCTGACCCCGAAGTACACCGCGGCCCCGAAGGCGAGCAGGACGAGCAGCAGCAGGGCGAGCGCCTGGCGCGGGACGGTGCCCAGCGGGCCGAGCCGCACCCGCTGCCGGGTGGCCTTGCCGAAGGAGCCGGCCAGCCGCTCCCGGGCGGACAGCTCCTGGATCCGGGCAGCGCGGACGAACGATTCGTCGAAGACGACGGACCGGAATTCGTCCTCGTTGCCGGAACCGCCCTCGGGCGTACCCTCAGGAGGCTCTCGCGGGTCACCCATAACACCAGGGTAGGCGGACACTCACGCCACCACGAGGGCCCTTGCGCAGATTCCCGGGGACGCTCCGTGACCACCCGCCCGGGGCGTACGCCCGCGCAGCATCCGAGCGGACGACCGGCCGCGGCGGCTAGCCCGCGGGTGCGGTGACCACCGGCGAGGGCTCGGCCGGCGCGGGCCGCGGGTCGACCCCGGCGCTGCTGCTCCGGGGCTGCGGTCTGCGGGTCGTGCCCGGGGAGCCGCCCACGCCCTGGTAGATCGCCGCGACCGCCACCGCGACCAGGCTCACGCCCATGATCACGGCGAGCACCCAGGCCACCGGCCGGTGCCAGCGCTGCTGGGCGACGTACCGGCCGCGGGCGCGCACCGGGTCGTAGCCGCGCCGCCACCGGCGCCGGCCCTGGCGGCCGGCCGGCCGGCCCGGGCCCGACCACGGGTCGGGGTAGAGGTGGTCCGCGTCGAGTCCGGTCGGGTACGGGCGCAGCTCCAGCGGGAGCCCGTCACCGGCCGGGACGTCATGGCCCCAGCCCGGACCCGCGCTGTCCGACTCGAACCGGGCCTCGGCGGCGGCGAGTTGCCGCTCCTTGGCGGTCGGCTCGTGCACGGCGGCGGACCGGACGAAGGCCTCATCGAAGACCACGGTGGCGAACTCGTCGTCCGCACCACCGTGGTCGGCGCCGTCGGGGTACGGCAAGCCCCCCACATCCTCAGCCACGGATTCAGCGTATTACCGGCCGGGCGTTTTGTCTGTGGCTCCCGGCAGTTGGTCCGTCACCCGTGTGACGGACCGGCCGCACGCCGCGCTCAGCGGGCGTCCGGGGCCGCGCCGACGGTCTGCGTCGCCTCGCCGCGGACGTGGCCGTCACCAGTGACGATGTACTTGGTGCTGGTCAGCTCGGGCAGGCCCATCGGGCCTCGGGCGTGCAGCTTCTGGGTGGAGATGCCGATCTCCGCGCCGAAGCCGAACTCGCCGCCGTCGGTGAAGCGGGTGGAGGCGTTGACGGCCACGGTGGTGGAGTCGACCAGTCGGGTGAAGCGGCGGGCGGCGGCCTGCGAGGTGGTGACGATCGCCTCGGTGTGGCCGGAGGACCAGCGGCGGATGTGCTCGACGGCGGCTTCCAGCGAGGGCACCACGGCCGCGGCCAGGTCCAGCGAGAGGTACTCGGCGCCCCAGTCCTCGTCGGTCGCGGGCACCACGGTGGCCGGGCCGCCCTCGGCGGCCTTGAGCACCGCCTCGTCGCCGTGCACGGTCACCCCGGCCTCGGCCAAAGCCGCCAGCGCGAGCGGCAGGAAGGCGTCCGCGACGTCCTGGTGGACGAGCAGGGTCTCGGCCGCGTTGCAGACGCTGACCCGCTGCGCCTTGGAGTTCAGCAGGATGCCGACGGCCATCGCCAGGTCGGTCTCGGCGTCCACGTAGACGTGGCAGTTGCCGGTACCGGTCTCGATCACCGGCACCGTCGAGCCCTCGACCACGGTGCGGATCAGCGCGGCGCCGCCGCGCGGGATCAGCACGTCGACGTAGCCGCGGGCACGCATCAGCTCCTGCACGGAGTCGCGACTCTCGCCCGGCACCAGCTGGACCGCGTCGGCGGGCAGCCCGGCCGCGGCGACGGCGTCCCGCAGGACGGCGACCAGCGCGGTGTTGGAGCGGTAGGCCGAGGCCGAGCCGCGCAGCAGCACCGCGTTGCCGGACTTGAGGCAGAGCGCGGCGGCGTCCACGGTGACGTTCGGCCGGGCCTCGTAAATGATGCCGACCACGCCGAGCGGCACCCGGACCTGCCGGACGTCCAGGCCGTTCGGCAGGGTGTAGCCGCGCACCACCTCGCCGACCGGGTCGGGCAGGCCGACCACGTCGCGCACGTCGGAGGCGATGGCGGCGATCCGCTCGTCGGTGAGGGTGAGCCGGTCGATCACCGATTCGGCCGTTCCGGCCTCCCGGGCCCGGGCCACGTCCTCGGCGTTGGCCGTGACGATCTCGGCGCTGCGGGCCACCAGGGCGTCCGCGACCGCCAGCAGCGCGGTGTCCTTCGCCCGGCGCGGCAGCGGGGCGAGCGCGGCGGCGGCCTCCCGGGCTCGGCGCGCTACGGCGAGGACGGGGCTGTCGGCGGTGGCGAGGTCGCTGGTCATGCCGCCAAGGGTAGCGACTGCGGCCGACCCGTCCGGGCGCCATTTCGCCCGGTGAGACGCCGTCGGGTCGGGCCCGGCCCGACCGGGCTGCCCGCCCCGCCACCGCTGCGACCGGCTCAGTACGGGTGCACCCCGCCCAGATGCGGCGTCGGGTTGCCGAAGCCCTCGGCCACCCGCTTGTGGTACGTCGCCCGGTCGACGACCTCCAGCCCGACGATCTCCCACGGCGGCAGGTTCGCGGTGACCTTGTGCTCGCCCCACAGCCGTAGCGCGATCGCCGCCGCGTCGTGCAGGTCCCGGGCCTGCTCCCAGTAGCGGATCTCGGCGTGGTCGGCCGCGTAGCGGGCGGTCAGGAAGAACGAGTGGTCGTGCGCCAGCTGCTCCAGTGAGGCGCGCAGCGAGGGCAGCGGGGTGACCTGCCCGGCCACGCTCAGCACCACGTGCCACAGCCGCGCCTGCTCGGGCACGGTGGGCGGCTGCGCCGCGTCCGTGCGCTGGGGCCGCACCCCGCGCGCCCCGCCGGGCCCCCGGGACGGCGGACCGGCCGGCTCGGCGGGCGTGTTCCCGCGTCCGCCGTCGATGCTGGTCAGCCGCCGGCCCGCCGTCCCTCCGGTCAGCGCTGCCTCGCGCCTGCGTTCCACCGGCGGCCTCCTGTTCGGCGATGTCCTGTCGTCCCCCACCGTCCCCGCCGGCCCTCGGCCGACCGGTACGGCTGCGCCCCTCGTCGCCCGTGGCCGGGCCGCTCCCGTACGGAGCGGCCCGTCGTCCGCGCTGCACCGATCGACCGGCGGCCGGTGCCGGCCTGCCGGCCGGTCAGCCGCGCAGAACGACCAGGTCGTCGCGGTGGACGACCTCGCGCTCGTACGCGGCGCCGAACTCCTGGGCCAGGTCGCGGGTGGACCGGCCGAGCAGGCGGGGCAACTCCCTCGCATCAAAGTTGACCAGTCCGCGAGCCACGATGTGGCCGTTTTCGGCAAGAAGGTCCACCGGATCACCCGCGGCGAACTCCCCGTCGACCTTGGTGACGCCGGCCGGCAGCAGCGAGGCGCCGCCGGAGACGACCGCCTCGACGGCGCCCGCGTCCAGGTGCAGGGTGCCGCGCGGGCTGCTGGCGTGGGCCAGCCAGAGCAGCCGGTCGGAGGTGCGGGCGCCGGTGCGCGCGAAGAGCGTGCCGGTGGGGCGGCCGGCCAGCGCGTCGGCGGCCTGGCTGGCCGCGGTGAGCACCACCGGGATGCCCGCGCCGGTGGCGATCCGGGCCGCCTCGACCTTGGTGACCATGCCGCCGGTGCCGACTCCGGCCTTGCCCGCGCTGCCGATCTCGATGCCGTCGAGGTCGTGCGGGCCGCTGACCCGGTCGATCCGGCTGGTGCCGGGGCGGGACGGGTCGCCGTCGTACAGGCCGTCCACGTCGGAGAGCAGCACCAGCAGGTCGGCCCGGACGAGGTGGGCGACCAGCGCGGCGAGCCGGTCGTTGTCGCCGAACTTGATTTCGGCGGTGGCGACGGTGTCGTTCTCGTTGACGACCGGCATCGCGCCCATCGCCAGCAGCTGGTCCAGGGTGCGGTAGGCGTTGCGGTAGTGCGCGCGCCGGCTGGCGTCCTCGGCGGTCAGCAGCACCTGGCCGACCCGGATGCCGTACCGGGCGAAGGAGGCGGTGTACCGGGCGACCAGCAGGCCCTGGCCGACGCTGGCGGCGGCCTGCTGGCGGGCGAGGTCCTTGGGCCGCCGGTCCAGGCCGAGCGGGGCGAGTCCGGCGGCGATGGCGCCGGAGGAGACGAGGACGACTTCCGGCGCCTCGGGGCGGCTGCGCACCTTGGCGAGCGCGTCCACCAGGGCGTCGACGCGGTCGGCGTCCAGGCCGCCGGCTGCCGTGGTGAGTGAGGAGGAGCCGACCTTGACCACGATCCGCCGTGCGGTCAGCACCTCCTCCCGCAGAGGGTCCTGGCTCATCTCGCTGTACGCCCTTCCGGTGTGGTGCGGGTACGGCGGGCCCGGGGCCCGGCCGTCACCCCCGAAATCTACGCGATTCGCGCAGGTCCCCCGCCGGCTGTTTCACCGGCTGGACCCGGCCTGGTCACGGGCCCGCCACAGCCCGGTCGGCAATCCGGATGGCTGGTATGGTCCCTGACCGAAAGCCAGATCGGGGGACGGCTTCTTGCCCGCTGGACCCATGTCGTCTTCGACCCTTCCTGCCACGACAGGGCGGCGCCGCACTGGGCAGGCCGGCAACGGTTCGCGGTCGCGTGCCCAGGAGAAAAGCGCACCATGCGTTCGTATACCACCAAGCTGACCGTCGCCGCCCTTGCGGCGGCCACCGCCCTGTCGCTCGCGGCCTGCGGCCCGGACAACTCCGACCCGTCGACCGGCACCGGCGGTGCCACCGGGGCCGCACCGGCGCCGACCAGCGGTGCCCCGGGCGCCACCCCCGGTTCGGCCGGCGGTTCGACCGCCGCCCCGTCGGGTGCGGCCACGGGCGGGGCCACCGGCGGCGCGACCGCCGGCGGTGCCACGGGCGGGGCCGGCACGGCCGGTGCCGCGGGTGGCGGGGCCGGCGGCGGCAAGCTGCCGCAGGCCGGCGCCTCCGTGAAGTTCGGCCAGCCCGCCACCGTGGACTTCGTCGACAAGACCTCGAACACCAACGCCAAGCTGGAGTTCACCGTCACCGGCGTCGTGCCCGGCTCGCTCAAGGACTTCCAGGACGCCAAGGCCAACACCGCCGGTCTGGAGGGCCGTGCGCTGTTCTACGTCAGCTGGACCATGAAGAACCTCGGGGACACCAAGCTGAGCTTCAGCGCCCCCGATTCCAAGTTCAAGGTCTACGACGCCTCGGGCAGCACCGCGACGTTCGCCAACCCGGTCGGCTCGACCCCGGTCGCCAAGTGCACCACCCCGAGCTTCTCGGGTGCCACCAAGGGCGTCGAGTTCAAGGGCTGCGACATCGTCAGCTTCCAGGCCGGCGGTTCCCCGGTGATGGTCGGCTACGGCGACTCGACCGACCTCAGCAAGGTCCAGGCCGCCTGGACCAAGTGACGCCCCGGCGCCCTGTGCACGCGGACGGCCCCCGCCACCTCGACAGGTGGCGGGGGCCGTCCGGGTCAGCCGCTCGGGGCGGCTCAGTCCTCGTCGTCGTCGCCCTCGATGGCGGCCGGGCGGCCGCTGGAGAGCGCCTCGAAGGCGAGGAACTCGGCCTCGGCCGCGTCCCGGCCCTTCTGCTTCTCGCGGCGGCGGTCGACCGCCGGGCGCTGGGTCTCCATGCGGTGGTCCTCACCGCGGCGGCCGAGCATCTCGGCGCCGGCGGCCATGGTCGGCTCCCAGTCGAAGACGACGGCGTTGTCGTCCGGGCCGATGATGACGGTGTCGCCCTCGTGCGCCCCGACCTTCCACAGCTTCTCCTCGACACCGAGGCGGGCCAGCCGGTCGGCGAGGTAGCCGACGGCCTCGTCGTTGCTGAAGTCGGTCTGGCGGACCCAGCGCTCCGGCTTGACGCCGCGGATGCGGAAGGCGCCGTCCTCCTCGGTGATGGTGAAGCCGGCGTCGTCGACGGCCTTGGGCCGCAGCACGATCCGGGTGGACTCCTCGACCGGCTTGGCGGCGCGCGCGTCGGCGACGATCTTCGCCAGCGCGAAGTTCAGCTCGCGCAGGCCCTTGCGGGAGGCGGCGGAGACCTCGAAGACCTGGTAGCCGCGCTCCTCCAGGGAGGCGCGGGTCAGGTCGGCGATGTCCTGGCCGTCCGGGACGTCCACCTTGTTGAGCGCGACCAGGCGGGGGCGGTCGTCCAGGCCGCCGTACTCGGCGAGCTCGGCCTCGATGGTCTCCAGGTCGGTCAGCGGGTCGCGGCCGGGCTCCAGGGTGGCGCAGTCCAGCACGTGCACCAGCACCGAACAGCGCTCGACGTGGCGCAGGAACTCCAGGCCCAGGCCCCGGCCCTGGCTGGCGCCCGGGATCAGGCCGGGCACGTCGGCGACGGTGTAGACGGTGTCGCCCGCGGTGACCACGCCGAGGTTCGGGATCAGGGTCGTGAACGGGTAGTCCGCGATCTTCGGCTTGGCGGCGGAGAGCACCGAGATCAGCGAGGACTTGCCGGCGCTCGGGTAGCCCACCAGGGCCACGTCGGCGACGGACTTGAGCTCCATGACGATGTCACGGGCCTCACCGGGCTCGCCGAGCAGTGCGAAGCCGGGCGCCTTGCGGCGGGCCGAGGCCAGCGCCGAGTTGCCGAGGCCGCCGCGGCCGCCCTGCGCGGCGACGAAGCTGGTGCCGTGGCCGACCAGGTCGGCCAGCACGTTGCCGTTGCGGTCCAGCACCACGGTGCCGTCCGGCACGAAGAGGACGAGGTCCTCGCCGTCCGCGCCGGTGCGGTGGGCGCCCGCGCCCGGCTTGCCGTTGGTGGCCTTGCGCTTGGGCGAGTGGTGGTACTCCAGCAGGGTGGTGACCTGGGAGTCCACGGTGAGGATGACACTGCCGCCCTCACCGCCGTTGCCGCCGTCAGGCCCGCCGAGGGGCTTGAACTTCTCGCGGTGCACGGAGGCGCAGCCGTGGCCCCCGTTACCCGCGGCGACGTGAAGTTCGACGCGGTCCACGAAGGTGGTCATGGGTGTGCCTCCAGTGCGAGAGTCTGCTTGCTACCTGCGTAAAGCGTGAAGGGCGGACCGGATAATTCCGGCCCACCCCTCACTGTGAGTCTTCAGCCGACTCGGGAGTCCGCGGGGACTCAGGCCTCGACGGCCACGATGTTGACGACCTTGCGGCCGCGACGGTTGCCGAACTGCACGGCACCGGCGGTCAGCGCGAACAGGGTGTCGTCGCCACCGCGACCGACGCCCGCACCCGGGTGGAAGTGGGTGCCGCGCTGGCGGACGAGGATCTCGCCGGCCGAGACGACCTGGCCGCCGAAGCGCTTCACGCCGAGGCGCTGGGCGTTCGAGTCACGGCCGTTACGGGTAGAGCTTGCGCCCTTCTTGTGTGCCATATCTCGCTATCCCCTTACTTGCTGACCGAGTCGATGCTGGTGATGCGCACCGCGGTGTGCTTCTGGCGGTGGCCCTGACGGCGGCGGTAGCCGGTCTTGTTCTTGTAACGCAGGATGACGATCTTGTCACCCTTGGTCTGGTCGACCACCTCGGCGTGAGCCTTCACGCCGGCCAGGACCCACGGGTCGGAGGTGACAGCGTCACCGTCGACGACGAGGATGGTCGAGAGCTCGACCGAGTCACCCGGCTTGGCCTCAATACGGTCGATCTCCAGCACGTCGCCGACGGCGACCTTGTGCTGGCGGCCGCCTGCGCGAACGATCGCGTACATGCGGTACCTGCTTTCCTTGCTCGGTCGGAACCCCCGACGCCAGCCACCTGGGTACGGACACAGGAGCCTCTCCCCGTCACGCCGCGCGGACGCGGCGACCCCGGGAAGGTGATGTGCTCGGGAGCAATGGCGTAGACACGCCGATGGTCAAGAATACGGACCGGCCGCCCAGGGGGCAAACCGGCCCGTACGACCCGGGGCGGGATTGCTCCCGCCCCGGGCGTGGGCACTACTCGGCTGCCGTATCACCCTCGGCGGCCGCGGCCTTCTTGGCCGCCGCGCTCGTCCGCTTGGTGGCGGTCTTGCGGGCGGTGGTCTTCTTGGCCGCCGTGGTCGTCTTCTTGGCGGCGGTCTTCTTCGCGGCGGTCTTGCGGGCGGCCCGCTTCTTCGGCGCCGGCGCCTCCTCGGCCTCGGCGGCCTCGGTCTCAGCGGCGGGAGCCTCCTCGGCGGACTCGGCCGCCTCCGCGGCCGGGGTCTCGACGACCGCGGCCTCCGCGACGACGACCGGCTCGGCCGGCGCCTCGACGGCGGCCTGCGCGACGACCGGTGCGGCGGCCTCCAGGGCCGCCTCCAGGGCCGCCTCGGCCTTCGCCTGCAGCACCACGATCTCCGCGGTGTCCGGCGAACCGGCCGGAGCGGTCGCCTTGCGCACCGCACGGCGGCGCGGGCGGCCCGTCGGAGCGGCCGGGGCCACCTCGGCGACCGGAGCCTCGACGGCCGGAGCCTCGGCAACGACCTCGACGCCCGGGACCTCCAGGGCCAGCTGGCCCTCGATCTCCTCGTGCACCGGCTCCGCCGCCAGCTCGGCGACGGCCTCCAGCGCGGCCTGCGCGACCTCCTCGGCGGCCTCGGCCACCGCGGCCTCGACGCCCTGCGGCTCCTCGTGGGCCGCGCCGCCCTTGCCCCGGCGACGGCGCTTGCCGCTGCCCGAGGCGGCCTCGCCCGCGACGGCGGCCGGGGTGTGGACGTGGGCGCTCGGCTGCTCCATGTGGACGATCACGCCGCGGCCGTTGCAGTGCACGCACGGCTCGGAGAAGGACTCCAGCAGGCCCTGGCCGACCCGCTTGCGGGTCATCTGCACCAGGCCCAGCGACGTGACCTCGGCCACCTGGTGCTTGGTCCGGTCCCGGCCCAGGCACTCCAGCAGGCGGCGCAGCACCAGGTCCCGGTTGGACTCCAGCACCATGTCGATGAAGTCGATCACGATGATGCCGCCGAGGTCGCGCAGCCGCAGCTGGCGCACGATCTCCTCGGCCGCCTCGATGTTGTTGCGGGTGACCGTCTCCTCCAGGTTGCCGCCCTGGCCGACGAACTTCCCGGTGTTGACGTCGATGACGACCATCGCCTCGGTGCGGTCGATCACCAGCGAACCGCCGCTGGGCAGCCAGACCTTGCGGTCCAGCGCCTTCATCAGCTGCTCGTCGATCCGGTAGGTGGCGAACACGTCCACCTCGGAGGTCCACCGCTGGAGCCGCTCGGCGAGGTCCGGGGCCACGTTGGCGACGTACTCGTGGATGGTCTTCCACGCCTCGTCGCCGGAGACGATGACCTTGGTGAAGTCCTCGTTGAAGATGTCGCGGACGACCCGGACGGTCATGTCCGGCTCGCCGTACAGCAGCGCCGGGGCGTTGCCGGAGGCGGCCTTCTTCTGGATGTCCTCCCACTGCTGCTGCAGCCGCTGGACGTCGCGGGTCAGCTCGTCCTCGGAAGCGCCCTCGGCGGCGGTGCGCACGATGACGCCCGCGTCGTCCGGGACGATCTTCTTGAGGATCTGCTTCAGCCGGGCGCGCTCGTTCTCCGGCAGCTTGCGCGAGATGCCGGTCATCGAGCCCTCGGGCACGTACACCAGGTAGCGGCCGGGCAGCGAGATCTGGCTGGTCAGGCGGGCGCCCTTGTGGCCGATCGGGTCCTTGGAGACCTGCACCAGCACGGACTGGCCGGACTTCAGCACCGACTCGATCCGGCGCGGGCCGCCGTGGCCGCCCAGCGCGCCGAAGTTGACCTCACCGGCGTACAGCACCGCGTTGCGGCCCTTGCCGATGTCGACGAAGGCGGCCTCCATCGACGGCAGCACGTTCTGGACCTTGCCCAGGTACACGTTGCCGACGTACGAGGTGGCCTGCTCCTTGTTGACGTAGTGCTCGACCAGCACGCCGTCCTCCAGCACGCCGATCTGGGTGCGCTGGCCGTTCTGGCGCACCACCATGACGCGCTCGACGGACTCGCGGCGGGCCAGGAACTCGGCCTCGGTGATGATCGGCACCCGGCGGCGGCCCAGCTCGCGGCCCTCGCGGCGGCGCTGCTTCTTCGCCTCCAGACGGGTCGAGCCCTTGATGGACTGCACCTCGTCCGGGTCGAACGACGGCTCGGTCGAACGGCGGCGCGGCTCGCGCACCTTCACCACCGTGCGGACGCCGTCCTCGGTGGTCTCGGCGGTCTCGACGGCACCGGCCTCACCACTGCGGCGGCGACGGCGACGGCGGCGACGGGACGAGGACAGGCCGGCGGCCAGATCGTCGTCATCCGCCTCCTCGTCCTCGTCGTCGACGACCGCGACCGGCTCCTCGGCGGCGGGCTGCTCGACCTCGGCGGCCTCGAAGTCCTCGGCCTCGCCACGGCGACGGCGGCGGCCGCCCCGGCGGCGACGGCGCGACGGACGGCCGTCCTCCTCCCACTCGCCCTCGGTCTCCGGACCGGCGGCGGGGGCCTCGACGGCGGGCGCCTCGACGGCAGGGGCCTCGACCCGCACCGGGGCGACCCGCGCGGGGGCGGCCGGCGGCTGAACGACCGGCGCCTTGGCAACCGGGGCCTTGGCGACCGGGGTCTTGGCGACGGGCGCCGCGGCGGCCGGCTTGCGGCGGCCCGACTCGACCCGGGTACGGACCCGGCGGCGGCGGCCGACGCCGCTGTACTCGTACTCGTCCTCCTCCGAGCGCCCGGTCGCGGCCGGGGCCTCGACCGGCGCGGGAGCGACGGGTGCCGGGGCGGCGGCGGGCTGCTGCTGCTGCTGCTGCTGCTGCTGCTGCGTGGACGACGCGGTGTAGGGGGCGGGTTCCTGGAACACCGGCGCCTGGAAGACCGCGGTCGCCGGACGGACGGCGCGGCGGCGCACCCGGTGGTGCGGCTCGGCCTCGGCGACCGGGGCGGGAGCGGCGGCGGGCTCGGCCACCGGCTCGGCGGCCTCCTCCTCGGGCTCCTCCGCGGTGGCGGGCTCCTCGGCCTGCGGCTCCTCGACCGGGGCCTCGACGACCGGGGCGGCCTCGACCACGCGACGGCGGCGGGCCCGGCGGGCCGGAGCCGCGGGGGCCTCCTCGGCCGCCGGCTCGGCGACGACGGGGGCGGGGGTCTCGACGGCCGGCGTCTCGGCGGCGGGGGCCTCGGCCTCGGCGGCGGGCGCACCGGCGGGCGACTCGGCACGCTTGCGGGCGCGACGGGCCCGGACCGGCTTCTCGGCCTTCTCGCCCTGCTCGTCGTCGGCCTTCTCAGCCTTCACGGCCTTCTCGGCCTTGGCGGCCGGCTCCTCGACCGGTGCCTCGTCGGGCTGCGGCGCGGTGACCACGATCGAGGTCGTCTCCGGCGCTCCGGCCGGGGCCTCGGCACGCTTGCGGGCGCGGCGGGCCCGGACCGGCTTCTCGGCTGCCGCCTCGACGGCCGGAGCCGGGGCGGTCTCGACCGCCGGCGCCTCGGCCGGCAGGACGGTCTCCGCCGCCTCGGCGGCGGCCCCCTGCGGGGTGCCCGCCGGGCGGGACACCGCACGGCGACGGCGGCGCGGCGGCGCGGCGGACGCGCCCTCGCCCCCGGTCCCGGCGGTTTCGTTCTGGTCCGTGGCCGCAGTCTGCGGATCGGTGTTATCGAGCATGCGGGTGGATCTCCCGTCAGGCCCCCGGGCTCCGCATCCGGGCACGGCACGGCACCCGTGGACGGCCGGCATCTCGACGATGCGCGGGCCGGACCCATTCAGAGTGCCGCCGTGCGGACGCGAGGCCGCACAGGGGCTCGTAGTCTCGCTCGGCGCCCCGCGCTTCGGCGGGGTGTCGAAAGTCTTCTGGCCTGACCAGTCTTCTGAAAGTTTTCCCAAGCTGAGCCGTCCCCCAACCCCGGGTGGCTCCCGGACGGGGCCCCGGGCCCACCGACCGTCCTGGTCGGCAGGCCCCGGGTAACAGGCCTGTGCTGCGACGACGCTCGCTCCCCTGGGGAGCTGCGGGAACCCTGGAGGACCGTCGGGGCCCAGTGAGGCACTGGAACCCGGCCTCCGCCCGCTAGGCGGGCGCGGTAGCGCGCGGCCCGGCGCCCGGCTCCGAGCCGGCCAGGGCCGCGGCGCGGTCGAGCGCCAGCGGGTCGGTCACCGTGCCGGTCTCCTCGTCGAGCGGCCCCTGCGCCAGCCTGGTCACCTCTGCGGGGACCGGCGGCGCCAGGTCGGCCGTCGCACGGAGACCGGACAATACGTCGTCGGGTCGTACGGCGGGTGTGGCGTGTCGTACTACCAGGCGCAGTATCGCACAGGGACGGCCGGTCCGAACATCGTGGGCCGTTCCGGCCTCCGTGTCCGCACCGTCATCGACCTGGGGCGGGGCGACTTCGAGCGCCGCCACCGCGCCGCGCGCGTCGAAGACCCGCACGCCGTTCTTGGTGAGGCGTTCGACCTCGACCCGCTCCTCGGCGAGGAACCGCGCGGCCGCACGGGCCGCCTCGTCCGGCTCGACACCGTCCAGCCGGACCAGCCACTCGGAGGCCTCCAGGCGCTCCACGAAGTTCGGCGTCCGCACCTCGACCGCGTCGATCACGTCCAGGCCCGCCGGCAGCGACGCGTCCAACTGCGCCCGCAGTTGCTCGGGGTCGCGCACGGCGGCGAGGCCGATCTCCAGGTACTCCGCCTCGCTCGCCACCCCGGTCGGGGCCGCGTTGGCGTAGGAGACCTTCGGGTGCGGGGTGAAGCCGGCCGAGTAGGCCATCGGAACGGCGGACCGGCGCAGGGCGCGCTCGAAGGCGCGCTGGAAGTCGCGGTGGCTGGTGAAACGGAGCCGGCCGCGCTTGGTGTAGCGGAGACGAATCCGCTGCACCGTCGGTGCGGGCGGCGGACCGTCGGGCGTACGGCGTGCCAGGGTCGCTCAGTCCTTAGTCAGTTGTCCCCGTCCGGCGTGGCGCATTCCCGCCACTGTCCGGACGCTGTCACCCCAAAGGGTACGCGCCCCACCGACCCGCTCGCTCCGCCCCTGGTCAGAGCAGGTGTTCAGCCCGAGTGCCCCGGCCCGGCCGGCCAAACAGGAGCGGGAGCCCGTCCGGGGCGCAGACCGACTGCGCCCGGGACGAGCTCCCGCTCACCTCCACGAGGCCGTGAAACACGTCACACGGCTCTCCCGCCGTGTCACCTCACGCGTCGGCCTTCGGCCGGTCCGCCGCGTTGACGACCGTCAGCGGCAGCATCTTCTTGCCGGTCGGGCCGATCTGGATGTGGGTGTCCATCTGCGGACACACCCCGCAGTCGAAGCACGGGGTCCAGCGGCAGTCGTCGACCTCGACCTCCTCCAGGGCGTCCTGCCAGTCCTCCCAGAGCCAGTCCTTGTCGAGGCCGCTGTCCAGGTGGTCCCAGGGCAGCACCTCCTCGTAGGTGCGCTCGCGGGTGGTGTACCAGTCGACGTCGACGCCGGTGCCGGCCAGGCCCTTCTCGGCGCAGGCCATCCAGCGGTCGTACGAGAAGTACTCGCGCCAGCCGTCGAAGCGGCCGCCGTCCTCGTAGACCGCGCGGATGACGGCGCCGATCCGGCGGTCGCCGCGGGAGAGCAGGCCCTCGACGATGCCCGGCTTGCCGTCGTGGTAGCGGTAGCCGATGTTCTTGCCGTACTTGCGGTCGCCGCGGATCGAGTCGCGCAGCTTGGCCAGGCGGGCGTCGGTGGCCTCGGCGGACAGCTGCGGGGCCCACTGGAACGGGGTGTGCGGCTTGGGCACGAACCCGCCGATGGAGACGGTGCAGCGGATGTCGTTCTGGCCGGTGACCTCGCGGCCCTTCTGGATGACGTTCTTCGCCATCTCGCCGATCTGCAGCACGTCGTCGTCGGTCTCGGTCGGCAGGCCGCACATGAAGTACAGCTTCACCTGGCGCCAGCCGTTGCCGTAGGCGGTGGCGACGGTGCGGATCAGGTCCTCCTCCGACACCATCTTGTTGATCACCTTGCGCATGCGCTCGCTGCCGCCCTCGGGGGCGAAGGTGAGGCCCGAGCGGCGGCCGTTGCGGGACAGCTCGTTGGCGAGGTCGATGTTGAAGGCGTCGACGCGGGTGGACGGCAGCGACAGGCCGATCTTGTCCTCGGTGTAGCGGTCGGCCAGGCCCTTGGCGATGTCGCCGATCTCGGTGTGGTCGGCGCTGGACAGCGACAGCAGGCCGACCTCCTCGAAGCCGGTCGCCTTGAGTCCGCGCTCGACCATCTCGCCGATGCCGGTGATGCTTCGCTCCCGCACGGGGCGCGTGATCATGCCGGCCTGGCAGAAGCGGCAGCCGCGGGTGCAGCCGCGGAAGATCTCCACGGACATCCGCTCGTGCACCGTCTCCGCGAGCGGGACCAGGGGCTGCTTGGGGTACGGCCACTCGTCCAGGTCCATCACGGTGTGCTTGGACACCCGCCACGGCACGCCGGGGGCGTTCGGCACGACGCGGCCGATCCGGCCGTCGGCCAGGTACTCCACGTCGTAGAACCTCGGCACGTACACGCTGCCGGTGCGGGCCAGGCGCAGCAGCACCTCGTCGCGCCCGCCCGGGCGGCCCTCGGCCTTCCAGGCGCGGACGATCTCGGTGATGTCGAGCACGGCCTGTTCGCCGTCGCCGACCACCGCGGCGTCCAGGAAGTCCGCGATGGGCTCCGGGTTGAAGGCGGCGTGGCCGCCGGCGAGGACGATCGGGTCCTCGTCGGTGCGGTCCTTGGCCTCCAGCGGGATGCCGGCCAGGTCGAGCGCGGTCAGCATGTTGGTGTAGCCGAGCTCGGTGGAGAAGGACAGGCCGAACACGTCGAAGGCCTTCACCGGGCGGTGGGCGTCCACGGTGAACTGCGGGACGCCGTGCTCGCGCATCAGCGCCTCGAGGTCCGGCCAGACGCTGTAGGTGCGTTCGGCCAGGACGCCCTCGCGCTCGTTCAGCACCTCGTAGAGGATCATGACGCCCTGGTTGGGCAGGCCCACCTCGTAGGCGTCGGGGTACATCAGCGCCCAACGGACGTCGCAGGCGTCCCAGTCCTTGACGGTCGAGTTGAGCTCGCCGCCGACGTACTGGATCGGCTTCTGGACGTGCGGGAGGAGTGCCTCCAGGCGTGGGAAGACCGATTCGACAGTCATGTACTAGGAACCCTTACGACGTGATTCGGTGCCGCGGACCGGCACGGGAGGGGTGACCCTCAAGGGTAGCCCAATCCGGGGAACGGACCGTCTGCCCCGGATCCCGGGCCTTCCGTGCTCCGGCGTGACCCGCCCCCGGCGGCACCCGCCGGGCACCCGCCCGGCACGCGCGGTGCGCGCCCGCCGGCCCGCGCCGTCCGCCGTTGACACGCCCGGACGGCCCGTGCGGTACTGACAGGGCCCCGCCAAGGCCGCCGGACCCCTTCTGCACCCCTTCCGGACAAGGGAGTTGGGTCGTACGCTCAGGCCCTCGCCGGAGTCCCCCCGGCGCCGCCCGCTCCCGCTCCCCACCCACGCACCGCCCGTACACCCCGCCCGCACGCCGTGCCCGGTGGCGCACCCGCACGCCCGCGCCCCGGCGGCCGTCCGACCGGCGCAAGGAGAACCATGAGCGACACCGGCCGGCGGATCCGCCCCCTCCGGACGTCCGACACCCGGCCGGTCCGCTACCCGACGCCGGCCCAGGCCGAGTGCGCAGCCCGTCGGCTCGCCCTGCGCCACGCGGACCGCTGCCGGCTGCGCGAGGTGGGCCGGTCCCGGGCCGGGCGGCCGCTGCTGCTGCTCTCCGTCGACCGCGGCCCGCGCGCCGTGCTGGTCGTCGGCGGCCCGCACCCCAACGAGCCGATCGGCACCGCCGGGGCGGTCCGGCTCGCCGAGGTGCTGCTGGAACGCCCCGCCCGCCCCGGCCTCTCCTGGCACCTGCTGCTCTGCCTCGACCCGGACGGCGCCGCGCTCAACGCCGGCTGGCTCGACGGCCCGCTCACCATGCGCCGCCACTACGAGCACTTCTTCCGCCCCGCCTTCGAGGAGCAGCCCGAACTGCTGCCCGCCCCGGGCTCCGGCCGCCCGCCGATGCCGGAGAGCGTGGCGCTGACCGGCCTCATCGACGAACTGCGCCCGTTCCTGCAGTGCTCGCTGCACGGGGTGGACTTCGGCGGCTCCTTCGTCCAGCTCACCGGCCCCGTCCCCGGCCTGGCCGAGCGCTTCGCCCGCTCCGCCGGACGGGCCGGCCTCCCGCTGGACGTGGACTCGTACGACGCGATCGGCTGGACCAGCCCCGCCCCCGGCACCTACCTGATGCCGGCTCCCGGCAGCACCGGGGTCTCCCGGGCGCTGCCGGACGAGCCCGAGCTCTCCACCTGGTCCTACGCCGCCCGGTACGGCGCGGTCACCGCCGTCCTGGAGGTCCCGATGTGGGCCGTCGACGCGGTCGGCGACGGCCGCCCCCACCCCGCCGGCCCGCAGGCCCTCGGCGCCGCCGCCCGCGACCTCACCGCCCGCGCCGAGGAGCTCGCCGCCCTGCTCGCCGGTATCCCCGCACCGGGCCGCGAGGCGCACGGCCCGCTGGTGCGCACCGCCGAGTTCAGTCTGGCGGTCGCCCCGCGGGTGGCCGCGGAATGGCTGGACCGCTGGCCCGCCCAGCCGCTCACCTCCTCCCGGGTGACCACCGCCGGCCTGGTCGCGGCCCGTCTGCCGCTGCGCGTCGCCTCGGTCCTGCTGCGCCTCCTCGCCGACGCCCGGGGGCCGGCCGCCGACGCCGCCCGTGACCGCGCCCGCGCCGTCGTCGCCGACAGCCTCGACCGGCTGCGCCACCGCTTCGGCGCGCGCTGGGTGCCCGTGCAGGAGCAGCTCGCCCACCAGACCCGCGCCGTCCTCACCACCGCCGACTGCCTGCTCTGACCCCTGACCGACCGCGCCGACCGGGGCATGTCCGACCGAATCGGCCTGTGGGGCACGGGTGTTGGGGCGGTGGACGGATCTCGGGCAGCGCCGCGGGGCCGGCCCGGGAAGTCCCGGACCGGCCCCGCGTCACACCCCTGGGCCGCTAGGCCGCTATCGGCCGCTGGCTGCGCACCGCCTGCAGCAGGCCGACCGCCAGCCAGTTCGCGAACATCGACGACCCGCCGTACGAGACGAACGGCAGCGGGATGCCCGCGACCGGCATGATGCCCAGGCACATCCCTATGTTCTCGAAGGCCTGGAAGGACAGCCAGGCGATGATCCCGGCCGCCAGGATCGTGCCGTACAGGTCGGTCGCCTGGCGGGCGATCCGGCAGGCGCGCCACAGCACCACGCCGACCAGCAGGATGATCGCCAGCGCCCCGACGAAGCCCAGCTCCTCGCCGGCGACGGTGAACACGAAGTCGGTCTGCTGCTCCGGCACGAACTGACCGGTGGTCTGCGTCCCGTGGAACAGGCCCTTGCCGGTCAGGCCGCCCGAGCCGATCGCGATCCGGGCCTGCGCGGTGTTGTAGCCGACGCCGTTCGGGTCCAGCTGCGGGTTGGCGAAGGCGGCGAAGCGGTCGATCTGGTACTTGCTCAGCAGCCCGAACTTCCAGATCGCCACGCATCCGCCGGCGCCCGCCACCAGCAGGCCGAGCACCCAGCGGTTCGCCGCGCCCGAGCCGAGCAGGATGCCCAGCACGATCGCGGCCATCACCATCACCGACCCGGCGTCCGGCATCAGCAGCACTATGCACATCGGCAGTCCGGCCCAGACCAGGCCGCGGAACACCGCCCGGTGCGAGGGGTACTCCCGCTCCCCCGCGTCCACCTGGTCCGACAGCACGACCGCCATCGCCAGCACGATACCCAGTTTCGCGAACTCGGCCGGCTGGATCGAGAAGCCGCCGCCGAGCTGGATCCACGAGTGTGCGCCGTTGATGGTCGAGCCCAGCGGGCTGAGCGTCGCCAGCAGCATCAGGATCACGCCGACGTACAGGAAGGGCACGATCGTGCGGAAGCGACGGCTCCCTATCCCTATCACCACCGCGCACAGCACCAGTCCGACCACGAAGTTGGTCAGGTGCCGGTAGAGGAAGTACTGCGGGTCGCCGTGGGTCAGGGAGTCGCGTCCGCGGGTGGCCGACCAGACCAGCAGCGAGCTGCCGGCCGAGAGGGCCAGCGCGGCGAGCAGCAGTATCCAGTCCAAGCGCCAGAGCGGGGAGTCCTTGGCGAGGGCCTTGGAGACCCCGCTGCGCTGCGGGGCCAGCCGCAGTTGCCGGTAGGAGCCGTAGGAGGTCATGCCCGTCCCCTTCCCGGCCCGCGGCCGGGTTCGAGCGCGGCGTCGGCCGCGGTGTACGACGCCGGGGGGTCGGCCGGCGGAGTCTGGTCGAGGAAGGCCGCCGCCGGGTCCGCCTGCGCGGCGGCCGCGTCGAGCAGCGCCGGGGCCGACACGAGGGCCGGCGCGGGGACCGGGGCCGCGGCGCCCAGCACCGGGCCGGCCGGGGCCGGGCCGGCCGGGGCCGGGCCGGCGGTGTAGGAGGCCGGCTTGATGACCGCGGTGCCGTCCGGGTTGAACTTGGGCAGCTCGCCCTGCGGGGCCGGCAGCAGCGCCTTCCCGTTGTCGATGTTGCCCTTGTCGTCCACGCCGTACATGGCCTGGTAGATCCGGCGGATGGCGTCGCCGGAGCCGCCGGAGCCGGTGCCGCCCTGGCTGATCGTCATGACGACCGCGTAGTCCTTGCTGTACGTGGTCAGCCAGGAGGTGGTCTGCTTGCCCTCGACCTCGGCGGTGCCGGTCTTGGCGTGCAGCGCGATCTTGTCCTGCGGCCAGCCGGCCTGGGTGAACTTCCAGGCGGCGGTGCCGCTCTTGACGACGCCCTCGGTGGCCTGGTTGATGTAGCTCAGCAGCTTCTGGTCGCCGGGGAACTTGGCGTCCTCGTGCGGGGCGATCTCGCGGACGAGGTCCCCGCCCGGGCTTATCACCGCCTTGGCGATGGTCGGCCGGTAGAAGGTGCCGCCGTTGGCCAGTGCCGAGTAGATCCGGGCCATCTGGACCGGGGTGACCAGCGTGTCGCCCTGGCCGATCGCGAAGTTGACGGCGTCACCGGCGCGCATCTGGTAGCCGTCGACGCAGTTCTCCTTGGCGATCTGGTCGGAGAAGCTGGTGCCGCCCTTCTGCGCCTGCGCGCACCAGGCGTCCTTGTTGTTGTCGTAGAAGGACTGCTTCCACTGCCGGTCCGGCACCCGGCCGGTCACCTCGGACGGCAGGTCGATGCCGGTCTTGGCGCCGAGGCCGAACTCGTGGGCGGTCTTGAAGAACCAGTCGCCCGGCTCCTTCTTCGGCTTGATGCCGCCGTCCTTGACCCACTGGTCGTTCGCCAGGCCGTAGAAGACGGTGTCGCAGGAGACTTCGAGCGCCTTCTCCAGGGTGATGGAGCCGAAGCTCTCGCTCTCGAAGTTCTTGAACTCGCGGCCGCCGATGGTCATGCTCTTCGGGCACGGGTAGGTGCCGTCCAGCGAGTAGCCGGCCTGCACGGCGGCGGTGGTGGAGATGACCTTGAAGGTCGAACCGGGGGCGGACTGACCCTGTATGGCCCGGTTCAGCAGCGGGAAGTTGGACTCCTTGCTGGTCAGCGACTGGTAGTCCTTGCCGCTGATGCCGCCCACCCAGAGGTTCGGGTCGTAGGTCGGCGCGCTCGCCATCGCGATGATCCGCCCGGTGTGCACGTCCATCACCACGGCGGCGCCGGAGTCGGCCTCGTAGTTGCGGTTGGTGACCTTGTCGAAGGTGTTCCGGGCGTCGTTCATGGCCTGCGCCAGGTTGTCCTCGACCACCTTCTGCACCCGGGCGTCGATGCTGGTGACCAGGTTGTCGCCGGTCTGAGGGGCGACGGCGCCGGCGGTGCCGATCACCCGGCCGAGGTTGTCCACCTCCAGCTGGGTGACGCCCGCGGTGCCGCGCAGATCGCGGTCGTACACCGACTCCAGGCCGGCCCGGCCGATCTGGTCGGCCGGCAGGTAGCGGTCCAGGCCGGTCTTGGTGGCGGTCTTGCTGACCTCGTCGTCGGTGACCGGCGAGAGGTAGCCGAGCACCTGGGCCAGGTTGGCGCCCTCGGCGCCGGTGTAGCGGCGTACGGCGGTGGGCTGCGCGGTCACCCCGGGGAAGTCCTCGCGGCGTTCCATTATCTGCATCGCCTGCTGGGTGGTCGCCTCCTTGGTGACCGGGATCGGCTGGTAGGGCGATCCGTTCCAGCAGGGCTGCGGGGTCTTGGCGTCGCAGAGCCGGACCTTCTCCTGCACGTCCTTGGCGGGCATCCCGAGCACCTCGGCCAGCCGGGACAGGACCGCCTTGCCGCCGTCCTTCTGCTGCATCAGCGAGGTGCGGCTGACCGAGACGACCAGCCGGGTCTCGTTGCCGGCCAGGACCCGCCCGGAGGCGTCCAGGATCTCGCCGCGGACGGCCGGCTCGACCACCTCGCGGATGTGGTTGCCGGTCGCCTTGGCGGTGTACTCCTTGGCGTTGCGGATCTGCAGGTACCACAGTCGGCCGCCGAGGGTGGCGAGCAGCGACAGCACCAGGATCTGCAGCACCACCAGACGGATCGTCACCCTCCGGGTGCGGCCGGTCTCGGGGATGTTGCTCACGTCTCGTGCGCTCCAGGATGCGGGGAGGTCGGGAGGTCGGGGCCGGGCCGGGTTACGGGCGGCGGGCGAAGCCGGGCACGCGCCGCTTCTTGAAGCCCGGGCCGGACGAGGGCTCGCGGGTGGTGCGGTAGCGGGCCAGCGTGCCGAGGCCCGGACCGCTCTCGTCGTCGTCGGCGGCGGCCACCGGGTCGCGTCCGAAGCGGCGGCCGAGCAGCATCACCAGCGGCACCACGAAGGGCGCCAGCAGCAGGTCGTACAGCAGGGCGCTGATCACCAGGCCGACGAGGCCGACGTGCCGGGCCGCGGTGTCGCCGACCAGGGCGCCGACCATCGCGTACAGCAGGGTCGAGGCGACCGCCGCGGCGCCGACCACCAGCAGCGAGCCGGAGACCGACCGCTGGCGGCCGTGGTCGGAGCGCAGCAGTCCGGCGGCGTAGCCCATCAGGCAGAGCACCAGCGCGTAGCGGCCGATCGCGTGGTCGGAGGGCGGCGCGAGGTCGGCCAGCAGGCCGGCCGAGAAGCCGACCAGGCAGCCGCCGGTGGGCCCGTAGACCATGGCGAGGCCGACCACGACGAGCAGCAGTATGTCCGGGGTGGCTCCCGGGAGCTGGAGCCGGCCGAAGACGCTGACCTGGAGGATCAGGCCGAACAGGATCAGACAGGCGGAGACGGGGATGCGGGCGAGGCGCATGGCTCAGTTCCCCCCAGTGGGCTTGGCGGGCGGGGCGGCGGGCGCGGTGGCCGGGGCCTGGCCCGGGGCGGGCGCGGCGGCGGGGGCCTGGCCCTGGCCCGCGGCGGGGGCCGGCGGCAGGACGGCGTCGCGCGGGTCGGTGCGCGGCGGCACGATCACCACGCCGACCAGGTCCAGCCGGGTGAACTGGACGAAGGGCTCGACCAGGACGGTCTTGGTCAGCTGGCCCGCGTTGGCCTGGACCTCGACGATCTTGCCGACCGGGACGCCGGGCACGAACGGGCGGCCGCTCTGCGAGCCGAAGGTGACCAGCCGGTCGCCGGCCTTGACCTGGGCCTTGCCGTTGAGCAGCGAGACCTTCATCGGGCTGTCGCCGCCGCCGGAGGCGAAGCCGATCTCGCCGCTGCCCTCCAGCCGGGTGCCGGCCGAGAAGCCGGGGTCGGAGGCGAGCAGCACGGTGGCCGTGGTCGGCCCGACGGTGGTGATCCGGCCGACCAGTCCCTGGCCGTTGATCACCGTCATGTCGCGGGCGAGGCCGTCGTCGCTGCCGGCGTCGATGGTGATGGTCCAGGAGAAGCCCTGGGCCGGGCCGATCGCGATGACCTGGGCGGCCTTGACGGTGTAGCCGCCGGCGCCGGCGGTGCGCAGCAGCTCGTCGAGTTGCTTGGTGCGTCCGGCGGCCATGTCGGAGGAGGCGAGCTTCTGCCGCAGTTCGGTGTTCTCCCGGGCGAGCTGGTCGGTGCGCCCGCTGTCGGTGGCGGTGTCCCGGAAGGCCCGGACGGTGTTGGCGACCGGGTCGACGACGGTGGCGGCGGCGCGCTCGACCGGGCCGAGGACGCCTGCGGCCGCGTGCCGGGCGGGGCCGAGCGGGGAGTCCTCACCGCCCTTGATGTCCACGGTGATGAGCGCGAAGGCGACGGCCACCAGCAGGATGAGCAGCAGCCGGCTCTCTCGTGTGTCCCTCACGGTGCTGGTGCTGCCCCTTCGTACCTGGCGGCCGCCCCGGGGCTGTGGGGCCCGGGCGGCCGCCCGTTCGGTGTCGGATGTCGTTCGTGGTGCTAACGGCGCGGCTGCGCGTCGAGTACCTGCTGGAGCGCCTCGAACTCCTCGACGCACTTGCCGGAGCCGAGCGCCACGGAGTCGAGCGGGTTCTCGGCGATGTGGATCGGCATGCCGGTCTCGCGGCGCAGCCGCTCGTCCAGGCCGCGCAGCAGGGCGCCGCCGCCGGTGAGCACGATGCCCCGGTCCATGACGTCGCCGGCCAGCTCGGGCGGGCACTGGTCGAGGGTGGTCTTGACCGCGTCGATGATCGCGTTGACCGGCTCGTCGATGGCCTCGCGGACCTCGGCGGCGGAGATCACCACGGTCTTGGGCAGGCCGCTGACCAGGTCA
Source organism: Kitasatospora sp. NPDC023385 (assembly GCF_055664045.1). NCBI lineage: Bacteria > Bacillati > Actinomycetota > Actinomycetes > Kitasatosporales > Streptomycetaceae > Kitasatospora > Kitasatospora sp. NPDC023385. The sequence continues at coordinate 57,027 of NZ_JBVOOL010000005.1, read as the reverse complement.
CGGCCGCGGATCTCGGCGTGCTCGTCCTTCTCGCCCTCCAGGCCGAAGGCACTGCCGATGCTCATCTTGATCTGTTCGGCGCTGCGCTCGCCGAGGAGCAGCGAGTACTCCTTCTTGATGTGCTGGACGATCGCGTTGTCCAGTTCGTCGCCGGCCACCCGGATGGACTGGGCTGTGACGATGCCGCCGAGGGAGATCACCGCGACCTCGGTGGTGCCGCCGCCGATGTCGACCACCATGTTGCCGGTGGCCTCGTGGACGGGCAGGCCGGCGCCGATGGCGGCGGCCATCGGCTCCTCGATGATGTGCACCTGGCGGGCGCCGGCCTGCGAGGAGGCTTCGATGACGGCGCGGCGCTCGACGCCGGTGATGCCGGAGGGCACGCAGACGACGACGCGCGGGCGGGCGAGGTAGCGGCGGCGGTGGATCTTGAGGATGAAGTACCGCAGCATCCGCTCGGTGATCTCGAAGTCGGCGATCACGCCGTCCTTGAGCGGGCGGATGGCGACGATGTTGCCCGGGGTGCGGCCGATCATCTTCTTGGCCTCGGCGCCGACGGCGAGGATGCCGCCGGTGTTGGTGTTCACCGCGACCACGGACGGCTCGTTCAGGACGATGCCCTTGCCCCTGACGTACACCAGCGTGTTGGCAGTTCCGAGGTCGATCGCCAAGTCGCGGCCGATGAACGACAGGTTGCTCGCCATGGAGTGTGGGTGCCTTCCCGGGCTCGGAGTTCATGAGGGGTGGACGACTGCGTGCGCCCACGCTTGGGCGGAGACCAGCTGAGCTGCCTTACCGGGCCCTTGAGTCGCGTCCATCGTAGTCACGCGGCGCGGTACGGACGTCGACGTGGGGCATACCGTCCATTGTCCGGAGCGTGATCGCTTCTCCGAGGATTGGGACGCCGTGTCGGCGACCCCAGTTCCCTATTTCCCGATAAGAATGCCCCGGCCGGGCCAATGGTCCCGGCCGGGGCAGGCCCTCGGTCCTGCGGGTGTGCCACCCGGCTCGGTTCAGGCGTGCGCCGGGAAGAAGATCTTGATCTCGCGCTCGGCGGACTCCGGGGAGTCGGAGGCGTGGACCAGGTTCTCGCGGGTGATCGTCGCGTAGTCGCCGCGGATCGTGCCGGCCCCGGCCTCCAGCGGGTTGGTGGCGCCGGCCAGCATCCGGATGCCGCGCACGACCTCCTCGCCCTCGACGATCAGCGCGATCGACGGGCCGGAGGTCATGAACTCCAGCAGCGGCTCGTAGAACGGGCGGCCGACGTGCTCCGCGTAGTGCTGCTCCAGCGTCGCCCGGTCGAAGGTGCGCAGCTCGATGGCGGCCAAGCGCCAGCCGGCCTTGCGCTCGAAGCGGCTGATGATCTCGCCGGCCAGGCCGCGGCGGACGGCGTCGGGCTTGAGCAGGACGAGAGTGCGCTGGGACACGGTGCGTCTCCTGGAGATTCGGTTCGGCAGACAGTCGGGTCGACGAGTGGGCCGACACGCCAGAGGCTACCTTGCGTACACGGCGTGTCGGTCCGGGCCCTAGACCTGCACCGCTGCGGCCGCTTCGGCGGCGCGGGCGGCCTTGAAGGCGTCCACCTTGCGGCCGTAGTGCACCGAGCACCACCACAGGCCGGCGAAGACCACGCCGAGGCCGAACATGGTGGGCAGGACGAAGCCGGCGGCGATCAGGCCGAGCTGCAGCGCCCAGCCGACGGGCACCGCGCCGGGCCGGTCGATCATGCCGCAGAGCGCGATGCACAAAACCATCGCGATGCCGCTGACCGTCCAGATCTCCGTGGTGGAGACGTCCGAGAGCCGCATCGCGACCAGCGCCGCGAACATGACCAGCAATGCCTCGCCGATCAGCGTCGAGGAGCAGAGCGTCCTCATGTCACTTCCTCCTGAGCAGCAGGCGGGCCTCGCCCACCGTGATGACCGAACCGGTGACCAGCACCCCGACGCCGCCGAGGTCGCCCTCCTGCTCGGCGAGGGTGACGGCGGCGGTGATGGCGTCGTCGAGCCGGGGCTCGACCTGGACGCGGTCCTCGCCGAAGATCTCGACGGCCAGGGCGGCGAGCTCGTCGGCGTCCATCGCGCGGTGGGTGGAGTTCTGGGTGATGACGACCTCGGCCAGGATCGGCTCGAAGGCCTCCAGCACGCCGGCCACGTCCTTGTCCCCGGAGGTCCCGATCACGCCGACGAGCCGGGTGAAGCCGAAGGACTCGGTGAGGGCGGCGACGGTGGCGCGGGCGCCGTCCGGGTTGTGCGCGGCGTCCAGGACGATCGTGGGGCTGCGGCGGACGATCTCCAGGCGCCCCGGCGAGGAGACGCCGGAGAAGGCCTGGCGGACCTTGTCCGTGTCGAGCTGCCCGCCACGGGCGCCGCCGACGCCGAAGAAGGCCTCGACGGCGGCCAGGGCGAGCGCCGCGTTGTGGGCCTGGTGCTCGCCGTGCAGCGGGATGAAGACGTCGTCGTACTCCTCGCCGCCGAGCCCGCGCATCGTCACCAGCTGGCCACCGACGGCGAGTTCGCGGCGGATCACACCGAACTCCATGCCCTCGCGGGCGACCGTGGCGTCCACCTCGACGGCGCGGCGCAGGATGGTCTGGGCGGCGTCCAGCTGCTGCTGGGCGACGACGGCGACGGCGCCCGACTTGATGATCCCGGACTTCTCGACGGCGATCTCGCCAGTCGTCCCGCCGAGCTTGTCGGTGTGGTCCAGGCCGATCGGGGTGATCACGGCGACGGGGGCGTCGATGACGTTGGTGGCGTCCCAGGAGCCGCCCATGCCGACCTCGATCACGGCGACGTCCACCGGGGCGTCGGCGAAGGCGGCGTAGGCCATGCCGGTCAGCACCTCGAAGAAGGACATCGGCACGGGCTGCGCCGCGTCGACCATCTGCACGTAGGGCTCGATGTCGCGGTAGACCTCGACGAAGCGCTCGGGGGCGATCGGGGCGCCGTCCAGGCTGATCCGCTCGGTGACGGACTCCACGTGCGGGCTGGTGTAGCGGCCGGTGCGCAGCTCGAAGGTGTTGAGCAGCTGCTCGATCATCCGGGCGGTGGAGGTCTTGCCGTTGGTGCCGGTGATGTGGATGGAGGGGAAGGACCGCTGGGGCTGGCCCAGGATGTCCATCAGTGCCTCGATCCGGTCGAGCGAGGGCTCCAGCTTGTTCTCCGGCCAGCGCTTGGAGAGTTCCAGCTCGACGTCGCACAGGGCGTCGCCGGTGCCGTCGTCGGCGGGGCGGATGGTGTACGGGTTCGGGTCGGCCTTGTCGCTCACGACCCCAGTCTACGGAGCGGGGGCGGCACGTCCTCACAGGGTGAGGCCGGGCGTGGGGCCGGGGGCAGGAACGGACGCTTTGCCCGTGATTCTCCGTCTATACACCAGATTGAGGTTTTTGGCATCAATCTAGCGATCTCGCGCCGCGAAGGAGCGTTGATTTGCAACCACAAAGAGCAATCAACCTTGGATTGCAAGGCGATCGGCTACCCACGGCAGCCGGGGCTCAGGCCCCGGCCCGGGCCTCCGGCACGTGCGCGGCGCCGCCGTGCCGACGGCGCAACTCTGCGGTGATCTCGGCCAGTTCGCCTTCGGGCAGCAGCGGCAGCATCATCGCGACGCCCTGCAGCAGACCGCCCAGCAGGAAGGTGGTGTCGGCCGTCGAGGCGACCAGGCCCCGGACCTCGGCCACCTCGCCGGCCGCCACCGCCTCGATCAGCCGGGCGGCGTCGGCGGACTCCTCGTCCACCGCGACCGCGCCGCTGTCGGCCGGGGCGCGCCGGGCCATCGACCGCAGCACCCGGTCGCCGACCGCCGGGGCGTACGCCTTGCGGACGGCCTCGGCGGCGATCCAGGCGAGCAGGGTGGTCACCTCGCGTTCGGCGTGCTCGGCGCACAGCAGGTCCAGCTCGTGGTCGAACGCGAGCTGGTTGCCGTGCCGGAAGGCGAGCAGCAGCGTCGCCGCCCTGGCCTTCGCGTCCTCGACCGCCTCGGCAGGCAGTTCGTCGGCCAACTCCTCGGTCACCACCACGCGATGCCCTCCCGTCCGTCGTCCAGCCGGAGCGCTCAGCAGAAACGCTCAGCGGAAACGCCCATTCGGAAACTCCGTGCACACCGTACACAGCGGATCTGGAAACTTCTGCGAACGCGCGCGGGCAAGACCGGAATCAATTCGCTCGGAATAAGACCTCACCCGGTCCAGGATGAATATTCGCCGGAAGGGAGCAATGTTGCTGGGCTATTCGGTGCAACACCGGACCGGCCGGGAAAAAGCCCAGGGGCCGCACTCCACGGAAACGGAGTGCGGCCCCTGGCCGGTGCTGCCGGGCTCAGCCCTGCGGCAGCCCCGCGAGCTGCGCGGTGATCCGGGCGATGTCGGCCTCGGCGGCCTCCTGGCGGCCCTTGATCTTGGCGACCACCTCGTCCGGCGCCTTGGCCAGGAAGGCCTCGTTGCCGAGCTTGGCGGTGGTCTGGACCTTCTCCTTCTCGGCGGCCGCGAGGTCCTTGGCGAGGCGCTTGCGCTCCGCCGCGACGTCGATGGTGCCGGAGAGGTCCAGCGAGACGGTGGCGCCGGCGACCGGCAGCGAGGCCGTGGCCGCGAATCCCTCCTCGGGGACGGTCAGCCGCAGCAGCGAGCGGATCGCGTCCTCGTGGACGGACAGCACGGTGCCGGCCAGCTCCAGCCGGGCCGGGACGCGCTGGCCCGACTTGAGGCCCTGGGCGGTGGCGAACCGGCGGACCTCGGTGACCACCTGCTGGAGCGTGGCGATCTCCGCCTCCGCCTCGGCGTCGCGGTACCCGCTGTCCTGCGGCCACTCGGCGATGACCAGCGACTCGGCACCGGTCAGCGTGGTCCACAGGGTCTCGGTGACGAACGGCACGATCGGGTGCAGCAGGCGCAGCGTGACGTCCAGGACCTCGCCGAGCACCCGGCGCGCGGCGTCGGCCTGCGGGCCGCCCTTGGCCAGGGTGGTCTTGGAGAGCTCGACGTACCAGTCGAAGACCTCGTCCCACGCGAAGTGGAAGAGGGCCTCGGACAGCTTCGAGAACTGGTAGTCCTCGTACAGGCCGTCGACCTCGGCCACCGTGGTGTTGAGCCGCGACAGGATCCAGCGGTCGGCCGCGGTCAGCTCCTCCGGCGCGGGCAGCGGGCCCTCGACGGTGGCGCCGTTCATCAGGGCGAAGCGGGTGGCGTTCCAGATCTTGTTGGCGAAGTTGCGGGCCGCCTGGACCCAGTCCTCGCCGATCGGCACGTCGACGCCGGGGTTGGCGCCGCGCGCCAGCGTGAAGCGCAGCGCGTCGGAGCCGTACTTGTCCATCCAGTCCAGCGGGTTGACCACGTTGCCGAAGGACTTCGACATCTTCTTGCCGTTCTGGTCACGGACCATCCCGTGCAGCGCGATGGTGTGGAACGGCGGGGTGCCGTCCATCGCGTAGAGGCCGAACATCATCATCCGGGCGACCCAGAAGAACAGGATGTCGTAGCCGGTGACCAGGACGGAGTTCGGGTAGAACTTCGCGAGGCTCTCGGTCTGCTCCGGCCAGCCGAGCGTGGAGAACGGCCACAGGCCGGAGGAGAACCAGGTGTCCAGGACGTCGGTGTCCTGGTGCCAGCCCTCGCCGGCGGGCGGCTGCTCGTCGGGGCCGACGCAGACGATCTCGCCGTTCGGGCCGTACCAGACCGGGATGCGGTGGCCCCACCACAGCTGGCGCGAGATGCACCAGTCGTGCAGGTTGTCGACCCAGTCGAAGTACCGCTTCTCCATCTCCTGCGGGTGGATCTTGACCTTGCCGTCGCGGACCGCGTCACCGGCGGCCTTGGCGAGCGGGCCGACCTTGACCCACCACTGCATGGACAGCCGCGGCTCGATGGTGGTCTTGCAGCGCGAGCAGTGGCCCACCGAGTGGACGTACGGGCGCTTCTCGGCGACGATCCGGCCCTCGGCGCGCAGCGCGGCGACGATCGCCGAGCGGGCCTCCAGGCGGTCCAGGCCGAGGAAGGGGCCGTGCACGGTGATGACGGCGTGCTCGTCCATGACGGCGATGTTCGGCAGGCCGTGCCGCTGGCCGATCTCGAAGTCGTTCGGGTCGTGCGCGGGCGTCACCTTGACGGCGCCGGTGCCGAACTCCGGGTCGACGTGGGCGTCGGCGACGACGGGGATCCGACGGTCGGTCAGCGGCAGCTCGATCTCGGTGCCGACCAGGTGCTTGTAGCGCTCGTCCTCGGGGTGGACGGCGACCGCGGTGTCACCCAGCATCGTCTCGGCGCGCGTGGTGGCGACGACGATGGAGTCCTCGCCCTCGCCGTAGCGGATCGAGACCAGCTCTCCGTCGTCGTCCTGGTACTCCACCTCGATGTCCGAGATGGCGGTCAGGCAGCGCGGGCACCAGTTGATGATGCGCTCGGCGCGGTAGATCAGCTCGTCGTCGTAGAGCTTCTTGAAGATGGTCTGGACGGCCTGGGACAGGCCCTCGTCCATGGTGAAGCGCTCGCGGGACCAGTCGACGCCGTCGCCCAGGCGCCGCATCTGGCCGGAGATCTGGCCGCCGGACTCCGCCTTCCACTTCCAGACGCGCTCGACGAAGGCCTCGCGGCCCAGGTCGTGGCGGGACTTGCCCTCCTTGGCGAGCTCGCGCTCGACCACGTTCTGGGTGGCGATGCCGGCGTGGTCCATGCCGGGCTGCCACAGCGCCTCGTAGCCCTGCATGCGCTTGCGGCGGACCAGGGCGTCGATCAGCGTGTGCTCGAAGGCGTGGCCCAGGTGCAGGCTACCGGTGACGTTCGGCGGGGGGATGACGACGGTGAACGGCGGCTTGTCGCTCTTCGCGTCCGCCGTGAAGTACCCCCGCTCCACCCAGCGCTCGTACAGCTCGCCCTCTACGTCCGCGGGGGTGTAGGTCGTCGGGAGGGTTGCTGCTTCGTCCCCGGTGGTGCTCACGGGGCGCTGGTTCGTCGAGTCGGTCACGACGCACAGTTTACGTAACGGGGGGCGTGGGTTACGAACCGCTTTCGGTCCGCGGACGCGCCACGCCCGGACGGGCCCCGAGCGGGCACCGTGCGATAGCGTGCCCGGGCACTCGCCCGCTCGACCGGGCGAGCACGGAACGACTCCACACCATGACAGGCCGCGGGTGCGGCGGGGGAGCACAGACGCAGATGTACGGCCAGGGACAGCAGTATCCGCAGGGACAGCCGCAGCCTTACGGGGGCCAGCCGCAGTACGGCCAGCCGCCGCAGCAGCCCTACGGCGCCCCGCAGCCCCAGTACGGCTACCCGCCCCAGCAGCCCTACGGCGCGCCCCAGCAGCCGTACGGCGTGCCGCCGCAGGCTCCGTACGGGCAGCCGGGCTACCCGGTCGCGCCGCCGCCGAAGGGCCGGGGCGGCCTGGTCGTCGGCCTGGTGGTCGGTGCGCTGGTGCTGGGCGGCGGCGGTTTCGCCGCGTGGAAATTCCTCGGCGGCAGCGACGCGGGCGGCCAGTACAAGCTGAGCGCCCCGCAGACGCTGGCGGACGGCTACGTGCAGAAGTCGGCGAAGGAGGAGGCCGCCGACATGAGCAAGCCCGACGTCGCGAAGGTCGGCAAGGACCTGCACGCGGTGGTGGCCAGCTACAGCAAGGGCACCGACGTCAAGAACGTCGACTCGCTCTCGGTGATCGGGATCTACGGCGACATCAACGACCCGGACCAGATCATCACGGACTCGAAGAAGGACGGCAACGGGCTGACCTGGACCACGCCGATGACCGACTACCCCGCGAAGGACAGCCACGCCTCCTCGGGCAAGCTCAGCTGCGGCGTGGCCACCATCGTCGTGGGCAAGGCCGGTCCGACGGTCTGCGTGTGGTCGGACAAGTCCACCTACGGCCGGGTCACCTTCACCAAGCTCAGCCTGGGCGGCACCGACAGCGGCCAGGGCCTCACCCCGGACCAGGCCGCGGAGAAGACCCGGGCGATCCGCGACGCCATGAAGGTCGCCAAGTAGCACCGCGCCGAGCGGCGCCGCGCCGGTACGCGAAGGGGCCCCGCACCGGATCCGGTGCGGGGCCCCTTCATGTGCCGGGCGTCGGGTCAGGCGCTCTTGTCCCGCCGCTCGCGCTTGATCATGTCGCGCGGGACGAGGGTGGGGATGGCGTGCTTGGAGACCACGTCCCCGGTGACCACCACGCGGGCGACGTCCTGGCGCGAGGGTACCTCGTACATCACGGACATCAGCACCTCCTCCATGATGGCCCGCAGCCCGCGCGCGCCGGTGCCGCGCAGGATCGCCTGGTCGGCGATCGCCTCCAGTGCGTCGCGGGAGAACTCCAGCTCCACACCGTCGAGTTCGAACAGCTTGCGGTACTGCTTGACCAGCGCGTTCCGCGGCTCGGTGAGAATCTGCAGCAGCGCCTCGCGGTCCAGGTTGTGCACGCTGGTGATCACCGGCAGACGGCCGATGAACTCGGGGATCATGCCGAACTTCACCAGGTCCTCGGGCATCACCTGGCGGAAGTGGTCGCTGGCGTCCGACTCCCGCTTGGAGCGGATGTTGGCGCCGAAGCCGATGCCCTTGGCACCCGCGCGGCCCTCGATGATCCGCTCCAGGCCGGCGAACGCGCCGCCGACGATGAACAGCACGTTGGTGGTGTCGATCTGGATGAACTCCTGGTGCGGGTGCTTGCGCCCGCCCTGCGGCGGCACCGAGGCCGTGGTGCCCTCCAGGATCTTCAGCAGGGCCTGCTGCACGCCCTCGCCGGAGACGTCCCGGGTGATCGACGGGTTCTCGCTCTTGCGCGCGACCTTGTCGATCTCGTCGATGTAGATGATCCCGGTCTCGGCCTTCTTGACGTCGTAGTCGGCCGCCTGGATCAGCTTGAGCAGGATGTTCTCGACGTCCTCGCCGACGTAGCCGGCCTCGGTCAGCGCGGTGGCGTCCGCGATCGCGAACGGCACGTTGAGCATCCGGGCGAGGGTCTGCGCCAGCAGCGTCTTTCCGGAGCCGGTGGGGCCCAGCAGCAGGATGTTGGACTTGGCCAGCTCGATGGCGTCCTCGCGGCCGTTGCCGCCGCTGCGGCCCGCCTCGCCGGCCTGGACCCGCTTGTAGTGGTTGTAGACCGCCACCGACAGCGACTTCTTGGCGAGGTCCTGGCCGACCACGTACTGGTCCAGGAACTCGTAGATCTCACGCGGCTTCGGGAGCTCCTCGAATCGCACCTCGGAGGTCTCGGCGAGCTCCTCCTCGATGATCTCGTTGCACAGGTCGATGCACTCGTCGCAGATGTACACGCCTGGGCCGGCGATCAGCTTCTTCACCTGCTTCTGCGACTTGCCGCAGAACGAGCACTTGAGCAGGTCGCCACCGTCTCCGATGCGTGCCACGAGGTGCTTCCCCTTCGCCAGGGGCCCCGCAGGGGTTCCGGGGCCTGGTGCTGTGGACCGTCAACGCCGACGGCGCTCGGTCTCGCTATCCGACGGTACTCTGCCGGGCCCGTGATTCCGTCCTCTTCGCCGGGTCTGCCCTACGCCCTGGGCGAATTGATACCGAACAGATGCCGTGCACGGGCCCGCCGATGGGCCGGGGCGGGACGCGCACCAGGGGTGCGCGCCCCGCCCCGACGGGCCTCCCGGACCGGACCGCGGCCGGCCGGGAGGGGAGCCGGCCTCAGGAGGTCAGCGAGGTCTTGCGGGTGGAGATGATCTGGTCGATCAGGCCGTACTCGGCGGCCTCCTCGGCGGTGAGGATCTTGTCGCGCTCGATGTCCTCGCGCACCTGCTCCGCCGACTTGTTGGAGTGCTTGGAGAGCATCTCCTCCAGCTGCTCGCGCATCCGGAAGATCTCCTTGGCCTGGATCTCCAGGTCGGACACCTGGCCGCGGCCGGTCTCGGTGTACGGCTGGTGGATCAGGATCCGGGCGTTCGGCAGCGCCATCCGCTTGCCGGGGGTGCCGGCGGCGAGCAGCACGGCCGCGGCGGAGGCCGCCTGGCCCATGCAGACGGTGGTGATGTCCGGCTTGACGTACTGCATCGTGTCGTAGATGGCCGTCAGGGCCGTGAACGAGCCGCCGGGCGAGTTGATGTACATCTGGATCTCACGGTCCGGGTCCATCGACTCCAGGCACAGCAGCTGCGCCATGATGTCGTTCGCCGAGACGTCGTCGACCTGCGAGCCGAGGAAGATGATGCGCTCCTCGAACAGCTTGGCGTACGGGTCGTACTCGCGGATGCCCTGCGTGGTGCGCTCGACGAAGCGCGGGACGATGTAGCGGCCCTCGGCGCGCATGTCCTCGACGCGGGCCTGGGCGGCCGACAGGCTGGGGATGTTCATGGGGGTTCTTGTCCTCCGGGGCGTTGGGGCTGTGGTCTCGCGGGCCGGGCCGAGGCTCAGGCAGCGCCAGTGCCGCCGCCGCCGGGGACGTCCGCGGCGCTGTGCATGATCGCGTCGATGAGGCCGTACTCCAGGGCCTCCTCCGGGGTGAACCAGCGGTCGCGGTCGGAGTCCGCGGTGATCTGCTCGAAGGACTGGCCGCTGTGGTGGGCGATCAGCTCGGACATCCGCTTCTTGGTACGGAGCAGCTGCTCCGCCTGGATGCGGATGTCGGTGGCGGAACCGCCGAGGCCCGCGGAGGGCTGGTGCATCAGGATGGTCGAGTTCGGCAGCGAGAAGCGCTTGCCGGGGGCGCCCGCGGTCAGCAGGAACTGACCCATCGAGGCGGCCATGCCCATCGCGATCGTGACGACGTCGTTCTTGATGTACTGCATGGTGTCGTAGATCGCCATGCCGGCCGAGATCGAGCCGCCCGGGGAGTTGATGTAGAGGAAGATGTCCTTGTCGGGGTCCGCGGCCAGCAGCAGCAGCTGAGCGGTGATCTTGTTCGCGATGTCGTCGTCGACCTGCTGGCCGAGGAAGATGATCCGCTCGTTGAGCAGCCGGTTGTAGACCTGGTCGCCAAGGCCGCCGAGCACGTCACCAGCGGCGGCGTGCGGCGCCATCGGGCCAGGCATCTGCATCTGCGGGAACGTCACTTAGCCACCTGCTCAGTCGATTTGGATGGTCGCTCCGCGACCGTCACGGTGTCGCACAGCTTCCGGGTATCACGGTGTGATTGTCGCTGTCCATGGACCCTAACGCGCAGGCCGGGCCGCAGAATCCCTCACGGAGAACTGTTCGCTGTGAGCGCAGGGTCGCGGCGGTCCTCGGACGGGAAGACAGCGGGCCCGGACACCATGACGGCGTCCGGGCCCGCTGCGTGCCTCAAGGGGCTGCCGTGGCTCAGGCCTCGGTCTTCTCCTCGGCGGCGGCCTCGACGGTCTCGGCCGACTCGTCGGCCTCGTCGTCGTCGAAGTTGATCTCGTTGCCCTCGGAGTCGACGACCTTGGCGGCCTCGACCACCGTGGCCAGCGCCTTGCCGCGGGCGACCTCGCCGACCAGCAGCGGCACCTGGCCACCCTGGACGACCTGCTGCGCGAACTGGTCCGGGGTGAGACCCGAGCCGGCGGCGCGGCGGATGAGGTGCTCGGTCAGCTCCTCCTGGTTAACACCCAGCTCCTCGTCGGCGACGATCTGGTCCAGGACGAACTGGGTCTTGATGCCCTTCTTCGCCTGCTCCTCGATCTCCGCCTCCCACTCCTCGCGGGACTTGTCCTGGGTGCCCAGGTAGGTGTCGAGGTCCATGCCCATCGGCTGGAGCTGGTGGTGCTCCACGTTGTGCTTGCGGGTCTCGATCTCGTCCTTGAGGAGCTTCTCGGGGTACTCGATCTCGACCAGCGCGAGCAGCGCGTCCAGCACCTTCTCCTGGGCCTGGGTGGCCTGGTCGTACTCCTTCATGCGCTCCAGGCGCTTGCGGGAGTCGGCGCGCAGGTCCTCCAGGGTGTCGAACTCGCTGGCCAGCTGGGCGAACTCGTCGTCCAGCTCGGGCAGCTCCTTCTCCTGGACGGCCGTCACGGTGACGGTGACCTCGGAGGTCTTGCCCGCCTGGGTGCCGCCCTTCAGCTCGGTCTCGAAGGTCTTCACCTCGCCGGCGGACAGGCCGACGACGGCCTCGTCGATGCCGTCGATCAGACGGCCCGAGCCGATCTCGTAGCTCACGCCGGTGGCGGTGCCGTCGTCCGGCACCTCACCGTCGACCTTGGCGACGAGGTCGACGACCACGATGTCGCCGGTGGCCGCGGCACGCTCGACGTCCTTGACGGACGAGAAGCGCTCGCGCAGCTGCTCCAGCGACTTCTCGATGTCCTCCTCGGAGACGACGATCGGGTCGACCGTCACCTCGATGGAGGAGAACTCCGGCAGGGTGATCTCCGGACGGATGTCCACCTCGGCGGTGAACTTCAGGTCACCGCCATCGGCGATCGTCTCGACACCCTCGATGTTGGTGATGTCGGGCTGGCCGAGGACCTCGATCTTGCCCTCGTCGACGGCCTGCGTGTAGAAGCGCGGCAGGGCGTCGTTGACGGCCTCCTCCAGCACGGCGCCACGGCCGAAACGCTGGTCGATGACGCGAGCCGGGATCTTGCCCTTGCGGAAGCCCGGAACCGTGACCTGCTGGTTGATCTTCTTGTACGCCGCGTCGAGGCTGGGCTTGAGCTCCTCGAAGGGCACCTCGACGGTGAGTCGAACCCGGGTGGGGTTCAGAGTCTCGACGGCGCTCTTCACGGTTAGGTCTCCTAGGGGCTTGCGGTCAGGTTGTCTCCGCCCGTCCCCGCCGTCCGGCCGGAGCCGTACGGGTGGGTCGGACGAGACGGGCGATGGGCGGTCGGAGCTGCATCTCCCGTGGGGTGGACGGTGAGCTTGACTCCTCGCCCTCGTGCGGTTGACCTGGGTTGACGCCGCAGGGACTACCGCCAGCGCCCCATCCTACCGGTACCACGAAAGGCGGACGCCAGGCGCCACCGTACCGCCCGAACAGAACAGGGCCCCGCCACGGTTGGCGAGACCCTGCCGCACTGTCGGGGTGGCCGGATTCGAACCGACGGCCTTCCGCTCCCAAAGCGGACGCGCTACCAAACTGCGCCACACCCCGTGGTGCCGAGAGGAAGCGTACACGGCGGGCCTGTTCGGCTCGCCGACTTGTCACCGTGCGGGCGCGGAAGGGGGGTGCGGAAAATGCGGTGTGCGCGGGGGCCCTCGGACCAGGTACGCTGTTCCCCGAACTTCCGGCCGGTGACGGTCGGTGGGTCGCGCGGGCGTAGCTCAATGGTAGAGCCCTAGTCTTCCAAACTAGTCACGCGAGTTCGATTCTCGTCGCCCGCTCTTCGTCCGGCCCCGGTGCGCTCTCCGCACCGGGGCCGGTTGCGTTTCCGGGCGCCCCGGCGCCTCGTCCCGCGCTCCCGGCCGCCCGTGCCCCGGCCGGCTCAGAGGCCGAGGCGGGCGGCCCGGGCGGCGGCGCGGTCGAGCAGCAGGTGGATGTCACCCTCGCGGGTGGCCGGGCGGTCGTTGAACTCGTCCGGGGAGCGCACCGGGCGGCCGGTGGCGTGCAGCACCTCCATCAGCTGCACCCGGGCCGTGCGGACGGTGGGCGGGGTGCCGTAGCCGTACGCGAGCACGGCGGCCTGGGCGCCGAGCAGGCAGACCCGGCCGGCCTCGTCCCACATCGCGCCCTGGAGCCAGCCGTGGGTGCCGATGTAGCGGGAGGCGAGCCTGAGGTGGTCGGCGGCGGTGACCGGGACGGCGCGGGCGGGGCGGCGCAGCGTCCGGTCGAGCAGGGTGGCCCGGGGCGCCGGGTGGCCGGCGTGCCAGGGCTGCGGGGTGCTGCCGTACGGGCAGGTGTACGGGGCGGGGGTGCGGGCGGGGGCGGGCAGCGTGGCGAGGTAGGCCTCGATCTCGGCGACCAGGCCGGAGCCGTCCGGGTGGATCAGGAGCGGACGGGCGAGGCGTGGACGGTTGGGGGTCGGTCCGGGCGGGGGCGGCGGGGCGGCGGTGCGGGGCATGCGGGTTCTCCGGGCGGGCGGTCGGCGACTTCCGCTGCCCAAAGTGGGGCATTTAGGACATTTCCGCGACCGGAGGGCCGGGGCGCCCGGACGGTTTCCCGGTTGGGTGCCGGGCCGATAGCCTCGGCGGCGTTCGAGCGCAGTTCGAGCGCGACCTCACCCGCCGCGCTTCCGAGGTGGAGGAGTCCCGGTGCATCCGCAGGAGCGACTGGCGGTCATACAGCGCTGCGTGGTCCGGGAGATGGCGCGACTGGGCCAGGTGTTCCGCCCGGACGGCGAGATCGTGCGCGGCCCCGGCACCACGGCGGTGGCGGTCCGCGAGCACCCCGGGGGCGAGGGCGCCGGCCACGTGGACCTCGGCTTCGTGCTCCGACTCGGCCGGGCGGACGCGCCGGTGGTGTGGGACTGCGCGGCCGGCCTCGGCAAGACCGAGGAGGAGAAGCTCGCCAACGCGGTCAAGATGTGGGCGACCACCACGGCCTCGGTGCTGGTCGAGCTGGCGGAGGGCTACGGGGTGCACGCCGACCACGCGGACCTGCCCGAACTCCCGGGCTGGCACGCGGTCCAGGGGCCGGCCGCGGTGTTCGGCTTCGGCAACGAGCACCTGGCCGGGTGGCTCGCCGAGAACCGGCTGCTGCGGGCGCTGGCGCCGGCCCTGCGGCCGGAGTTGACCGGGCCGGGGCCCGTCGGGGTGAAGCTCTTCCTGGGCGGGAAGGCGGGGGACGACGTCGCCGAGGTCCGGGTGGGCGGCGAGGTGTCGGCGGCGGCGTCCGCGGCGCTGCGCGCGCTGGACTGGCCGCGGGGCGAACGGCTGTGCTGGGCGCGGCTGTTCGTCCTGCTCACGACGGACGCGGCGGCGCCGGAGCAGGCCGCACCGACGGGCGCCGCGGCACCCGCACCGATGCGGTTCCAGGCCCCGGCGGCGGCGCGCCCCCGGGGTCTGTTCGCCCGCTGGCGGGAGGCCAGACGGGCCGGCCGGTGACCTGCCGCCCGCCCGCCCCGAGCCGAAGGGCGGGCGATGCGCCCGGATCAGCCGCCGGTGATGCTGGAGATGCTGTGCGCGAGGTTCGACAGCAGGGAGTTGATCGAGGTCGCGACCGTGGTCTCGTGCAGCATGAAGCCGAAGAGGGCGGCGACGATCGCGTGGGGGATCTTCAACTGCTTGTTGCGGATGAAGATGATGCACAGGATCGCGAACAGGACCAGCGCGGAGACGGAGAGTGCCACCCGGACTCACTTCCTCGTTTTCATAGCGGGGTGCCGCCGCCCGGCGACACCAGCGAAAGCCGGACCCCGGCCTGTCCGACGGTCCCGAGGCGGAACCGCGGACCGTCCGACACACCGCCGGCGAGGGAGCCCACGGTCGACCGCTGCCTGTCGTGCCGCACGCGACGCCCCCCTATCCCCCGAATCCTGAACAGTCCCGCCCGGACTCAGTGTGGTCGACCGTGCCGATTGCGTAAAGGTCTGACCGTCGGCCCAGCCCCGATATCCCGCGATGCGAGACGAGTTTCCGCCGACCGGGACGATAGCCGAGCCGTCCTGACGAATCGTCGGCGGGGCCGGGCTGAGCGGCCCGGAAGCGGCCGGGGGCGGCGAACGGAACCCACTGGTCCGGTCAGCCGACGGGCCGTCCGATTTGGCCGAAGATCAGCTGCCCGGCTTGACAGCGACTGCCCGCGGCATGTGCCGGACGGGCGCCGCCGGGCGACGCGCCGTCAGCGGGGCCCGGGCGGCCCGGCACCGGCACTCGCGCCCGGTCCCGCTCGGTACCGGTCAGTCGCGCCAGAGCAGCAGGAGCGCGCGGTCGTCGTTGATGTCCCGGGCCACCGTCTCGATCAGCGCGGCCGCGGCGCCCGCTCCCGCACCCGCTCCGCCACCGGGTACCAGCCGGTCCGCCTCCCCCATCAGCCGGTCCATGCCCTCGCCGAGGTCCCGGCCCGGCGCCTCGACCATGCCGTCGGTGCACAGCATCAGGACGTCTCCCCGGTTCAGCCGGCCGCGCACGCCCTCGAACTTGGCGCCGTCGTAGATCCCCAGCAGCGGGCCCTCGGCCTCCTTGACCTCCCAGCGGCCGGCGCCGCCCAGGCGCTGCATGCCCGGCAGGTGCCCGGCCGACAGCAGCTCGTAGTCGCCGGTGTCGAGGTCCAGCACCAGGTGGACGGCGGTGGCGAAGCCCTCCTCCCAGCACTGGCGCAGCAGGTAGCCGTTGGCGGCGGGCAGGAAGTCGTGCGCGGGCAGCGAGCCGACCAGGCCGCCGAAGGCGCCCGAGAGCAGCAGCGCGCGGGAGCCGGCGTCCATGCCCTTGCCGGAGACGTCCGCGAGGACCACTTCCAGCAGCCGCCGGCCGGGGCCGGTGCGGGCGGCGACCACGAAGTCCCCGGAGAAGGACTGCCCGCCGGCCGGGCGCAGGGCCATGTCCGCGTGCCAGCCGGCCGGCAGCTCGGGCACCCGGCTCTGCACCCGCAGCCGCTCGCGCAGGTCGAACAGCATGGTGGAGCCGCCCCACCAGGGCACCCCGACCCGGGCCCGGAACTGGGCCAGCAGCAGGCCGCCCACCCCGGCGGCGCCGACCACCAGGGCCGCGCCCGGGGTCACTCCGTAGAGGTAGGCCGCGGGGTTGTCGCTGGCGACCCGCTGGCCGGTGTGGATCACGGACTCGGCGGAGAGGCCGAGCGCGGCGAGCGCGTAGAGCACCACCAGGCTGCCGGGGCGCAGCAGCAGCGCGCCGGCCAGGATCGGCAGGACCAGGGAGGTCGGCGGGGCCCAGTCGGGGAGCCAGATGTTGAACAGGATCAGCAGCGGGACGAGCAGGGCGAGCGCGCAGAGCACCGGCCAGTCGGCGGCGCCGCCGCGGAAGTAGTCGACACCGGCCGTGCGCAGCCTTCGGCGGACCCGGCGGAGCCTCCTGCGCAACCGGGCCGTCACGGGCTCGGACGCCGGGGCGGCGCCGGGCCTCGTCGCAGTCGTCTGGGGCGGTGCGCCCGGCGGTCTGCCAGCCATGGAGCCCGACCCTATCCACGGGTACGGCCCGGCGTCGACGGCCCCGGCGCGGGCGGCGGCGCCGGGGCGCGGGGCGCTCGGCGGGTTTCGGCCGATCGGGGCGGTCGTGGGCGGGGCGTCAGGAGGCTTACGCCGGTTGGGTGTACGAAACACGGGGGTCGTGTGTGCGCCCCCCGCGCGCGGCCGTCCGCGCGCCGGGCGCCTGTGTCCGATCCCACAGGCCGGCCCGGCCCGGCGGCTACCCCGCGGCTACCCGGCGGGGGCCCGGGACGGCGGCGGCCGGCCGCACGCGAGCGTGCGACCGGCCGTGAGGAGGGTGGGGGGCGGGATCAGCCCTGGGGGTGGTGGGCCGGGATCGGCGGGAGCTCGCCGGTGGTCTCGTACTCGCTCAGCATCTCGATCCGGCGGGTGTGCCGCGGCTCGCCGCTGTACGGGGTGCGGAGGAAGGCCTCGACGAACGAGGTGGCCTCCTCCGTCGTGTGCATCCGGCCGCCGATGGAGATCACGTTGGCGTCGTTGTGCTGGCGGCCGAGCTCGGCGGTCTGCACGCTCCAGGCCAGCGCGGCCCGGACGCCCTTGACCTTGTTGGCGGCGATCGCCTCGCCGTTGCCCGAGCCGCCGATCACGATGCCCAGCGCCTCCGGGTCGGCGGCGGTGCGCTCGGCGGCGCGCAGGCAGAACGGCGGGTAGTCGTCCTCGGCGTCGTAGATGTGCGGCCCGCAGTCGACCGGCTCGTGGCCGGCCCCTTCGAGCCACTCCACGAGGTGGTTCTTCAGTTCGTATCCGGCATGGTCGGAGCCCAGGTACACGCGCATGCCATGAGTGTGGCACGCGGGTGCACCCGGGCCCGACAACGGGGGCGTCAGCGCCGGCCGACGAGCTTCCAGGCCAGCGGCAGCGCGCCGGCGGCGAAGGCGGCCTTGAGGGCGTCGCCGACCAGGTAGGGGTAGAGGCCGAGCTCGGCGGCGCGGGCGAGCGGCACGTGCAGCGAGAGGGCCAGGTACGGCACGCCGACGGCGTAGATGGCGAGGCTGCCGAGGACCATCGTGACGGCGGTGTTCACCGGGGTGCGGTCGGCGCCGCGCCGGGCCAGCGCGCCGGTCAGGGCGGCGGCGAAGACGAAGCCGAGCACGTAGCCGAAGGAGGGTATCGCCCAGCCGGAGGTGCCCTCGGCGAACCAGGGCAGGCCCGCCGCGCCGGCCAGCAGGTAGAGGGCGAGCGAGGCGACGCCGCGGCGGGCGCCGAGCGCGGTGCCGACCAGCAGGGCGGCGAAGGTCTGGCCGGTGACCGGCACCGGCGAGCCGGGGACGTTCACCGACAGCTGGGCGGCCACCCCGGTCAGCGCGGCGCCGCCGGCCATCAGGGCCAGGTCGCGGGCCTGGGCGCCGAGGCGGGTGGACGCGGCGGGCAGCAGGTCGGCGAGGACGGCGCGACGCGGTATCGGGGTGGTGGCGGTGGCCATCGGGGGCTCCTCCGTGCGGGTCCGGGTGAGTGAACACCTGTGAACCTACGCGGTGATCCACTGCGCCACCTGCGCGGTTTCGGACAAAGCGCCACCCTCGGCCGTTGTCGGAACCGACCGGGAACGACAGTGCGTCATGCAGTTGTCACTCATGGTCGCGCCCCGGTCCGGCATGTGGTCCCGGGCCGGACATTGTTGGCATGGCCGGAGGCCGCCCCGGATATTGGACAACTCATGCCGCATACCGCACAGTCTGGAACCACCCCTATGGCCCCCACCTCCGCGTCCACCGCGCCCGGGACCACCGACGCCGGCACCCGGCCGGCCGACGGCCCGGCCCCGGGCGGCCAGCAACTCGCCCACGGGCTGAAGCAGCGCCACCTGTCGATGATCGCCCTCGGCGGCGTGATCGGCGCCGGCCTCTTCGTCGGCTCGGGTGCGGGCATCGCGGCCGCCGGGCCGGCGATCATCCTGGCCTTCGCGTTCTCCGGCCTGCTGGTCATGCTGATCATGCGGATGCTCGGCGAGATGTCCGCGGCCCGCCCCGCCTCCGGCTCGTTCTCGGTGCACGCCGAGAAGGAGATCGGCCCGTGGGCCGGGATCACCGCCGGGTGGATGTACTGGGTGATGCTCTGCTGCGGCGTCGCCGCCGAGGCCACCGCGGCCGGGAAGATCGTCAACGGCTGGATACCGGGCGTCTCCTCGTGGGTCTGGGTCGCCCTGTTCATGGTCTTCTTCTGCGCCAGCAACCTGACCGCGGTGAAGAACTTCGGCGAGTTCGAGTTCTGGTTCGCCACCATCAAGGTCGCGGCGATCATCGCCTTCCTGGTCCTCGGCGGCCTGGGCATCGCCGGGGTGATCGGCCCCGGCTCCCCCGGCACCGGCAACCTCACCGGCCAGGGCGGCTTCCTGCCCACCGGCGTCAACGGACTGATCGTCGGCCTGCTCGCCTCGGTCTTCGCGTACGGCGGTCTGGAGACCGTGACCATCGCCGCCGCCGAGTCCGACGACCCCAAGAAGAACGTCGCCAACGCCGTGCGCACCGCGGTGTGGCGGATCGCCATCTTCTACATCGGCTCGATGGCCCTGGTCGTCACCCTGGTCTCCTGGAAGGACCCGGCGGTCGTCGCCGACGGCCCGTACGTCACCGTGCTGAGCCACCTCGGGGTGCCCGCCGCCGGGGCGATCATGCAGGTCGTGGTGCTGGTCGCACTGCTGTCCGCGATGAACGCCAACATCTACGGCGCCTCGCGGATGGCGTACTCGCTGGTCGGCCGCGGTCAGGGCCCCAAGGCGCTGGCCAAGGTCAGCGGCGGGGTGCCGCGCCGGGCCGTGCTGGCCTCCTGCCTGTTCGGCTTCGGCGCCGTGCTGGCCGCCAAGTTCTGGCCGGACACCGTGTTCACCTGGCTGATGAACACCACCGGCGTCGCGATCCTGGTGGTCTGGCTGTTCATCTGCGCCGTCCAGCTGCGGATGCGCCGCCGGCTGGAGCGCGAGGCGCCCGAGCTGCTCACCGTCAGGATGTGGGGCTACCCCTACCTGACCTGGCTCGCGATGGCCGCCGTGGCCGGCATCCTCGCGCTGATGACCACCACCGACGGCAACCGGCAGCAGCTGTACGCGGCCGGGGTGCTGGTCGCGCTGCTGGTGGCCGCCGGGCTGTTCAAGCAGCGCCGGGACGCCGCCGCCCGCTGAGCCCCCGAACGCGGCAGGGCCCCGGTACCGAGCGGTACCGGGGCCCTGCCGCGTGTCCGGGGCCGTGTGTCCGGGGCCGTGTGTCCGGGGGCCGCGGGGTCCGGGGCCGCGGGTCCAGGGCTGTGGGGCCCGGCTACTCGAAGGACGGGCCGGCCGTCCGGGTGCGCTTGATCTCGTAGAAGCCCGGGGTGGAGGCCACCAGCAGGGTGCCGTCCCAGAGCCGGGCCGCGGCCTCGCCCTTGGGGGCGGGGGTGACCACCGGGCCGAAGAAGGCCACCCGGTCGCCGTCCGCGCCCTCGACCGCGATCACCGGCGTGCCGACGTCCTCGCCGACCAGCGTGATGCCCTCCTTGTGCGAGGCGCGCAGGGCCTCGTCGTAGACGTCGGTGTCGGCCGCGTCGGCCAGCTCGGCGGGCAGGCCCGCGGCCACCAGGGCGGCCGTGACGGTCTCCCGGTTCTGCGGCAGGCCCTGGTTGTGGAAGCGCAGGCCCAGCTCGGTGTACAGCCGGCCGAGCACCTCCTCGCCGTGCTGCTCGGCGGCGGCTATGCACACCCGCACCGCGCCCCAGGCGTTGTCCAGCAGCGCGCGGTAGTTCTCCGGCAGGTCCCGGTGCTCGTTCAGCACCGACAGGCTCATCACGTGCCAGCGCACGTCGACCGGGCGCAGCTGCTGGACCTCGATCAGCCAGCGGGAGGTCATCCACGCCCACGGGCAGGCCGGGTCGAACCAGAAGTCGGCGGTCTTGCGCTCAGCGGCAGTCGTCACTGCTGTCGTCCTTCGTGAGGTGATCCGGGCAGGAGGGAATTCCGCCCCGCGAGCCCCAACACCCGCCCGGCGCCGCTGATTCCGCCCCGGACGCGACGGCCGGTGCAAGGTACCGACGGCGCGGAGCGTGAAAGGATGGCCGCGCGTGCGCGGCCACCACCGCACACCGAGACCCGCACCACCCAGACGCGCACCACCGTGCGAGCCGGACAAAGGAGTACCGCCGTGCCGGGCAAGAACCTCAGCCGCGACGAGGCCCAGCAGCGGGCCACCATCCTGGCCGTGGACGGCTACCGGGTCCGGCTGGACGTGACCTCGGCCCCGGACCCGGCCTCCGCCACCTTCCGCTCCACCACCACGATCGCCTTCCGCTGCTCCCAGCCCGGCGCGGGCACCTTCCTCGACCTGCTCGCCCCCGCCGTCCGCTCGGTCACCCTCAACGGCCGCGCCCTCGACCCGGCCACCGCCTACGACGGCGCCCGGGTGCACGTCGACGGCCTGGCCGCCGAGAACGTGCTCACCGTCGAGGCCGACTGCGCCTACAGCCGCACCGGCGAGGGCCTGCACCGCTTCGTCGACCCGGTGGACGGCGAGACCTACCTGTACACCCACTTCGAACCGGCCGACGCCCGCCGGGTGTTCGCGAACTTCGAACAGCCCGACCTGAAGGCCCCGTTCACCTTCACCGTGACCGCCCCGGCCGCCTGGGACGTGTGGTCCAACGCCCCGCACGAGACGGTGGCCGCCCAAGGCGGCGCCCGCACCTGGGAGTTCGCGCCGACCAAGCCGATCTCCACCTACCTCACCGCGGTCGTCGCCGGCCCGTACCACGTCGCCCGCGACCACTACAGCCGCGAACTCGCCGACGGCACCACCCTGGAGATCCCGCTCTCCGCGATGTGCCGCAAGTCCCTCGCCCCGTACTTCGACGCGGACGAGATCCTCGGCGTCACCAAGCTCGGACTCGACTTCTTCCACGAGGAGTTCGCCTACCCGTACCCCTTCGGCAAGTACGACCAGGCCTTCGTGCCCGAGTACAACATCGGTGCGATGGAGAACCCCGGCTGCGTCACCTTCCGCGAGGAGTTCGTCTTCCGGTCGAAGGTCACCGACGCCGCCTACGAGGGCCGGGCCAACGTCATCCTGCACGAGATGGCCCACATGTGGTTCGGCGACCTGGTCACCATGCGCTGGTGGGACGACCTGTGGCTGAAGGAGTCCTTCGCCGACTTCATGGGCTCCTACGGCCTGATCGGCGCCCGCACCCGCTACTCCTCCGCCTGGGTCACCTTCGCCAACCAGCGCAAGGCGTGGGCCTACCGGCAGGACCAGTTCCCGACCACGCACCCGATCACCGCGGACATCCGGGACCTGGAGGACGCCAAGCTCAACTTCGACGGCATCACCTACGCCAAGGGTGCCTCCGTCCTCAAGCAGCTGGTGGCGTACGCCGGTTCGGAGTCCTTCTTCGAGGGCGCCCGCCGCTACTTCCAGCGCCACGCCTTCGGCAACACCGAGCTCACCGACCTCCTGGACATCCTGGAGGAGACCAGCGGCCGCGACCTCAAGGCCTGGGCCGCCGCCTGGCTGCAGACCGCCGGGGTCAACGCGCTCACCCCGCAGGTCACCACCGACGCCGAGGGCCGGATCACCGAACTGGCCGTCCTCCAGGACGGCACCGCGAACGGCGGCACGGACGGTTCCGCGGCTCCGTCGCGCGTCCTGCGCCCGCACCGCATCGCCGTCGGCCTGTACGACCGGGACGGCGACGGCGCGCTGGTGCGCACCGGGCGGATCGAGCTCGACGTCACCGGCGCCCGCACCGTGGTCCCCGAGGCGGTCGGCCGCCCCCGCCCGGCGCTGGTGCTGCTCAACGACGACGACCTGACCTACTGCAAGATCCGGTTCGACGAGGAGTCGCTGGAGACCCTGCGCACCGGCCTCGGCGACATCCACGGTGAGCTGTCCCGCGCCCTCGCCTGGTCCGCCGTCTGGAACCTCACCCGCGACGGCCTGATGCCGGCCCGCGACTACGTCGCCCTGGTGCTGCGCTTCGCCGGCCAGGAAGGCAACATCGGCGTGCTGCAGTCGCTGCACGCCCAGTCCAAGACCGCCGTCGACCTGTACGCCGATCCGGCCTGGCGCGCCGAGGGCGGCCGGCTGCTCGCCGACGGCGCCCTGCGCGAGCTGCGCGACGCCGTCCCCGGCAGCGACCACCAGCTGGCCTGGGCCCGCTTCCTCGCCCAGACGGCGGGCGGCGCCGAGCACCTCGGCCTGGTCCGCGGCCTGCTGGCCGGCAGCGCCCGGATCGACGGCCTGGACGTCGACCAGGAGCTGCGCTGGTCGCTGTGGCTGGCGCTGGCCGCCGCCGGCCAGGCCGGTGACGAGGAACTGGCCGCGGAGCTGGCCGCCGACAACACCGCGAGCGGCAAGCGCCAGTACACCCAGTGCCTGGCCGCCCGGCCCACCCCGGAGGCCAAGGCCGCCGCCTGGTCGGCCGTCGTCGACTCGGACGAGCTGCCGAACGCCCTCGTCGAGGCCAACATCGCGGGCTTCGCACTGCCCCCGCACCGCGACCTGACCGCCCTCTACGCGGCGCCGTACTTCAAGCTGCTGGAGAAGATCTGGGCCGAGCGGACCATCGAGATCGCGATGCGCTTCGTCGGCGGCTTCTTCCCGAGCGCGCAGACCGACGAGCAGACCGTGGCCGAGGCCGACGCCTGGCTGGACGGCCACCCGCAGGCGGCGCCGGCGCTGCGCCGCCTGGTGCTGGAGCGCCGCGACGAGCTGGCCCGCGCGCTGCGGGCACAGGCCTGCGACCGGGCCTGACGCGCGTCGCAGGCCCGACGGAGGGCGGACGACGGAAGGGGGCCCACCGGTGTGGTGGGCCCCCTTCCGCGCGTCGGTCGCGGTACGGCGAAGGGGCCGGACCGCGCGTGCGGTCCGACCCCTTCAGGCGCTGGGCGCGGCTCAGCCGATGAGCGAGCGCAGCACGTACTGCAGGATGCCGCCGTTGCGGTAGTAGTCCGCCTCACCGGGGGTGTCGATGCGGACGACCGCGTCGAACTCCTTGCTGGTGCCGTCCGCGCCGACCGCCTTGACCTTGACGGTCTTCGGGGTGCGGCCCTCGTTGAGCTCGGTCACGCCGGTGAAGGAGAAGGTCTCCTCGCCGGTCAGGCCGAGGGAGTCGGCGTTCTCGCCCTCCGGGAACTGCAGCGGCAGGACGCCCATGCCGATCAGGTTCGAGCGGTGGATGCGCTCGTAGGACTCGGCGATGACGGCCTTGACGCCCAGCAGCGCGGTGCCCTTGGCGGCCCAGTCGCGGGACGAGCCGGAGCCGTACTCCTTGCCGGCCAGGACGACCAGCGGGACGCCGGCGGCCTGGTAGTTCTGCGAGGCGTCGTAGATGAACGACACCGGCGCGTCGGCCTGGGTGAAGTCGCGGGTGTAGCCGCCCTCGGTGCCCGGCGCGATCTGGTTGCGCAGGCGGATGTTGGCGAAGGTGCCGCGGATCATCACCTCGTGGTTGCCACGACGGGAACCGTAGGAGTTGAAGTCGCGCTTCTCGACGCCGTTGGCGGTCAGGTACTGCGCCGCCGGGGTGCCGGGCTTGATGTTGCCGGCCGGGGAGATGTGGTCGGTGGTGACCGAGTCGCCCAGCTTGGCCAGGACGCGGGCGCCGGCGATGTCGGTCACCGGGCTCGGGGTCTTGGCCATGCCCTCGAAGTACGGGGGCTTGCGGACGTAGGTGGACTCGGCGTCCCACTCGAAGGTGTTGCCGGTCGGCACGGGCAGCGACTGCCAGCGGTGGTCGCCGGCGAAGACGTCCTGGTAGCCCTTGTCGAACATCGCCTCGTCGATGGAGCCGGCGACGGTGTCGGCGACCTCCTGCTCGGTCGGCCAGATGTCGGCGAGGAAGACGTCGTTGCCGTCGGCGTCCTGGCCCAGGGCGTCCCTGGTGATGTCGATGTTCATGTTGCCGGCGAGGGCGTAGGCGACCACCAGCGGCGGGGAGGCCAGGTAGTTCATCTTGACGTCGGGGTTGATCCGGCCCTCGAAGTTGCGGTTGCCGGAGAGCACCGAGACGACCGCGAGGTCGGACTCGTTGACGGCGGCCGAGACCTCCTCGGGCAGCGGGCCCGAGTTGCCGATGCAGGTGACACAGCCGTAGCCGACCAGGTTGAAGCCCAGCTTCTCCATGTACGGGAGCAGGCCGGCCTTCTCGTAGTAGTCCATGACGACCTTGGAGCCGGGCGCCAGGGTGGTCTTGACCCAGGGCTTGACGCGCAGGCCCTTCTCCACGGCCTTCTTCGCCAGCAGGGCGGCGCCCAGCATGACGGAGGGGTTGGAGGTGTTGGTGCAGGAGGTGATCGAGGCGATCACGACCGCGCCGTTGTCGATCTCGTAGGTCGAGCCGTCGGGGGCGGTGACGGCGGTCGGCTTCGAGGCCTCGGCGGAGTAGGTCGGCAGCGCCTCGGCGAACTTCTCGGCGGCCTCGGCCAGGATCACGCGGTCCTGCGGGCGCTTCGGGCCGGAGATCGACGGGACGACGGTGGAGACGTCCAGCTCGAGGTACTCGGAGTAGACCGGCTCGACCGACGGGTCGTGCCAGAGGCCCTGCTCCTTGGCGTACGCCTCGACCAGGGCGAGCTGCTGCTCGTCGCGGCCGGTGAGCTTGAGGTAGTTGATGGTCTCGGCGTCGATCGGGAAGATCGCACAGGTCGAGCCGAACTCCGGCGACATGTTGCCGATGGTGGCGCGGTTCGCCAGCGGGATGGCGGTGACGCCCTCGCCGTAGAACTCGACGAACTTGCCGACCACACCGTGCTTGCGCAGCATCTCGGTGATGGTGAGCACCAGGTCGGTCGCGGTGGTGCCGGCCGGGAGCTGGCCGTTGAGCTTGAAGCCGACCACGCGCGGGATCAGCATGGAGACCGGCTGGCCGAGCATCGCGGCCTCGGCCTCGATGCCGCCGACGCCCCAGCCCAGCACGCCCAGGCCGTTGACCATGGTGGTGTGCGAGTCGGTGCCGACGCAGGTGTCCGGGTAGGCCTGGCCGCCGCGGACCATGACCGTGCGGGCCAGGTGCTCGATGTTCACCTGGTGGACGATGCCGGTGCCCGGCGGGACGACCTTGAACTCGTCGAAGGCGGTCTGGCCCCAGCGCAGGAACTGGTAGCGCTCCTTGTTGCGGCCGTACTCGATCTCGACGTTCTGGGTGAACGCGTCCTTGGTGCCGAACTTGTCGGCGATGACGGAGTGGTCGATGACCAGCTCGGCCGGGGCCAGCGGGTTGATCTTGTCCGGGTCGCCGCCCAGCTCCTTGACGGCCTCGCGCATGGTGGCGAGGTCGACCACGCACGGCACACCGGTGAAGTCCTGCATGATCACGCGGGCCGGGGTGAACTGGATCTCCTGGCTCGGCTGGGCGTCGGCGTCCCAGTTGCCGAGGGCGCGGATGTGGTCGGCGGTGATGTTCGCGCCGTCCTCCGTGCGGAGCAGGTTCTCCAGCAGCACCTTGAGGCTGTACGGCAGCCGCTCGGAACCCTCGACGGCGGAGAGCTTGAAGATCTCGTACGACTCGTCGCCCACCTGCAGCGAGCTGCGGGCGTCGAAGCTGTTCGCGGACACGACTGACTCCTTCTGGGTGCTTCGTGCGATATCCGGCCGCCATGCGGTGATAAGGTCAGCCTTACTTAGGCTTGCCTTGCCCGCATCGCCGGTGAGCGCCTCTCGGCAAGTATCTTGATGTCGAGATATATCGTAGGGCGCAGTTATCTCGATGTCGAGATAAACCATAGTGCATGCCATGACTCACTGGTCGTCCGGGCCGCGCCGCTTGCGCTCCAGCCTGATCAGCCAGACCGCTCCCGCCACCACCGCGGCTGCCATCAGCAGCACCACCACCAGCTCACCACCGGAACCGCCGGTCGGCGAGGGGGCGATGTCCGCCAGCAGGATCGTCCTCATGTCTTCACCTCCGCTCCACGTGCGCTCTCCCGAGGTCCACCCGCCGGCCCCTCGGCCCGGGCCCGGTCCACGCCCAGACCGAGCACCAGCACCAGCAGCACCGGGAACTCCAGATAGGCGTGGTAACTCGCCAACGCCGCGTACAACGACCGGCCCTGCGCGTAGTCCACCGCGAACAGCAGCGCCAGCAGCACACCCGCCCCCGCACCCAGCGCCCATGCCCGTACGCCGCGCAACGCGGGCACCCGGGCGTCGAAACGCTCCGCCGCCTCCGGCGCGTACCGGGGCAGGAACCAGACCCACACCACGTAGTGCATCGTCTGCAGGAAGGCGAACACCGCCAGGAAGCGCAGACCCGCCACCGGCGTCAGCCAGGCCGGCGGGGTGTAGGCGGCGGCCAGCCGGTCCGTCCACCCGCCGGGGCGCTGCGACAGCAGGCCGTCCAGCAGACCGCTCAACAGCAGCGCCGGAACCAGCACCACCCAGGCGCCCTGCAGCGCCAGGAACGCCGCGCGCCCCCGCCGCAGCCGGCGCGACCACTCGACCAGGAACAGCAGCGGCACCACGTTGTGCAGGTGCGCCAGCACGACGAAGTGGTACGCCGGGAACGCCAGCGACAGCGCGCCCGCCCCCAGCAGCAGCGCCCCGCTCCCGGCCAACGGCCACGGCCGCCCGCGCAGCCCGTACCGGCAGGCGGCCGCCAGCAGGCCGTACGCGAGCAGGATCTCCGCCGACTGGGACACCCGCGAAGGCGGCAGCAGACGGCACAGCACGATGCCCGTCACCAGCACCAGCAGCAGCCGCAGCAGCGGGCCCGCCAGGACGGCGGCGAAACGGCCCGCCACGTAGCGCAGCTCCAGCACGTTGTGCAGCAGGCCGAAGCCGGCCAGACCCAGCACCGCCAAGCCCGTCGGCGCCCGTAGGGCCAAGGCCAGCGCCAGGGCGGCCGACAGTGTGAAACCCGCGAACGGCGCGGCGCCCAGCCGGGCCGCCGGGCCGGGCGCGGGCCAGACCGGCGCGGCCGCCGACACCGGTGCGGGTGCGACCTCGGTGGCCATGGTCCCCTTCCCGTGGCACGATCCCCGCCGTGCCCTACGCCCTCGCCCTGACCCTGACGCTGCTGGTCGAGGTCCCCGTCTACACCGTCGCGCTCACCCGGGCCGGCGGCCTGCGGCCGTCCCGGGCCGCCGTCGCCGCCGTCCTCGTCAACCTGGCGACGCACCCACTGCTCTGGTCGTCCCTGCGGCCGTACTCCACCGGGCCCGCCGCAGCGTACTGGACCGCCTTCGGGCTCGGCGAGGCCGGCGTCTGCCTCGCCGAGGGCGCCCTGCTCGCCCCGCTCACCGGACTGTCGCCGCGCACCGCGCTCCCCTGGGCCGCCTCCGCCACCGCCAACGCCGCCTCGGTGCTCGCCGGGCTGCTGCTCGGACGCTGAACCGGCCGCCCTCGGGCGGGCCGCCTGCCGCCGCCGTTCGCGGGCACCGGTGTCCTTCGCGGGCCGGTGCCGTTAGCAGGGGGACCGTCGCCCCGCCCGTGGAAGGCCCGACCGATGACCCCTCCGCTCGCCGCCGCCCTACTGCCGCTGACCCTGCTCGCCCCCGCCGCCTCGCCGGTCTCCGTCATGGAGGCGGACTTCGACCCGGCCACCGCCTTCGTCCCGCCGGCCGCCGTCAGCTACGCGACCGACCTGGTGCCGTACGGCTCGCACGCCCGGGTGGTCACCGACCGCTCGGTGCCGGGGCGGACGGTGCTCACCCTGACGGTGTCCGGGCTCGCCCCCGACCACGAGTTCCCGACACACCTGCACACCGGCGTCTGCGGGGCCGACCCGGCCGCCTCCGGCCCGCACTACCAGGACGCGGTCGACCCGGTGCAGCCGTCCACCGACCCGGCGTACGCCAACGAGCGCAACGAACTACGGCTGGTGCTGCGCACCGACGGGCAGGGCGAGGGCTCCGCCACGGCCGCGGTGGACTGGCAGCCGCGGCCGGACGAGGGCCGCTCCCTGGTGCTGCACGCGGGCACCCCGGCCGGCCCGCACGCGGCGGGCGACCGGGTGGCCTGCGTCAAGCTCGGCAAGTAGCCCCGCAGTTGAATAGCCCGCGGGGAGTGGCCCGCGGTACAGCGGCGTGCCGCGCGTGGACCCGTCGCTCAGGAGCCGAGGGTGGCGACCAGGACGGCCTTGATGGTGTGCAGCCGGTTCTCGGCCTGGTCGAACACGATGGAGTGCGGCGACTCGAACAGCTCGTCGGTGCACTCCAGCTCGGTCATGCCGGTCGCCTCGTACATCTGCCGTCCGAGCACCGTGCCGAGGTCGTGGAAGGCGGGCAGGCAGTGCAGGAACTTCACGGCCGGGTTGCCGGTGGCCCGGACCGTGTCCATGGAGACCTGGTAGGGCTTGAGCAGCTCGATCCGCTCGGCCCAGACCTCCTTGGGCTCCCCCATCGAGACCCAGACGTCGGTGTAGAGGAAGTCGGCGCCGGCCACACCCTCGACCACGTCCTCGGTGAGGGTGATCCGGGCGCCTGTCGACTCGGCGACGGCCTGGGCCGCCTTCTGCACGTCATCGGTCGGCCAGAGGGCACGCGGGGCGACGATCCGGATGTCCATGCCGAGCAGGGCGCCGGTGACCAGCAGCGAGTTGCCCATGTTGGAGCGGGCGTCGCCGAGGTAGGCGAGGGTGACGTCGGCGAGCGGCTTGACGGTGTGCTCGGTGACGGTGAGCACGTCGGCCAGCATCTGGGTGGGATGCCACTCGTCGGTGAGGCCGTTCCAGACCGGGACGCCGGCGTGCTCGGCGAGTTCCTCGACGATTTCCTGGCCGTGGCCGCGGTACTCGATGCCGTCGAACATCCGGCCGAGCACCCGGGCGGTGTCCTTGATGGACTCCTTGTGGCCGATCTGCGAGGCCGACGGGTCCAGGTAGGTGGTGGTGGCGCCCTGGTCGTGGGCGGCGACCTCGAAGGCGCAGCGGGTGCGGGTGGAGGTCTTCTCGAAGATCAGCGCGATGTTCCTGCCGCACAGCCGGGGCTGCTCGGTTCCCGCGTACTTCGCCGCCTTGAGCCCGGCGGCGAGGTCCACCAGGAAGCGGAACTCCTGGGGCGTGAAGTCGAGCTCCTTGAGGAAGTGCCTGTTCCGGAGGTTGAAGGCCATACCGGGCTCCTGGTGCGACGGGACGAGGTGGAAGGCTGGCAAGTGTATACGACGGTTGGAATTTCTATACAGACGGGGATCGTTGGAGAGGGGGAGCCCCCCGGTGGGCTCCCCGCCGTACGTCGGCTTCGCCCGGCTGTCCTCCTCCCCCCGGTGTCCGTCTCCCCGGTGTCCGTCTCCCTGGTGTCCGGCTCCCCCGGTGTCCGTCTCCCCCGGTGTCCGCCTCGCCCCGGTGTCCGCCGCTACAGCCGCGGGTCGACCGGCTCCGACTCCAGCGCGAGCACCGCGAACACCGGCTCGTGCACCCGCCACAGCGGCTCCCCGGCCGCCAGCCGGTCCAACGCCTCCACGCCCAGCGCGTACTCGCGCAGCGCCAGCGAGCGCTTGTGGCCCAGCGCGCGCTGCCGCAGCCGGTCGAGGTGCTCGGTGTAGTCCGGGCCGTAGACGATCCGCAGGTACTCCCGCCCGCGCACCTTCACCCCGGGCTGCACCAGCCCGCCCGGGCGGCCCTCGCCGCGCGAGGTCCGCACCAGCGAGGCCAGCGGCTTGACCACCATGCCCTCGCCGCCCGCCCCGGTCAGCTCTTCCCACCAGGCGGTGGCGGCGGCCGTCGAGGCCGCGTCCCCGGTGTCGACCAGGACCCGGCCGGTGCGGTGCAGCACGGGCTCCGTCCCGTCGCCCTTCCCGTCGTCGGCGTCCACCAGGCGGTCGATCCGGGCCAGGTGCTCGTCGTGCGGGCGCACCGCGAGGTTCGCCCCCTCGGCGGCCAGCAGCTGGAACGGCGCCAGCCGGATGCCCGCCAAGCCCTCCGTCGGCCAGCAGTAGCGCCGGTACGCCTCGGTGAACGCCCGCGCGTCGGCGGACCGCTGCCGATGGCGGGCGGTCAGCCCGGCCAGGTCCAGGCCCCGCCCGGCCGCCCGCTCCAGCGCCGACAACACCTCCGGCAGGGCGGCGCCCGCCGCCGCGCCGACCGCCGCGTACTGACGGCGCAGCAACTCCACCGCCTTCAGCGACCACGGCATCAGCTCGGCGTCCAGCAGCAGCCAGCCGGTGTCCAGCTCCTCGAACAGCCCGGCGCGCTCGGCGGCCGCCCGTACCCGGTCGAGCACGGCGGCGGTCAGCCCGTCGTCATCGAGGAACGCGCGGCCCGTCCGGGTCCAGATCGCGCCCGGGCCGGCCACGCCGAAGCGGCGCTCCAGCGCGGCCCCGTCCCGGGCGACCAACAGCACCGCGCGCGAGCCCATGTGCTTCTCCTCGCACACCAGGTGCCGCACGCCGTCCGCGCGGTAGGCGAGGAAGGCCTCCTCCGGGTGCTCCAGGTAGCCGTCCCGACGGGAGGCCGCGCTCGGCGCCATCGTCGGCGGGAGGTAGGCGAGCAGCCGCGGGTCCAGCGCGAAACGGCTCATCACCTCCAGGGCGGCCGCTGCGTTCTCCTCCCGGACGGCGACCCGCCCGTGCAGACCGGTCTCGACCACCCGGCGTCCGGCCACGTCGGAGAGGTCCAGCGGACGGCCCTCCCGGGCACCCGGCGCGTCCGTGATCAGCGGACGCGCCGGGGCGTACCACTCGCGCTCGGCTCCTACGCCCACCAGCTCCCGCTCCGGGTAGCGCAGCGCCGTCAGACTGCCGCCGAAGACGCAGCCGGTGTCCAGGCAGACGGTGTTGTTGACGAAGCTCGCGGCCGGCACCGGCGTGTGGCCGTAAACCACCAGCGCCCGGCCGCGGTACTCCTCGGCCCACGGGTAGCGCACCGGCAGGCCGTACTCGTCGGTCTCGCCGGTGGTCTCCCCGTACAGCGCGTGCGAGCGGACCCGGCCGGAGTCGCGGCCGTGGTACCTCTCCGGCAGACCGGCGTGGCACACCACCAGGGCGCCGCCGTCCAGCAGGTAGTGGCTGACCAGGCCGCGCATGAAAGCGCGCACCTCGGCCCGGAACTCCTCGGACTCGCCCGCCAACTGGTCCAGCGACTCCCGCAGGCCGTGGGAGACGGTCACCTTCTGGCCGTCCATCGCCCGGCCCAGCTTGCTCTCGTGGTTGCCCGACACGCAGATCGCGTGGCCGGCCGCCACCATGCCCATCACCAGGCGCAGCACACCCGGGGTGTCGGGGCCGCGATCCACCAGGTCGCCGACGAAGGCGGCGGTCCGGCCGGCCGGGTGCGCGGCGTCCACCGGACGGCCCTCGGCATCCCGGGCGAGGGTGTAGCCGAGACGGGTCAGCAGGGTCTCCAGCTCGGAGCGGCAGCCGTGGATGTCACCCACGACGTCGAACGGGCCGGTGAGGTGGCGCAGGTCGTTGTCGCGCCTCTCCAGCTCGATCCCGGCCGACGCCACCCCGGCCTCGCCGCGCAGGACGTGCACCTTGCGGAAACCCTCGCGCTCCAAGCCGTGCAGGGAACGGCGCAGCTCGCGGTGCTGGCGCGGGACGACGTGCGCGGGCAGCTGCCGGTCCGGGCGGGAGCGGTTGCGCTCGGCGCACACCCCCGGCGGGACGTCCAGGACGATCGCGATCGGCGGCACGTCGTGCTCGCGGGCGATCCCGACCAGCCGGCGCCGCTCCTCGGGCTGCACGTTGGTGGCGTCCACGACGGTCAGCCGGCCGGCCGCCAGGCGCTTGCCCACGATGTAGTACAGGAGGTCGAAGGCCTCCGCGGAGGCGGACTGGTCGTTCTCGTCGTCGGCGACCAGGCCCCGGCAGAAGTCCGAGGAGACCACCTTGGTGGGCAGGAAGTGACGGCGGGCGAACGTGGACTTGCCCGCGCCGCTGGTGCCGATCAGGACGACGAGGGAGACATCGGTGACGGGGAGGCGGCGGGGGACGGTGGCCCCGGTCGCTTCGGCTGCAGAGTCCGCTGCTGCGGCTGCGGGATCGGTGGCGTCGGCTGCGGCGTCGGTCATCGGGATTCGCCTCCTTCGGGCGTCGTCAGCTCTGCGGTCGTCGGATCGGCGGTCGTCGGATCGGCGGTCGTCGGATCGGCGGTCGTCGGATCGGCGGTGGTCCGGAACAGGGCGAGCTGGGTGGGTGCGCCGACCTCCTCGTCCTCCGGACCGACCGGGCGCAGCACCACGGTGTAGCCGTAGGCGGCCGCGACCTTCTCGGCCCAGGCACGGAACTCGGCGCGGGACCACTCGAAGCGGTGGTCGGCGTGCCGGGCGCCGCCCGCCGGCAGGCTCTCCCAGCGGACGTTGTACTCGGCGTTCGGCGTGGTGACCACGACCGCCCCCGGGTGGGCGGCACCGAACACGGCGTACTCCAGGGCGGGCAGCCGAGGCAGGTCCAGGTGCTCGACCACCTCGCACAGCACCGCCGCGTCGAAGCCCTTCAACCGGGCGTCGGTGTACGTCAGCGCGCCCTGGGCCAGCGTCACCCGGGCCGCCTGCCGCTCCGGCAGCCGCTCCAGGCGCAGCCTGCGGATCGCCGCCTGCAGCGCCCGCACGGACACGTCCACGCCGAGGATCTCGGTGAACCGGGCGTCCTTGAGCAGTTCGCCGATCAGCTCGCCCTGACCGCAGCCGAGGTCGGCCACCCGGGCGGCGCCCGTCTCGTGCAGCGCGGCGAGGATCGCCGTGCGGCGCTGCTCGGCGAGGGACGGCGGACGGGGCCGCTCCGGCTCCTGGGCCTGCCTGCCCGGTTCCTGAGCTTCTCCCGGTTCCTGCGCTTTCCCCGGCTCCTGGGCTTCCCCTGGCTCCTGGGCCTCCTCGGGCCGGTCGTCGACCGCGTTGTCGATCTCCTCGGCCTCTCGGTCGTCCGCCTCCGCCAGCCGGGCCAGCTCCAGGCGCTCCATCGCGGCCCGGGTCAGCGACCAGCGCCGGGCGAGGTAGCGGCGGGTGATCCAGGCTCGTTCCGGGTGGGCCGCCAGCCAGCCCTCGCCGGCGGCGAGCAGTTTGTCCACCTCGTCCGGGGCGACCCAGTAGTGCTTGGCGCCGTCCAGCGCCGGCAGCAGCACGTAGAGCTGCTGGAGCGCGTCGGCGAGCCGTACGGTCTCGGAGGCGAGCGCGATCCGCACGTACCGGGAGTCGCCCCACTCCGGGAACGCCTCGTCCAACGGGATCGCCGTCGCCTCGACCCGCCAGCCCAACGGCTCGAACAGCCGGGCCGCCAGTGCCGGGCCGCCGCCCTCGCCCGGGCCGTTCGCGGGCACGGCGGGCAGCTCGATCCGCAGCGGGCGGGCCTGTCCCGGCAGTTCGGGGCGGGCCGGGCAGTCGCCCTTCATCGCGGACCGGAACACCGTCCGCAGCGCCACCGCGAGCAGCGAGGACGCGGCGTACGGGCGGTCGTTGACGTACTGGGCGAGCGCGAAGTCGGGCGAGCCGCCGCGCCCCCGGCCGTCGCCCCGGCCCTTGCGGACGAGCGCGACGGGGTCGACCTCCAGCAGCAGCGCCGCCGTGCAGACCTCGGCCCCCGCCTCGGGGTAGAAGACGTGGGCCTCGCCGTGCGACGTCGTGAACCGCTGGACCTTGCCGGGGTGCTTGTGCAGCAGGAACCCGAGATCGGTGGCCGGGCTCGCGGCGCTGCCGGTGGTGGAGATCGACATGAACACCCGTCGAAGTATCGTCCAGCCGCAACGCCCTGAGCACCGATTTTTCCACCCCGCGCCCCGCCGGCCAGGGCCTCCGTCCGTCCCGTCCGCACGGTGGGCGTGTTCGGCACGGGAGCCCCGCATTGGCTAACGTGCACGATGTGACTGCTGAATCCACCTCCCTCGAATCGACCTCCCCGGCGAACGGCGCCGTGGCCGCCGGCCTGGCCACCATCGCCGCCGACGGCACCGTCCTCGACACCTGGTACCCCGCCCCGGCGCTGGCCGCCGAGCCCGGCCCGGCCGGCACCGTCCGCCTGACCGCCGAGCAGGCCGATGCCGAGCTCGGCGCCGGCGCGGCCGAGGCGCTGCGCGCCGACGCGCGCCGAGGCGTCGAGGTGGTCGCCGTGCGCACCACCATCGCCTCCCTGGACGAGAAACCGCTCGACACGCACGACATGTACCTGCGTCTGCACCTGCTCAGCCACCGCCTGGTCAAGCCGCACGGGCAGAACCTGGACGGCATGTTCGGCCTGCTGGCCAACGTGGCGTGGACCAGCATCGGCCCCGTCCCGGTGGACAAGGTCGAGCAGGCCCGCCTCGCCGTGCGTGCCCAGGGCGGGCAGCTGGCCGTCTACGGGATCGACAAGTTCCCCCGGATGACCGACTACGTCGCCCCGACCGGTGTGCGCATCGCCCACGCCGACCGCGTCCGGCTCGGCGCGTACCTGGCCGCCGGCACCACCGTGATGCACGAGGGCTTCGTCAACTTCAACGCCGGCACGCTGGGCACCTCCATGGTCGAGGGCCGGATCAGCGCGGGCGTCGTCGTAGGCGACCACAGCGACATCGGCGGCGGCGCCTCGATCATGGGCACCCTGTCCGGTGGCGGCAAGCAGGTCGTCTCGGTCGGCGAGCGCTGCCTGCTCGGCGCCAACGCGGGCATCGGCATCTCACTCGGCAGCGACTGCGTGGTCGAGGCCGGCCTCTACGTCACCGCCGGCACCCGGGTCACCACCCCGGACGGCACGGTGGCCAAGGCCGTCGAGCTGTCCGGTCAGGACAACCTGCTGTTCCGCCGCAACTCGCAGACCGGCGCGGTCGAGGTCATCGCCCGCTCCGGCTCCTGGGGCGGCCTGAACGCCGACCTGCACGCCCACAACTGACCTGCGGGCACAGCTTCTTGGGGTCCGGTGCCGCTCGGCTCCGGGCCCCGCTCGCGTTGCGGGCCCGCGGCGGCGGCTCCTCTCGCTCTCCCTCCGATCTCCGTTCTCCGTGTCTTTTCCTCCTCCCTCCTGCCTCACGCACTCCTGAGGATCACCAGCCGCTGGGTCGCCCGGGTCATCGCGACATAGCGGTCGACGGCTCCCTCGATGCCGCCTCCGAACGCCTCCGGGTCGACCAGGACGACCAGGTCGAACTCCAGCCCCTTCGACAGCTCCGGGGTCAGCGACCGGACCCGCGGCCTGGCCCGGAAGTCGGATGCGCCGATCACACAGGCGACTCCCTCGGTGTGCTCGGCCAGCCAGCCGTCCAGGATCGCGTCCAGCTCGGACACGGCCCCGTGGCCGACGGGGATGCCGCTGCTGCGCACCGAGGTCGGGACGTTGGCGTCCGGCAGCGCGGCCCGGATGGCGGGCTCGGCCTCGGCCATCACCTCCTCCGGCGTCCGGTAGTTGATGCTCAGCGAGGCCACCGTGGTCCGGTCGAGTCCGATCCGCGCCAGCCGTTCCTGCCAGGACTCGGCGAAGCCGTGCCTGGCCTGCGCGCGGTCCCCGACGATGGTGAAGCTCCGGGACGGGCAGCGCAGCAGCAGCATCTGCCACTCCGCGTCGGTCAGCTCCTGCGCCTCGTCCACGACGATGTGCGCGAACGGGCCGGCCAGCGGCTCCGGATCGGCGACCGGCAGGGCGGTCTGGTCGACCAGGCTGTCCTGGAGGTCCTGCCCGCGCAGCATCGTCACCGCGCCCTCACCGTCGTCGTCGGCCTGCAGCAGGTCGCCGATGACGTCGGCCATGCGGGCGCGTTCGGCGGCGGCCGCGGCCTCGTGCCGGCGCTGCCGCTGAGCCGCCTCCGGATCACCGAGCCGCTGCCGCGCCGCGTCCAGGAGCGGCAGATCGGGCACCGTCCAGGCCTGGGGCGCGTGCTTGCGCTGCAGCTTGCGGACCTCCTCGGCGTCGAGCCAGGGCGCGCACATCCGCAGGTAGGCGGGCACCGACCAGAGGTCTCCGACCAGGTCGGCCGCTTCGAGCAGCGGCCAGGCCCGGTTGAGGGTCTCCACCAGCTCCCGGTCCTGCCGCAGTGACCGGCGGAACAGCTCGGGTGACACCTCCTCGTCGTCCCCGTCGAGCTTGTCCATCAGGATCGCGGCGAGTTCCGCCCAGATCTGCTCGCGCGCCTCGTTGTGCGGGGTGCCCGGGTCGGGCGCGTCGAACGCGTCGGACCAGTCCTCGGCGCTCAGCCATACGTCGCCCCAGTGGGTCGTGACCGCCATGCCCTCGGTGGGCGGCTCCTCGTAGAACCGGACGGCCTTCTCGATCGCCTTCACCATGTCGACCGAGGACTTCAGCCGGGCCACCTCCGGGTCGGCCTCGGCCTCCGCCACCGCACCCTCGGCGACGAGGTCCCGCAGGGTGCAGGTCCGCACGCCTTCCTCGCCGAGGCTGGGCAGGACGTCGGCGACGTAGGCCAGGTACGGCTGGTGCGGGCCGACGAACAGCACGCCGCCCCGCCGGTGGCCGAGCCGGGGATCGGAGTAGAGCAGGTACGCGGAGCGGTGCAGGGCGACGACGGTCTTCCCGGTGCCGGGCCCGCCGTCGACCACGAGGGCGCCCCGGGATCCGGCCCGGATGATGGCGTCCTGGTCGGCCTGGATGGTGGCCAGCACGTCCCGCATCCGGGCCGACCGGTTGGCGCCCAGGCCGGCGATGAACGCGGACTGGTCGTCCAGCGCGGCGTGCCCCTCCAGAGCCTCGGCGGCGAACACCTCGTCCCAGTAGTCGCCGATCAGGCCGCCGCTCCAGCGGTACCTGCGGCGGCTGACCAACCCCATCGGGTCGCCGTGGGTCGCCGCGAAGAACGGCTCGGCCGCGGGCGAGCGCCAGTCGACCAGCAACCGGCGGCCCTCGCTGTCGGTGAGGCCGAGCCGCCCGATGTACACCGGCTCGGGGTCGTCCGCGCCGACGACGTGCCCGAGGCACAGGTCCAGGCCGAAGCGACGCAGGGCGCGCAGGCGCCCGGTCAGCCTGTGGACCTCGATGTCCCGGTCCATCGCCTGCCGGCCGAGACCGCCCGGCGCCCGGAGCAGGTCGTCGAGGCGGTCGGACAACTCGGCGATCGTCTGCTCCAGGCTCTCCGCGATGGCAGCGAAGTGCCGCTCGTCACGGCCGATGAGTGCCGGGTCGGCCTTGGCGGCGAGGCGGTCGGGGAGGTCGAACGCACTGGTGGTCAGGGGGTTCATGGCATCAGCTCCGATCTGAGGCCTGTGATTGTGCGCCACCACGGGGGCCTTGCCGCAAGACCCCCCGTGCGCTATACGTTGAGAGTGGCAAGGGGTGGGTACTCCCCCTTCCCGCGCCTCCTCTTTCTGTGTCTCGGCCTCTCGGCCTCGTTCCGCCCTCGTTCCGCCTCCGCTCCCGGCTCACCCCGGAGACTTACGGCGTCCTCGGGCGCTCGGGGCGCCGGCGCCGCCTCCTATCCGACGGGCACGGCCACCTCCGAGGCCTCGGCCGTGCCGGGCGCCCGGTAGCCCGGCACCGATTCACGAACCGGCGGCCCACCCGCACCGGGCGGGCCGCCGTCGTCCGGCGACGAGCCGACCGCGGCCGCCGCCGTTCCGCCGGCCGACGGATCGCCGTCCACCAGCCCGCCGTCCATCAGCCCGCCGGCGTCCGGCCCACCGCCCACCGGTCCACCATCGACCGGCAGCTCAGCGTCCGGCGGTCCGAGCCGGACGACGAGTAACGGCGAGCCGCAACCCGCCCGTTCGGGCTCCGCCCCGCCGAGCGCCGTACGCTCCTCTCCCCCGGGCAGGCCCGCCGCCGCCCGCAGCCGCCCGGTCAGGTCCTTGCACTCCGACATCGCGTCGACGCCGTCGATGCACGTCCAGTAGAGGCTCTCGGTGTCGGCGCCGCAGGCCAGCACCACCAGCGTCTCGCCGACCTCCTGCAGCAGCCCGTCCAACGCCCCCAACGCCGGGCCCACCTCGCCGAGTTCGGTGAGCCGCGCGGCCCGGCCGCCGCCCACCAGGGCGGCCCGGACGACAGAGCGGTCCAGGCAGACCGCCGCGTGCGCCCCGGCCTCGGAGAGCTGCTGGCCCAGGCCGGTGAGCTCCTCGTCCTCCGACTCCGCCAGCCGGGCGCCCACCGCCTCGGTGAGCAGCGCGGCCTGCCGCGCCTCGGCCAGCACATCCGGTACGTGTCTGGCCTCGGCCAGGGCGTGCCGGGCCGTCTTGATCAGTCGCAGCGCCTCCATGGCCACCGCTCCTCTCGCTCGCCGTCGCCGTCGACCCGGGCCGCCGAGGAGGCGGCCCTGTGGTCACGGCGCAAGCGTGCGAGGAAGCGCCCGGCTGTGCATCCGCCTTGTCAGAAGCTGTGGACAACTCCAGGGCTGTGGATAACTTTTGTCCCTCACAAGGGTTGGTCGCCCACGTCCGAGTTGACGCCGGCGGGCCCGTCCGGCACCGGGAAGCGGTGCTCGTTCCGCTCGATCTTGGCCGCGAGGGCCTCCAGCGGGTCCACCCCGACCGCGGTGCAGAACTGCAGCAGGTACGCCAGCACGTCCGCGACCTCGTCACGTACCCGGTGCGCACGCTCCGGCTCGCCCATCACCGCGGCCGCCTGCTCGGGCGTCAGCCACTGGAAGATCTCCAGCAGTTCCCCCGCCTCCACGCTCAACGCCGCCGCCAGGTTCTTCGGCGTGTGGAAGGGCTCCCACCGCCGGGCCGCCGCGAAATCCGCCAGCCGCTGCCGCAGGGTCTCCAGGGCCGGATCCCCGGCCCCCGTCACTCGTTCGCTCACCCCTCCAGGTCTACCGCATCGCCGCCCACGGCCGGGCCGTCCCCCTCCCCGGTGGCACCCTCCCCGGTGACGCCTTCCCCGGTGACGCCTTCCCCGGCGGTACCCTCCCCGCCCGCCGGACGCCCCCCGTGCCCGCCCTGGGCCGGCACCCTGGCCGGCCCCCGGGCCGTCTCCGGCCGCAGCACCGTGAACCCCGAACCGGGATCACGCCGGCACTCGACGACCACCGCCGCGCCCGACCGCACATCGCCCGCGCCCAGCGCCTCCCACGCGGCCGCCGGCTCCTGCAGCGCCGCCACCACCCGGAGCTGGCTGCGCTCCGCCATGTCCCGCGCCAGCCGCAGCAGCGAAGCGGCCTGCTCGACGGAGAGCCCGGCTCCCAGGTCCTCGGCCAGCACGGTGAGCTGCCGGTGCGCCCACGGCACCTCGGCGGCCACGTCAAGGTCGAGCACCCCGGCCCCGGTCAGCAGCACCGCCGCGAAGGCGAGGTGGCGCAGCATGCCGTCGGAGGCCTGGTCGGCGCCGGTGCGTCCGAGGACGCCCTCGTCGAAGA
Source organism: Kitasatospora sp. NPDC023385 (assembly GCF_055664045.1). NCBI lineage: Bacteria > Bacillati > Actinomycetota > Actinomycetes > Kitasatosporales > Streptomycetaceae > Kitasatospora > Kitasatospora sp. NPDC023385. The sequence continues at coordinate 16,992 of NZ_JBVOOL010000005.1, read as the reverse complement.
CGGCCAGGACGCGCCGTACACCTTCGCTCTCGCGCTCGGCGAGGGTGAGTCCGAGCAGCGGGTGCGGCGCGGCGGACTGGACGACGCGCAGCAGTTGCCCGTACCGGCGCGGGCACTCGTTGCTCAGTCGGGCGATGACGGCGGAGAGGTTGGCGGCGTTGCTGTGCAGGCGGGCCCCCGGGTCGGCCGGGGCCCAGCCCCGCATCAGGGCGGGGACGGGGTGCAGCAGGAAGACCTCGCGCAACGCGGTGAGCAGGTCCTCGGTGGCGGCGAGGACCAGGCACTCGCCGGCCGACGAGCCCGCGACCCGCAGCGGCAGCTGCGCGGTGATCATGGTGCCGCTGGGGAAGGGCGCCCGGATGTCGCCCTGGCGGCTGTCGTTGTGCCAGCAGACGTTGACGCGCCGGTTGCGGACGTCCTGTTCACCGGTGTCGACGAGGGTCCGGCCGTCGAGGGTGAGCGACTCCCGGGCGATCCGGACCGGTCCGTCGGTGCGGATCACGAGGTCGAGCCGGATCCGGCCGTGCGGGGAGCGGACGGTGCAGCCGAGGATGATCGCGTCCCGTCCGTGCGGGACGCACCCGTCCAGCCCGCCCCGGACGGGCACGGCGAGCGGGCCGGCGCGGTCGGGCAGCCCGTCCAGCGAGTCGGCGATCTCCTCGCCGAGGGCGAGCCTGGAGAGCACCGCCAGCGCGTCGAGGGCGTTGGACTTGCCCACCCCGGCGGGCCCGTGCAGCACGGTGAGGGGCGCGAGGGGCAGGACCGCGCGCCGGTAGGACTTGAACGAGGTGAGTCGGAGCTCCTCGACGGTGGGGCGCGGGACGGGCGCGACGGGCGGCCGGTCTGGCCCCGGCGCGTCCGGTCGGAGGTGGGCCGGCCCAGCAGGCCTGGTGGCGTCGCGGTTCACCCGTCGGACGTTAGCCGCAGGCCGACGGGCGGAAACGTGCCTGCACGACAGATTCATCCCAACGTGGCGCCCCACCCCGATCGCGCTGACCGGCCGCCCTCAACGGCACCGGTACGGCACCCGGGCAGCACCGGATCAGCACCCGAGCGACACCTGAGCGGGACCGGAGCAGTACCCGAGCAGTACCCGAGCAGCATTCGAGCCGCTCAGCGCCGGTACGCGGCCACCGTCACCGAGGCGGTCACCTCGACCGGCTCCGGCAGTGCCGCGAGCGCGGCAGCGAGCCGTTCCGCGTCGGTGTGCCAGGCGCTGGGGCCCATGCCGACGACGGTGCGCACGTCCTGCGGGCCGAGCCGCAGGGTGAACTCGACCTCCCGCCGCCCCGCCGGCGTCAGGTACGGCCCGAGCTTCTCGTCGATCCGCCGCTGCTTCTCCTCGTCCACCGACAACAGCCCCAGGGCGTCCACGAGTTCGCGCAGGTGGCAGGCGGTGGGCGAGACCAGCAGCAGGGTGCCGCCGGGGCGCAGCACCCGGCGGATCTCGGGCCCGTTGCGCGGGGCGAAGACGTTGAGCACCAGTTCGGCGGAGGCGTCGCGCAGCGGCAACGGGCGCCAGGCGTCGCAGACGACGGCGCCGATCCGCGGATGCGCCTTGGCGGCGCGGCGCAGCGCGTACTTGGAGATGTCGAGGGCCGCGCCGACGCTGCCGGGCAGGGCGTCGAGGACGTGGGCCAGGTAGTGGCCGGTGCCGGCACCGAGGTCGGCGACCCGCCGGTCGGGCTCACCTGAGGGTTCGCCGGCAGCCTCGACGGCCGCCTCGGCGAGGGCGTCCGCAATGGGCCGGTAGTGTCCGGCGGCGAGGAAGTCCGCCCGGGCGGCGACCATGTCGGCGGTGTCCCCGGTGCCGGTGTGGGCGTCGCCGGCGAGGAGGCTGACGTAGCCCTGCTTGGCGAGGTCGAAGCCGTGCCCGGCGGGGCAGCGCAGGCTGCGGTCGTGCCGGGTGAGGGCCTGCGCGCAGAGGGGGCAGGCCAGGTAGCGCTCGATGTCCTGCAGCAACGTTCCGTCTTCTCTCGCCGTACGCCCCGTCCGGTCGGGGGCGCGAGCCAGCCTAACGACCCGGCCTGCTTGACCGCGCGAACCGGCCCAGCGCCCCGCCCGCCCGGCGCCCCTCCCACCCAACGCCCGCCCGACCAGGGCACACCCCGCCCAGCGCCCCCTACCGCCCCCGACCGGCGGCCGCCCGCCCCCGCTGCGCCGCGACCCGCTCCGCGAGCGCGGCGAGCGCCTCGGGCGCGCCGGGCCGGCCCCGGACCCCGGGGAAGGCGTTGACGTCCACGATGACGGACTCGGCCGGCCCGTCGAGCAGGTCGACCCCGTACACGTCGAGTCCGAACACCTCGCCGACGCGCAGCGCGAGCGCGGCCCGCTCGACGGGCGGCTCCCAGTCCTCCGCCCTCCCCGACGCCCCCGGCTCGGCGGCGAGTTCGGACCGCCGCCGGGCGGCGAACACCTGCCCGTCGATCACCCACAGCTTCTGGTCCCAGCCGGTCCCCGGGACGAACGGCTGGGTGACGACGGGCTCCTCGGGCCAGCGCTCGGCGAGTTCGCGCAGCCGGGCCGGGCCGTCGACCCTGGCGACCAGGTCGTGGCGTCTGCTGTGCCGGCTCTTGACCACGAACGGGTAGGCGGCATCGGCGAGTTCGCCCAACCGGCCGACGGCGGCCGTCGCCGCGAACGGCAGTCCGGCGGCGCGGGCGAGGTCGGCCATCCGCACCCGGTCCTGGCAGAGTTCGGTCGCCGCAGCCGAGTTGACCACGGGCACGCCCCGCCGTTCCAGTGCCCCGGCCAGCGCCAGCGCCCGGGGCGTACGGGCCTTGAGCAGGTAGACGTCCGCGAGCGCGGCCGCCGGGCCGGTGGCCGCCGTCCCGCTGGGCGACACGGCCTCGACCGCGTGCCCTCGCCGCTCCAGCAGGGCGGCGGCCGCCGCCAGCACCGGGTGCCCCGGATCGCTGCTGATCAGCCCGACCTTCACAGCAACTCCCGATCTGCGAGGCCAAGTTGGCCGTACGCCATGCGACCCGCCGGCACCAGGGCGGCGGCGGGCTCGGTGGGCGCCGACACGGCCGTCCCGCTGCGCGCGAGCCGCAGCACCGCCTGGGAGACCCGGGCTACGGCGTCCGGCACCTGCCGGAAGCTCGGGAAGTCGTTGATGTCGACCACCACCGGCCCGTCCGGTCCGAGCAGCACGTCGACGCCGTACAGGTCCAGGCCGAACACCTCGCCGACCTGCGCCACGATCCGCGCGACGCTCCCCGGCAGCGGCACCTGCCGCTCCCGCACGCCCTGCCCGGGGTGCAGCGGGGAGGAACGTTCCGTCGCGAAGAGCTCGCCGTCGACGCAGTACACCTTGAGGTCGGTACCGGAGTTCGGCACGTACGGCTGCGCGATCAGCAGCCCCTCCCCGGCCAGCTCCGGCCCGACCTCCAGCAGGTCGTCCGGGCTGCGCACCAGCCGGACGGCCCGCCCGGAGCTGCCGTCGGCGGGCTTGACAACCAGCGGGTACTCGACGGCCGGGATCTCCGCGAGCCGCTCCCAGCGCGCGGCGGCGTACGTCACCGGGACGGGCAGGCCCCGGGTGCGGCCGATCACCGCGGCGAGCGCCTTGTCCCGGACGCCCCGAATCGAGCGCACGTCGTTGACCGTGGTCAGCCCGACCGCGGCGGCGGCCTCCAGCAGGGTCAGCCCGGGCCCGCCGGAGACGGTCTTGAGCACCCAGGCATCGTGGCTGCCGGCCCGGACCGCCTCGGAGATCGCCAGCAGCGAGTCCCCGGGGCGCAGCACGTCCACCCGGTGCCCCCACGTGGTGAGTTGGCGCGCCACGTCGAGCGGCATGCCGTCGTACCGGTAGTGTTCCTCCACCAGAAAGCAGAGCCTCATGGGCCTGTCTTCCCCCTTGCCTCGCCGAGTGCAGACGTCCGCCGTCCCCCTCGGCAGAGCTGTAAAGGCATCAGCATGCACGCCGTACCCGCACAAGATCGACGCGGGCCGGTAAGCGTTCGGCAACAATCGCCGCCCGGACGGCACCAACAAACCGGTGGCGACCCTCCCGCGCCCCTGCTTGGATGCACGCCGTGACTTCTGCCGATCATGCCCCCGACCGCCCCGACCGCCCCCTGCTCGACGAGATCGAGCGCTACTACGACGCCGTACCGCGCAACGCCGCCCGCGCCGAGGACTTCGGCCCGCTGACCCTGTTCGTCCGCGAGGGCGCCGGCTGGCCGTACTACGCCCGCCCGACGCTCGGCCACGACGGCCCGGCCGCCACCGCCGACGACGTCCGCCGGGTGCTGGAGCGGCAGCGGGAACTGGGCGCGCCGGAGGCCTTCGAGTGGGTCGGCGAGCAGAACCCCGAGCTGCGCGCGGCGGTCGAGGCTGCGGGCCTGGCGGTGCACGAGCACCCGCTGCTGGTGCTGGGCCCGCAGGACGAGTCGGCCCCCGCCCCCGCGCTGCCGCAGCGGGTGGAGGTGCGGGTGCTGGCTCCGGACGCGCCCGAGCTGGCCGAGGCGGTGGCCGTTCCGCATGTGGCCTTCGGCGCGCCGGGCACCGCCATCGGCGAGGGCGGCGCGGCCGAACTGGCGCGGAGCATCGCACAGTTGACGGCTGATGGCGCGGTGGCGCGGATCGCTGAGCGGATCGCCGGCGGCACCACCGTGCAGGCCGCCGCGCTGGACGGCGGCGCCGTGCTGTGCGCGGGGCAGTACCTCCCGGTGGGCGCGGTCGGCGAGGTGGTCGGCGTGGGCACCCTGCCCTCGGCCCGCCGTCGCGGCCTGGGCCTCGCGGTCACGGCGGCCCTGGTCGCGCACGCCCGGGCCGCCGGCGTACGGACGGTCTTCCTGTCCGCCTCCGACGAGGACGTCGCCCGGATCTACCGCCGGGCCGGCTTCCGTCCGTTCGCGACGGCGCTGATCGCGGAGCCCGCCTCACCGCCGTCCTGACCGTCCTGACCGCCCTGACCGCCCTGACCGCCCTGACCGCACACCCCACCACCGCGGTCCTGGCCGGGCCCGGCACCCCGCGACCCGACGGGGGCGGCGGTCACTCGTCGTCCTCGTCCTCGTCGTCCGCCCCGCTGACGCCCTCCCCCTCGGCCTCGTCCACCACCCACGCCGACAGCCGTTCGGCGACGCCGGACACCCCGAGCCGCCCTTCGCGGATGGCCCGGGAGAGGCTGCGCACCTCGCGGGCGGTGGTGGCGACGGTGCAGCCGCTGGCGACGAGGTAGGCGTAGGCGACAGCGGTCGCGAAGAGTTCGTTGGTCTTCTCCAGGGCCGGCACCCTGATCAGCTGGTGCATCAGCGCGGCGGCGCGGTCCTGTGGTTCGGGGTAGACGGCGATGTCGAATATCTCGGCCTGGTGGCGGGTGACGGCCGCGAGCAGCGAGCCGTAGTCGGTGACCTGCGGATCACCGGGCGTGTACTGCTCGGCGGTCATGAGCAGCCACGAGAGGTCGACCTCCAGTTTCAACGGCGCACGTCCTGGAGGTCGCCGGGCTCCCCGAACTCGGCGAGGAACGCCGACTCGTACTCCTTCATGAACTGCGCGGCCGCGTCGACGAAGGCCCGGCCGGACTCGCCCATGTCCTGTTGGACCAGGCGCTCGATGTACTGGTTCATGCTGATCCCCTGCTGCTCCGCCCGTTCCCGGGCCATCTCCGCGGTCGTGGCGTCCACGCGGACGTTCAGCTGCTTCTTGGCCATGGCTTCAAGCTAGCGCCGAAGTGCTAGCACAACAAGGGCGCACGCACACCGCCCGCACACCCTCCGCACGCCCCCACGCAACCTCCCCGCCATCTCAAGAGCCATCTCAAGAGCCACCACAAGAGCCGCCTGAGGCCGCCCCGAGCCACCGCCCCGAGCCACCTCGGCCACCCTCAGCCGCCCCGGAACCCTCACCCACACCGCCCGCCCGCCACCGCTCCGAGCCGCCCATCTCCCATACCCGCCCACCACCGCCCCACCCCCGGCAGAACGAGCGAGACTAGAAGAGTCCTTCACCATCCGGGATGGTGAACTCCCCTGAGCGTTCCACTGACCGGCACCGACCGGTGTGGAGGCCGGCTATGACAGCCATGTTCGACCAGGAGCTGCGCGAGCAGCTCGCCCAGGCCCGACGGGACCTCGCGGCGGCGCGGGCCGACAGGGATGCCGACGGCATCCAGGCGTACGAGGGCCGGGTCGCCTCACTCCTGCGGCTCGCCTCCCAGCACGGCATCGTCCTCCCGCACAGCGCCGACGAGGAGGAGCACAACGAGCCCTGACCCGCCCGGCCCGCAACGCCCAGGAGGCGGTACCCGCCGCAGCGGGTACCGCCTCCTGGTTCGAGCCGACCGGACCGGCCGAGGGGGTCACTCCCCGGTGGGCTCCAGGATCGCCACGCACTCGAAGTGGTGGGTCATCGGGAACAGGTCGAAGGCCCGCAGCGACACCGGCCGGTAGCCGCCCTCGCGGAAGAACTTCAGGTCCCGGGCGAGCGCCGCCGGGTCGCAGGCGACGTACGCGATGCGGCGCGCCTCCAGCCCGACCAGGTGCGCGACGGTCTCGCGCCCGGCGCCCGAGCGCGGCGGGTCCAGGACGATCAGGTCGGTGGCGGTGATGCCGGTGCGCGGCAGCAGCGCCTCGACCCGGTCGCACTCGATCCGCACGTTGTCGAGCGCCGCCAGGTTGTGCCGGGCGTCGACCACGGCCTGCTTGGCGGACTCGATGCCGAGCACCGCGCCGTCCTCGCCGACCCGGTCGGCCAGCGCGCCCGCGAACAGGCCGACGCCGCAGTACAGGTCGAGCGCGTTCTCGCCCCACTGCGGGTCCAGGCCGTCCAGCACGGCGTCGACCAGGGTGTCCGGCGCCTCCGGGTGGATCTGCCAGAACCCGCCGTTGCTGACCCGCCAGGTCCGCCCGGACGCCCGCTCGCGCACGAAGCCGCGGCCGTGCACCCGGTGCACGTCGCCCTGCTCGTCGATCCGGGCGATCGACACCGGCTTGTCCAGCTCGACCAGCGGCAGCTGGGCGCCGGGCCGCGGCGTCAGCACCACCTGGCGGTCCGAGGAGCCGGCCGCGGCGTACACCTCGACCGAGGCGACGCCCGGCCAGTCCCGGGACTCGATGCCCAGTTCGCTGACGCCTTCGGAGGCGATCAGGCAGCGGTCCACCGGCTGCACGTCGTGCGACCGGTGCTTGCGCAGGCCGACCTTCCCGGTCTCCGGATCCACCGCGTACTGGATCCGGGTGCGCCAGGCCGGCACCTGTCCGGCCGGGAGCTTGCCGCCGACCGGCTCGACGCTGCCGTCCCAGCCGGCCTCCTCCGGGGTGAGCCCGGCCAGCTTGGCCAGCTGCTCGGTCAGCACCGACGCCTTGAGCTTGCGCTGCCCGCCGGGGGTGACGTGCTGCCAGTCGCAGCCGCCGCACTTGCCCGGGCCGGAGAACGGGCACGGCGCCTCGATCCGCTCCTTGGCAGGCTCCAGCACCTCCACCGCGTCGGCCCGCAGGAAGCGCGAGGTGGAGGTGCCCTCGGTCACCAGCGCGACGACCTTCTCGCCGGGCAGCGCGTGCCGCACGAAGAGCACCCGCCCCTCGTACCGGGCCACGCAGTGCCCGCCGCCGTGCGCGACCGGGCCGACCTCGACCTCGTACCGCTGTCCGGCCAGCGGCTCGCCGGACGGCGTCTCGGACCGCGGCACCCGCGCGGCGGGGGTTCGCAGCGCCTTGGGCGGCCGCACCGCCTGCTTGCGCGGCGCCTTCCGAGCCCCACCGGAGGCCCCCGAAGCACCGGCGGCACCAGCGGCACCGGCAGCGCCGGAGGAGCCCTTCCCGGCACCCTTGCCCGCGCCCGCGCCGACGCCCTTGCCCGCGCCCTTCCCGGCGGCGCCCCGGCTCGGCTTCGGGCTCTCCGACGGCTCCTGCTCCCCCGGGACGATCGGCGCGGTGCGCGCGGTGAGGCCGTCGCGGTCGGTGGCCTCCGGACGGGACGGCCGGCCCCAGCGCGGCCGGGACACCTGCCCGGGCTGGGAGCCGCTCCGGCGGGAGCCCTTGCCGGAGGAGGAGCCCGAGGAGCGGGGCGGAGTGTTGCGGGTCACGAAGAGGCGTCCTTGCTGCGGTCGGAGGTGGCACCGGCACTCGCGCCGGTGGAGTCGGGATCCTTCGACTGTACGGCCTTCGGCGCCCGCGGCTCGCCACGCCGGACGGCACCCGGCGCCGACCAGGCCTTCTGCGGCTTGCGCCGCTCCGAGGACTCCAGCTGCCAGGGCACCGAGGTGACCATCACCCCGGGCTTGAACAGCAGTCGGCCCTTGAGCCGCAGCGCGCTCTGGTTGTGCAGCAGGTGCTCGTACCAGTGGCCGACCACGTACTCGGGGATGTAGACCGAGACCACGTCGCGCGGGCTGTTGCGGCGCAGGTTCTTCACGTGGTCCAGGACCGGCCCGGTGACCTCGCGGAACGGCGAGTCCAGCACCTTGAGCGGCACCTCGATGCCACGCTCGTCCCACTCCTGCCGCAGCGCCGCCGTGTCGGCCGGGTCGACGTTGACCGTGACCGCCTCCAGGGTGTGGGCGCGGGCCAGCCTGGCGTACGCGAGGGCGCGCAGCGCCGGCTTGTGCAGCTTGGAGACCAGCACGATGGCGTGCACCCGGGTGGGCAGCACCACGTCGTCCGGCTCCTCGGCGGCGGTGAGCTCGTCGGAGATCCGGTCGTAGTGGCGGCGGATGCCCTTCATCATCACGAACAGCACGACCATCGCCGCGATCGCGATCCAGGCGTGGCTGATCTTGGTGACCAGGACGACGATCAGTACGGCCATGGTCATCACCAGGCCGAAGGTGTTGATCGCCCGGCTGCGCTGCATGTGGCGGCGCTTGGCCGGGTCGGTCTCGGTGCGCAGCAGCCGGGTCCAGTGCCGGATCATGCCGGACTGGCTCATGTTGAAGGAGACGAAGACGCCGACGATGTAGAGCTGGATCAGCCGGTTGGGGTCGGCGTCGAAGGCGACGACGAACAGGATCGCGGCGATCGCCAGCAGGATGATGCCGTTGGAGAAGGCCAGCCGGTCGCCGCGGGTGTGCAGCTGCCGGGGCAGGTAGCGGTCCTGCGCGAGGATCGAGCCGAGCACCGGGAAGCCGTTGAAGGCGGTGTTGGCGGCGAGCACCAGGATCAGGCCGGTGACGGCGGCGACGAAGTAGAAGCCGGGCGTGAAGTTGTTGAAGACGGCTTCGCTGATCTGGGCCAGCGCGGTCTTCTGGTGGTAGCCGGAGGAGGCGCCGCCGAGCTGCTCCGCCGGGTTCTCGGCCATCTGGACGCCGGTGAGGCGGGCCAGCCAGATGATGCCCATGAACATCACGACGGCGATGCTCGCCATCATCAGCAGCGTGGTGGCGGCGTTCTTGCTCTTGGGCTTGCGGAAGGCCGGCACGCCGTTGGAGATCGCCTCCACGCCGGTGAGTGCGGCGCAGCCGGAGGAGAAGGACTTCAGCAGCAGGAAGACCATCGCGAAGCCCGCCAGCGAGCCGTTGCCGGGCGTGGGCATGAGGTGGAAGCCGGAGCTCTCGGCGGGCATGTCCTGGCCGAGCACGAAGTGCCGGAAGACGCCGTAGCCGACCATCCCGATCACGCCGACCATGAAGGCGTAGGTGGGGACGGAGAAGGCGGTACCGGATTCGCGGACACCGCGCAGGTTCATGCCCATCAGCAGGACGACCACGATCACCGACAGGGTCAGCTCGTGGCCGCGCAGCGAGGGGACGGCGGAGACGACGTTGGCGACGCCCGAGGTGGTCGACACGGCCACGGTGAGCACGTAGTCGACCATCAGGGCGCTCGCCACCACCAGGCCCGATTTGGGCCCGTGGTTGACGGTCGCGACCTCGTAGTCACCGCCACCGCTCGGATAGGCGTGCACGTTCTGCCGGTAGGAGGCGACGACGGCGAGCATGACGATCGCGACGACGAGGCCGATCTGCCAGGAGAAGTGGATCGCCGAGGTGCCCGCGATCGAGAGCGTGAGCAGGATTTCCTCGGGGGCGTACGCGACCGAGGAGAGCGCGTCCGAGGCGAACACAGGCAGCGCGATCCGCTTCGGGAGAAGCGTTTCGCCCAGCTTGTCGCTGCGCAGCGCGCGCCCGATCAGGATGCGTTTCGGAAGGTCTTTCGGCATAGGCACGGTAAGGAATCGTAGGGGTTCCCCGGACAAGCCTCCGCCGTTTGTCCCCCCCTTCGTCGCGACTGCGTTCTATGGACCGGCTAGCGTGTCGCATACGAGTCGGCGGGCAACACTCGGATTGTGGGGTGTTGCCGGGGCCGGCGCCCCACGAGAACGCTCGTCCCGGACAGCCGGGCCGGAAAGGGAGATGAACGGTGTTTGCGCAGGTCAGTGCCCCAACGGGACGGGTGAGGTAGCGCCGGTGCACATCGTCATCATGGGCTGCGGCCGCGTGGGCTCCGCCCTCGCGAGAGCCCTGGAGAAACAGGGCCACTCGGTCGCCGTCGTCGACCAGGACCCGACGGCGTTCCGTCGGCTGGGCGCAGGATTCAACGGGCGCCGGGTCACCGGCGTCGGCTTCGACCAGGACACCCTGCGCGAGGCGGGCATCGAGGAGGCCGGCGCGTTCGCCGCGGTCTCCAGCGGTGACAACTCCAACATCATCGCCGCGCGGGTGGCCCGGGAGAACTTCGGCGTCGAGAACGTCGCGGCCCGGATCTACGACCCCCGCCGCGCCGAGGTCTACCAGCGCCTGGGCATCCCCACCGTCGCGACGGTCCGCTGGACCGCCGACCAGATGCTGCGCCGGCTGCTGCCGAGCGGCGCCGAGCCGCTGTGGCAGGACCCGAGCGGCGGCGTGCAGCTGGCCGAGGTCGCGTACGACCCCAGCTGGGTCGGCCACCGGATCGGTGCGCTGGAGGATGCCTCCGGCACCCGGGTGGCGTTCGTCACCCGGCTCGGCGAGGGCGTCCTGCCCACGTCGCAGATGGTGGTGCAGGAAGGCGACCTGGTGCACGTGATGCTGCGCCGGGCCGACCTGACGGCCGTCGAGGCCGCGTTCGCGCAGGGGCCGAAGGAGGAGGGTCACTGATGCGGGTCGCCATTGCCGGTGCCGGTGCCGTGGGCCGCTCGATCGCGGGCGAGCTGCTGGAGAACGGTCACGAGGTCCTGCTGATCGACAAGAACCCCAACTCCATCTCGGTGGAGCGGGTGCCCATGGCGGAGTGGCTGCTGGCCGACGCCTGCGAGATCACCTCCCTGGACGAGGCCGCGCTGCAGCGCTGCCACGTGGTGATCGCCGCGACCGGTGACGACAAGGTCAACCTGGTCGTCTCGCTGCTCGCCAAGACCGAGTACGCGGTGCCGCGGGTGGTCGCCCGGGTGAACAACCCCAAGAACGAGTGGCTCTTCAACGAGTCCTGGGGCGTGGACGTGGCCGTGTCCACCCCGCGCCTGATGTCCGCCCTGGTGGAGGAGGCGGTCAGCGTCGGCGACCTGGTCCGGCTGATGCGCTTCAGCCAGGGCAACGCCAACCTGGTCGAGCTGACCCTGGCCTCCGACACCGAGCTGGTCGGCACCCGGGTCGGCGACGTGGTCTGGCCGCAGGACACCGCGCTGGTGACCATCATCCGCGAGGGCCGGGTCCTGGTGCCGGGCAAGGACGACACCCTGGAGGGCGGCGACGAGCTGCTCTTCGTCGCCGCCCAGGAGCGCGAGGAGGAGCTGGAGCAGCTGCTGTCGGCCACCTCCGGCGCCCAGTAGGACCGGCCCCGCAGGACCGGAGGAACGGCGCAGGGCCCGCACCCGGGTGGGTGCGGGCCCTGCGCCGTCGCGTGCGGGGAAAGCCGTGGGAGGCGCGGCTACTTGGCCGGCTGCTCCTCCTCGTCGTCCAGCGGCGCCTTGATCGGCGGCGGCGCCTTCAGCAGGATCTGCCAGGTGACGTACATCGCCAGCAGCATCGGCGGGATGCCGAGGGCGACCTTCAGCCAGCCCAGCAGGTTGACGTTGTGGGTGAAGTACAGCGGGAAGAGGACCACCGGCTTGAGGCCCATGATCACTACCCAGGCCCAGGTCGCCTTGGTGTAGGCGGCCAGGCGGCCCGGGTTCTCCTTGCGCCAGGTGAACATCTCGCCGGTGATCGGGCCGAGCATCACGCCGATCATCGGCCAGCGCGCCAGCGCGGACGCCGCGAGGGCGATGCAGTAGCCGACGTTCCAGAGCAGGCCGGGCAGGTAGAAGTCCTCGGCCTTGCCGCTCTTCATCGAGATCCAGGCGCCGAGGGCGACGCCGAACACCCCGCTGAAGGCGTGCTGGATGGTCTCCCGCTTCGCCAGCCGGGCCACCACGAACAGTCCGCTCAGCGCGAGCGCGGCCCACGCGGACGTGCTGACCTGGTGGGTCAGGTTGTACGTGACGATGAAGACCAGGCCGGGCAGCGTCATGTCGATCATGCCGCGCACGCCGCCGAAGGCCTTCATCACGGTGTCGGCGGCCTCCTTGGAGGCGGCCTTCCGGGCGGCCTCCTCGGCCGCCGGGTCCTGGGCCAGGTCGAGCTGGGCGGCGTCGCCGCCGGGCTGGTTGCTCACGCTGATTCGCTCCCGTGTCCGACCGGACGCAGCTCGTAGCGGGGGTTGAACAGCACGCGGCGCCCGCGTGCGTGGCTGATCCGGCCACTGGCGACCAGCCGACGGCCGGGCTCGATCCCCGCGATCGAGCGACGGCCGAGCCAGACCACGTCCAACGGCTCGGTGCCGTCGAAGAGTTCGGCCTCCAGGGCCGGCACGCCGGCCCTCGGCCGGAGCGTCACCGTACGCAGCGTGCCCGCCACGGTGACCAGCTCGCGGTCACCGCAGCCCGCGATCGGCGTGCATCCCGACTCGGCGGCGCTCTCCTGGCGCAGGTCCTCGGCGTCCAGTTCCTCGGCCGAGGAGGTCAGCCGGCTGAGCATGCGGCGGAACCGACCCTGCGGCTGGCCGCTGCTGTTGTCACCACTCATGCCGGAAGGGTACCGGTTTCCGGGCGCCCGGCGGCAGGTCGTTCAGCCGCCGGGGGCAACGGCGGTCAGCTCTCGAACCGGTATCCCATTCCCGGTTCGGTGATGAAGTGCCGCGGGTGCGAGGGGTCGTGCTCCAGCTTGCGGCGCAGCTGGGCGAGGTAGACCCGCAGGTAGTTGGTCTCGGTGCGGTAGGCGGGGCCCCACACCTCCTGCAGCAGCTGGGTCTGGCTGACCAGCCGCCCGGCGTTGCGGACCAGCACTTCCAGCAGGTGCCACTCGGTCGGGGTGAGGCGGACGTCGGCGCCGTCCCGGTTGACCTTCTTGGCCGCGAGGTCGACCGTGAAGCTCTCGGTGACCACCAGCGAGTCGGCCTCCCCGGCCACCGGCTCGGCCCGCCGCACGGCGGCCCGCATCCGGGCGAGCAGCTCGTCCATGCCGAACGGCTTGGTGACGTAGTCGTCGGCGCCGGCGTCCAGCGCCTCCACCTTCTCGTCCGAGGCGTGCCGGGCGGACAGCACGATGATCGGCACCCGGGTCCAGCCGCGCAGGCCCCGGATCACCTCGACGCCGTCCATGTCGGGCAGGCCCAGGTCGAGGACGACGACGTCCGGATGCCGGGCGGCGGCCAGTTCCAGGGCGCTCGCGCCGTCATGGGCCGCGTCCACCTCGTACTTGCGGGCCTTGAGGTTGATCACCAGCGCGCGGACGATCTGCGGTTCGTCGTCCACGACGAGGACCCGGGTCATGTGCGGGCTCCGCCTTTCAGGGCTGTCTGACTTACGGACTGGGGGTGACTGACGGACTGTGGGGCTGACGTGCGGTACGACGCGGGGCACCGGGGAGCGCGGGCCCCACCGGCCCACCGGGCTCAGGTGATCAGCTCCGCGAGCGGGCCGCTTCCGTCGCCGCCCGGCTCGCCCGGCTCACCCGGACCGTCCGGTTCGGGCGGCCCGTCCGGTTCGGGTGGCCCGTCCGGTTCGGGCGGCCCGTCCGGTTCGGGCGGCCGTTCGACGGCCGGCAGGCTCACGACCATGGTGAGGCCGCCGCCGGGGGTGTCCTCGGCGGTGACGGTACCGTCCATCGCCTCGACGAAGCCGCGCGCCACCGCCAGGCCCAGGCCCACCCCGGCGCCCCGCGGCGCGTCGCCGTAGCGCTGGAACGGCGCGAAGATCTTCTCCTTGGCCTCCTCCGGCACGCCCGGCCCGCGGTCGACGATCCTCAACTCGACCCGGCCCGGCAACCCCGGCTGCTCCAGCGCGTCGGCCTTGACCAGGACCCTGACGCCGTCCGGGCTGTACTTGACGGCGTTCTCCACCAGGTTGGCCAGCGAGCGCTCCAGCAGCCCGCCGTCGGCCCGGATCATCGGCAGCGTCTCCGGGACGTCCAGCCGGACGGATGCCGCCGGCACCCCGCCGAGCGCGTAGGGCACCACCTCGTCCAGGTCGGTCTCCTGGATCAGCGGGGTGACCGTCCCGGTCTGCAGCCGGCTCATGTCGAGCAGGTTGTTGATCAGGTGGTCCAGCCGGTCGGCCCCGGCCTCGATCCCGGCCAGCAGCTCCGCCTCGTCCTCCGGATCCCACTGGACGTCGGCCGAACGCAGCGAGGTCACCGAGGCCTTGATGCCGGCCAGCGGGGTGCGCAGGTCGTGCGAGACGGCGGCCAGCAGAGCCGTCCGGATCCGGTTGCCCTCGGCCTCCCGGCGCGCCGCGGCGGCCTCGCGGGACAGCCGGCGGCGTTCCAGCACCACGGCGGCCTGCGCGGCGAAAGCCCCGAGCAGGCGCCGGTCCGCCCCGGGCAGCACCCGGCCGCGCAGCACCAGCGCCAGGCACTCGCCGACCGGGACGTCCACGTCGGCCTCCTCCGGCCGCTCCGGCGGCCGCGGCCCGGCGCCGGCCACCGCCGCCCACGGGCCGACCGGCTCCGGGCGCTCCAGCAGCGCGGCGCTCTCCTGCCCGAACGTCTCCCGCACCTGCTCCATCAGCGCGGGCAGCACCCCGTCCCCGTCGGGGGCGCCGCGCAGCACCGTGCCGGCGAGCGCGCTGAGCGTCTGCGCCTCGGTCTGGCTGCGGGCCGCCTGGTGGGTGCGCCGGGCCGCCAGGTCCACCACGGAGGCCACCGATATTCCGACGATGCTGAATATCGCCACCGCCATGATGTTCTGCGGCTCGCTGATGGTGAACGTGTGCAGCGGCGGCGTGAAGTAGTAGTTCAGCACCGAGGAGCCGACCAGCGCCGAGCCGATCGCCGGCAGCAGCCCGCCGACCAGCGCCGCGCACACCGTCAACGACAGGAACAGCAGCATGTCGGTGGAGAGCCCCAGGCCGCCGATCGTGGTCAGCACGACCGCCAGCAGCGGCGGGCCGGCCAGTCCGACCAGCCAGCCGGCGACCGTCCGGGTCCGGCCGAGGTCGGTGATCCGCCGGACGGGGATCCTTCCGCGGCCGTGCCCCGCGTGCTCGTGGGTGACCATGTGGACGTCGATGTCCCCGGCCTCCCGGGTCACCATGATGCCGACGCCCGGCCCGTACACGTACTGCCAGGCGGGCCGGCGGCTGGTGCCCAGCACGATCTGGGTCGCGTTCACGCCCCGGGCGAAGTCCAGCAGCCCGGCGGCCGGGTCGTCGCCCAGCACGGCGTGGAAGGACCCGCCGAGGCTCTCCACCAGCGCGCGCTGCTCGATCAGCGTCTGCGGCGAGCCGGAGCCGGTGAGCCCGTCCGACCGGGAGATGTGCACGGCCAGCAGCTCGCCCCCGGAGACGCGGGCCGCGATCCTGGCCGCCCGGCGGATCAGCGTCGCGCCCTCGGGCCCGCCGGTGAGGCCCACCACGATCCGCTCCCTGGCCTGCCAGGTGCCTTCGATGCCCTGCTCGGCACGGTACTTCTGCAGGTACTCGTCCACCCGGTCCGCCGTCCACAGCAGCGCCAACTCGCGCAGCGCGGTCAGGTTGCCCGGACGGAAGTAGTTCGCGAGAGCGGCGTCGACCTTCTCCGGCGCGTACACGTTCCCGTGCGCCAGCCGCCGCCGCAGCGCCTGTGGGGACATGTCCACCAGCTCGATCTGGTCGGCACGCCGCACCACCTCGTCCGGCACGGTCTCCCGCTGGCGCACCCCGGTGATGCCCGCGACGGCGTCGCCGAGCGATTCCAGGTGCTGCACGTTGACGGTGGAGACCACGTCGATCCCGGCCGCCAACAACTCCTCGACGTCCTGCCAGCGCTTGGCGTTGCGGCAGCCGGGCACATTGGTGTGGGCCAGCTCGTCCACCAGCGCCACCTGCGGGCGGCGGGCGAGGACGGCATCCAGGTCCATCTCGGAGAACCTGGCCCCCCGGTGCACCACCTGCTGCCGCAGCACGACTTCCAGCCCGGCCACCATGTCCGCGGTACGCCGGCGGCCGTGGTCCTCCACGAACGCCACCACGACGTCTGTGCCACGCTCCCGCCGCCGGTGCGCCTCGGCGAGCATGGCGTACGTCTTGCCGACCCCGGGCGCCGCCCCGAGGTAGATGCGCAGCCTGCCTCGTCCCATGAGCACCATTCTTGATCCGGCCGAGCCCGGGAGTCGCCCCCGGACGCTTGTTCCCCTTCCCTTCGAGACTACGGCGTGACCAGCGATTTTCCGCTGATCAGCCCACCGATCGGGCGGTTTTAGCGGCATATTGACGGTGGACCAGCCACTCGGCGGGGGTTACCCGGCAGGGCTCGGGCGAATTTCCCGGAAACGCGAAGAACCCCCATCCGGATCCCGGATGGGGGTTCTTCTGAAAGATTGTTCGGCGGCGTCCTACTCTCCCACAGGGTCCCCCCTGCAGTACCATCGGCGCTTTGAGGCTTAGCTTCCGGGTTCGGAATGTAACCGGGCGTTTCCCTCACGCTATGACCACCGAAACACTATGAAACTGTCAACCGCACCACGACAGGCCATGCCATGGGGTCGTTGTTTCAGAACAACACAGTGGACGCGAGCAACTGAGGACAAGCCCTCGGCCTATTAGTACCGGTCAACTCCACCCCTTACAGGGCTTCCATATCCGGCCTATCAACCCAGTCGTCTACTGGGAGCC